>JASHOF010000079.1 GCA_030041255.1 Acetobacteraceae bacterium
CGCAATCGCTGCTGGCCGGCCTCTATCTGCATGGGGTCGGGGGCGCGGCGCAATCGGCCGCGCCCGGCGCCAAAGTTGCGGCACTGTTCGCGGCCAGCGAGCCGCCGCAGCCGGACTACGAGAAGGCACTGGTCTGGGCGCGCAAGGCAGCGGCGGCGGGGGCTCCTGACGGCCAGGCGGTGCTCGGCTATCTGCTCACCAGCGGCCCTGAGCCGATGCGGGATGCGGCGGCGGGAGAGGAGTGGTATCGCAAGGCGGCAGCGGCCGGCTCGCCGCAGGGGGCGCTCGGGCTCGGGCTTGCGCTTGCGCGCAAGGCCTCCGACATGGACGGCTATACTCGGGCCTGCGGATTGCTCCGGACCGCTGCCGAAGCTGGCCTGCCGATGGGGCAATATATGGTCGGGCTGATGGCCGAGCGCGGATTGGGCATGGCGGCCGATCCTGAGGCTGCGGTGAAGCTCTATCGCATGGCCGCGGAAAAGGGAGTCCGCGCCGCCTCGGCCCGCCTCGGGCTGATGTTGATGGAGGGCCGCGGCGTGCCGAGGGACGCGCTCGAGGGCGAATCCTGGCTTCGCCGGGCGGCAATCGGCGGAGATCTCGAAGCCGCGGCAATCGTCGGCGATCTCTACGCTCGCGGCGGCGACCTGCCGCCCAACTATGCGGAGGCCGCGATCTGGTACCGTCGCGCCGCAGAGGGGGGACATGCCGCGGCCGCGCGGGCGCTCGGGCTCCTGCATCTGACGGGAGGCGGTGTGGCCCGCGATGCCACCGAGGCCGCCCGCTGGTTCCGCATCGCCGCAGAGAAGGGCGACGAGCGTGCCAAATCCGACCTCGCCGGCGTCCTTCTCCAGGGTGCCGGCGAACTGGATGACGCCAGACGGGCTCGCGAATGGTTCGAACAGGCGGCGAGTTCGGGAGATCTCGTTGCCGCCTTCAATTTCGGGGTGTGCCTCGCCGAAGGGCTTGGTGTGGAGCGGGACGAGCGAGCGGCGCTGGCGTGGATGCGACGTGCGGCAGACGGGGTGGTGAACGCGCAGTACTGGTACGGGCGCATGCTGATCGAGGGGCGCGGGGTCGAGACCGACGAAGCTGCCGGTCGGTCCTGGATTGCCCGTGCAGCCGAAGCGGGCCTGGCAGAGGCCGAGGTCATGCTCGCTGAGATGTTCATCAGCGGGCAAGGGGGATCGCGCGATCATACCGAGGCGCTCCGCCTGTACCAGAAGGCGGCGCAACGCGGGCATGTGGGTGCGATGTTTGCGGTGGGTGCGTTGCTCGGCGGTGGCCATGACATTCCCCCCGACCGCCCGCGCGCTGCGCGCTGGTTTCTCGCTGCCGCTGAACGCGGACATGGACATGCGCAGCTGATGCTTGGTCGCTACTACCTGCATGGCAGCGCCGGCGTTCGGGATCCCGTCGCGGCCCGCCGCTGGCTGGAGCGTGCCGCGGGCCAGGGGATCGCAGAGGCCAACGGCTATCTCGCCGAATTGCCTCCGCCGCTCCCACCCGACCGAACAGCGCTCAGCGAGACACGGAGCTAGCCCGCAATTCCCGGTGCGCCCGCACCTGCAGGTTTCGGAACAGCCGTGTCGGTAACACGATTCTCGCAGAATCCGCACCCCTATGCACCCGATTCACCGGGAATCGCGGGCTGGGACAAACCACGAGACCTGTGTCGGGCTGGACTGCTGCCATCGGAGGTCCCGAACCGATCCTCTCTCGAACTGGCCATGCGACCGAATCCTGAGCGGACCCCGCAACCGAACCTCCGGTCCAAGCCAACGGATTCGTAAAGGAGCGAGGCGAGTTCCGGAGTGATGAGAGAGAGGCGCGGGACTTCCTGGCTTATTCTTTCGCTTTTTCCGTACCCTTGCATTCCTGCGATGTGTCGGCGCTTTTTCGCCGGCGCGCCGGGCACCCGCCATCGTACGTTATCGACCGCCCTGCTTGCAGAACCCGGCGTCCAGCGCCTATGCTTTGAACATCGTGAACGCTCCCGGCCGGAGCAGTGGGGCGGAGTTCTGGAATCAGGGGTGTCGGGAAATCACTGTCCGGGGATGAGATGCGCCGCACACGCCTGACCGGGCTCGCAGCGATCCTGTTCGCGGGGCTGTTCGTGCTTTCCGGCTGCAAGCAGCAAAACCGCTATGTCGCACCGCCGCCGTCGGAGGTCGGCGTAGCGACGCCGCTCACGAGGAACGTCACCCTCTATCTTGAGGTCACCGGCAATACCGTTTCTATCGACCAGGTGAATCTGGTCGCGCGCGTGGCGGGCTTCCTGCAGCAGATCAACTACAAGGACGGGGCCTACGTCACCAAGGGCACCAATCTTTTCGTGATAGAGCCGCCCCCCTACCAGGCCAAGCAACAGCAGGCGGAAGGACAGTTGGCGGCCGCCAAGGCCGAACTCGTGCAGGCGCAGGCGGAGTTTATCCGCCAGTCCCAGCTCGCGGCGCAGAACTTCGCCTCGCAGTCGAAGCTCGATGTCGCGCGCGCCAAGCGTGACTCCGATCAAGCCGTCGTGCAGCAGGACGAGGCCAATCTTGCCAACGCTGCCATCAACCTGAGTTACACCCGCGTCAACGCGCCGTTCGACGGCGTCGTGACGACACATCTCGAGGCCATCGGCGCCCTGGTCGGGCAGACCGGGCCCACGACACTGGCCACCATCATCTCGCTCGATCCGCTCTATGTCACCTTCAACGTCGCCGAGCAGGACGTGCTCCGGATCCGGGCCGCACTCCGCGCCAAAGGGCTCACCATTGCCAAGCTCGGTGTGGTCCCGATCGATATCGGCCTCGCCGACGAGAGCGGCTACCCGCACCACGGCGTGCTTGACTATGTCTCACCGGATGTCGATCCCTCCACCGGGACCCTGATGGTGCGGGCGCGCTTCGCCAACCCGACACATTCGCTGCTGCCGGGCTTCTTCGTCCGTGTGCGCGTCCCGGAGGGCAAACTCGACAACGCTCTCCTGATCCCGGATACCGCGTGGGCCACCGACCAGCAGGGAAGCTACGTGCTCGTGCTTGGCGCCGGCAACAAAGTCGAGCAGCGCCGCGTGACGCTCGGGCAGCAGCAGGGCAGCCTGCGCATCATCACGGCCGGCCTCGAACCCTCTGACAAGGTGATCGTAGACGGCCTCAACCGAGCGATCCCGGGACAGGTCGTTGCCCCG
>JASHOF010000080.1 GCA_030041255.1 Acetobacteraceae bacterium
ATGGCCTTCCAGGATCAGGGCGATCGCCAGCAGGCGCCGCACCACCGCGCCATCGCGCGTGCTCGCCGCAACCTCGCGCAGGGCGGCGGCGGAAAACTCGGTTCGAATGACCTCGATCGGCTTGCCCATCTGCATGACCTTGTGCGACCCGCTCCAGGCCCTACAGAATCGTACTCGCGCCGATTCGGGAACCCCCCAGAGAGTCAAGCTTTCCGTCGGCTGGTATAATTTCCTGCCGTCTCGAACCATGCCGGCACCGTAGCGCCAACGCTCGCATGGTACAAGCTATTCTTTCGCCTTACAATTATTTGTAGTCTAAGTTTCCGACTGGTGAGTAAAAGCGTGAGCGGGGTCGCCTTCCGCCCTTGGGCGCCCCGGCCGGTAATCCCCGGCCCGCGGCGACAGAGCGGGCCGGCAAATCCCTCACACGTGGAAGCTTTCGCCGCAGCCGCAGCGGCCCTTCTCGTTCGGATTGCTGAAGGTGAAGCCGGAAGAAAGGCTTTTCACCTCGTAATCCATCACCGTGCCGATCAGGAACAGGGAAGCCTTGCGGTCGATGAGCAGCGTGAGGCCCTTATCGGTGACGACCTCATCGCCGGGGCCGGGCGCATCCACCCAGGTCATCTCGTAGGAGAGACCGGAGCAGCCCTTGGTGCTGACGCCGATGCGGAGCGTCATCCCGTCGCGGCCCTTGGCGTAGAGGGCGCGCAGGCGCTCGGCCGCGGCGTCGGTCAGCGCCATCAGGGGCGGCAGGGGGCGCCGCGGTTTCCGGGCCGGAATTTCGTTGGTCGTGCTCATCGGCGATCCATCAATACATGTTCAACTGCAGCCGCGCGTCTTCGCTCATCCGGCTCGGATCCCAGGGCGGATCCCAGACCGTATCGACGATGACGTCCTTCACCCCGTCCACGGCGAGGACGGCGTCGTGCACCTGGTCGGGCAGTTCCTGCGCGCTCGGGCAGCCGGGGGCGGTCAGGGTCATCTCGACGCGGACCAGGCCTTCGTCGTCGATCTCGATCGCGTAGATTAGGCCGAGTTCATAGATGTTGACCGGGATCTCCGGGTCGTAGATGCCGGAAATCGCATCGATCACGGCGAGTTCCGAGACCTTGGGCGGGGTTTCGCCTTCCGGGGTCCAGGAGCCGTGCACTGCGGCCTGGTCTTCACTCACTGCTGGCCTCCTTCCGGCCCTGCAACGCCGCGAGCAGCGCGTGCCAGGCGAGCGTGGCGCACTTCACGCGCGAAGGATAGCTATGCACGCCGGCGAGCGGCTGCAATGCCTCCAGGGCCTCGTCGTCCGGGTTCCCGGAGTGGCCGGTGCGGGCGAGGGCGCGGAATTTCCCGGCGATCTCTTTCACCTCCGCCGCGCTCCGGCCGCGCACGACCTCGGCCATCAGGTCGGCCGAGGCGACGCTGATCGCGCAGCCGCGGGCTTCGAACCCGACATCGGCGATTGCACCGTCCGGCGCATGTTTCACGAACACCTGCACCCGGTCGCCGCACATCGGGTTGTCGCCCTTGGCGGAGGCGTCGAAGCAGGCAAGCCGCTTGCCGTGGCGCGGCCGCTGGCTGTGCTCGAGAATGACTTCCTGATAAAGGTCTGCGAGATCGCCGAACATCAGTGGAAGAACTCCCGCACCTTGGCGAGGGCATCGGCGAGGGCGTCGATCTCCCCGGAAGTGGTGTAGAGCGCGAAGCTGGCGCGCGCCGTACTGTCGAGACCGAAGCGGCGCATCAACGGCTCGGCACAATGATGCCCGGCACGGACCGCGATCCCCGAGCGGTCGAGCAGGGTTGCGACATCGTGGGCGTGGATGCGCTCGAAGGCGAAGGAGACGACGCCGCCGCGGTCCTGCGCCTGGCCGAGAACGCGGAGGCCCTCCACCGAGGCAAGGCGTGCGAGCGCATGTTCGGTCAGCGCGGCCTCGTGCGCGGTGATCGCCGGGTAGCCGATCTCCTCGAGGTAGCGGATGGCCGCGCCCAGCCCGATTGCCTCGACGATCGCCGGCGTGCCGGCCTCGAACTTGTGCGGCACGGGAGCCCAACGCGAACGCTCGAACGTGACCTCGGAGATCATTTCGCCGCCGCCGAGGAAGGGAGGCATCCGCTCCAGGAGCTCGCGGCGCGCCCAGAGCACGCCGATCCCCGTCGGGCCATAGAGCTTGTGGCCGGTGAAGGCATAGAAATCCACGTCCAGGGCCTGCACGTCCACCGGGCGGTGCACGATCGCCTGCGAGCCGTCCAGCAGGACCTTGGCTCCGGCCTCGTGTGCCAGGCGGATGATGCGTTCGGCGGGGGTCACGGTGCCGAGCACGTTCGACATGTGGGTGATCGAAACGAGCCCGACCGGACCCGCGGCCAGCAACCGCTCATAAGCGGAGAGATCGAGTTCGCCGGCATCGGTGACGGGCACGACGCGCAGTCCGGTGCCGCGCTCATCGCGCAGAAGCTGCCAGGGCACGATATTCGAGTGATGCTCCATTTCGGAGATCAGCAACGCCTGGCCCGGCTCGAGCACGCCGCGCCCATAAGAATGGGCGACGAGGTTGATGGCTTCCGTGCTGTTGCGCACGAAGACGATCTCTTCCGGCTCGCGGGCGTTGAGGAGCCGTGCCACTGCCACCCGGGCGGCTTCATAGGCGTCGGTTGCGCGCTCGCTCATCCAGTGCAGGCCGCGGTGCACGTTGGCGTATTGCCTCTCCATCGTCTCGACCATCGCCGCGATCACCGCGCGCGGCTTCTGCGCCGAGGCGGCGCTGTCGAGATAGATGAGAGGCACGCCGTGCACCTTCTCGCCGAGGATCGGAAAATCCGCCCGCGCATCGGCGATGGTTTTGGCCGCCGGTTCCTTTGGAAGGCGCATCACGTTCATACGGGGCGGTCCTTCCACCAGGATTGCACGGCGCCTTCGAGGACGGAGCGGCCCCACGAATGCGGGATCGCTTCCAGCATCTCGCCGAGGAAGGCGGCGACAAGGATTGCCCGCGCCTCCGCTTTCGGCACACCGCGGCTTTGCAGATAGAAAAGCTGATTCGGATCGAGTGCACCGACGGTCGCGCCATGGCTGCATTTCACGTCGTCGGCGAAGATTTCGAGTTCCGGCTTGCTGTTGATCTGCGCCTCTTCGGAGAGGAGCAGCGCCTTGTTCATCTGGTAGCCGTCGGTTTTCTGCGCGATGCGATCGACGGCGATGCGGCCCTGGAAGACGCCGTGTGCCCGCTCGGTCAGCACGTTCCGGATCGACTGGCGCGAGGATGCGCCGGGTGCCAGATGCCGGACGACGGTCGTGATGTCGGCGAGCTGCTCGCCGCCCAGGATTTGCGCCGCGTGCAGGGCGAAACGGGCGCCTTCGCCAACGATCGCGGCCGTGAGCTCGCTCCTGGCGAGGCGTGCGCCGCGCACGAGCGCCACACTTTCGTAAGCACTCCCGGGCCCGAGTGCGACGTGCAGGCTGCCGAGATGAAAGGCGGCGGCGGATTCGTCCTGCAGGCGGAGATGCAGAAGCTCTGCCTGTTCAGCGAGAACAACTTCCGTCAGCGGATTGTGCAGATAGATCGACGTCCCGAGGGCAATTTCGATCAGGGTGAGGCGCGCGCCGGCGCCGAGGCGGATTTGATGGCGCGGATGGAAGGCGGGCGGGTGCTCCGCGTTGCCGGAGGCGAGGTGCAGCAGGACCAGGGTGCCGCCGTCGGCAGAAGGCGCGACGGCGATCCGTGCACCATCTTCCGCGAGCATCGTGTTGAGGGCGGAAAGCGGCTCGGTTTCGCTGTCGGGCACGTTGCCGAACGAAGGCTCGTTGGCGAAGGACGCCACGCTGATGCCCGCTCGGCCGCCGGCGGGAAAGCGGGAGAGATCGGCGCGCATCCGCCCCTGGGTGAAGACGAGGAGCGGTGCCTCGGTTGGCGGCAGGCGTGCGAGGAGGCTCGGCGCGGTGTCGTCCTGATCTTCGGCGCGCGAAAAGACGATTCCGGCGAGCGGGCGGAGGCTGGTGAAACGCCAGGATTCGTCGCGCGTGTCGGGAAGGCCGTGGCGGTCGAACCAGTCCGCGGCGCGGCGGCGCAAATCGGGCGGGCCGGGCAGGCGGGGTGCGAGGCCGTGGTAGCGGGCGGAGAAATTTTCCCCCGTCTCTCTGAGTGTGGCGCTCATGCGGCTGCCTCGGCGACGAGGCCGGCATAGCCGCTTTCCTCGAGCGAGAGGGCGAGTTCCGGGCCGCCGGAGCGGACGATCCGGCCCTCGGAGAGAACGTGCACCTTGTCGGGCACGATGTGATCGAGCAGGCGCTGATAGTGGGTGATGACGAGGGCGGAGAATTTCTCGCCGCGCAGCGCATTCACTCCATTGGCCACGATCTTCAAGGCGTCGATGTCGAGGCCGCTGTCGGTCTCGTCGAGGATGGCGAGCCTGGGGCGGAGCAGCGCCATCTGGAAGATTTCGTTCCGCTTCTTCTCGCCGCCCGAGAAGCCGACATTGACGTTGCGCTTCAGCATCTCTTCGGACATCGAAAGCCGCTTCAGCGCGGCGCGCGCTTCCTTGAGGAACTTCATGGCGTCGATCTCTGGCTCGGCCCGGGCGCGGCGCACCGCATTGAGAGCGGTGCGGAGGAAGTTGGCGTTGCCGACGCCCGGAAGCTCGACCGGATACTGGAAGGCGAGGAAGAGGCCGGCGGCGGCGCGCGCCTCCGGATCCATGGCGAGCAAATCCTCACCGTCGAAGCGCACGGAGCCGGCGCTTACATGGTAGCCCTCGCGCCCGGCCAGCACATAGGCGAGGGTGGATTTTCCGGAGCCGTTCGGGCCCATGATCGCGTGCACTTCGCCCTCGGGGAGCGAGAGATCGACGCCGCGCAGGATCGGCTTTCCTTCGACCTCTGCCGCGAGGCCGCGAATTTCGAGCAGCGCCATTTCCTCAGCCCACCGAGCCTTCGAGGCTGAGTGCGAGAAGCTTCTGCGCCTCGACGGCGAATTCCATCGGCAGTTCCTTCAAAACCTCGCGGCAGAAGCCGTTGACGATGAGATTGACGGAATCTTCTTCGGAAAGGCCGCGGCTGCGGCAATAGAAGAGCTGATCCTCGGCGATCTTGGAGGTGGTCGCCTCGTGCTCGATGCGGGCGGTCGCGTTGCGGCTTTCGATATAGGGGACGGTGTGGGCGCCGCAGCGGTCGCCGATCAGGAGGCTGTCGCACTGCGTGAAGTTCCGCGCCCGCGCGGCACGCGGCATGATGCGCACGAGGCCGCGATAGGTGTTGTTGGAGCGTCCGGCGCTGATGCCCTTGGAGACGATCGTGCTTTTGGTGTCCGGGCCGAGATGCAGCATCTTGGTGCCGGTGTCGGCCTGCTGGAAGTTGTTGGTGAGCGCGACCGAATAGAAGGCGCCGACGCTTTCCGCGCCCTGCAGGATGCAGGAGGGATATTTCCAGGTGATCGCCGAGCCGGTCTCGACCTGGGTCCAGGAAATCTTGCTCTTCCGGCCCCGGCAGGCGCCACGCTTGGTGACGAAGTTGAAGATGCCGCCGCGGCCCTCGGCATCTCCCGGGTACCAGTTCTGCACCGTGCTGTATTTGATCTCGGCCTCGTTCAGCGCCACCAGCTCGACGACCGCGGCGTGAAGCTGGTTCTCGTCCCGCATCGGGGCGGTGCAGCCTTCGAGATAGGAGACGTAGGCGCCATCCTCGGCGATGATCAGCGTGCGCTCGAACTGGCCAGTCGAGCGGGCATTGATGCGGAAATAGGTTGAAAGCTCCATCGGGCAGCGCACGCCCTTGGGGACGAAGACGAAGCTGCCGTCGGTGAAGACCGCGGAATTGAGGGCGGCGAAGAAATTGTCGCCGGGCGGCACCACGCTGCCGAGGTAGCGGCGCACCAGCTCCGGATGTTCACGAACGGCCTCGCTGATCGGGCAGAAGATGACGCCGGCCCGGGCCAGCGTCTTGCGGAAGGTGGTGGCGACGGAGACGCTGTCGAAGACGGCATCGACCGCGACGCGGCTGCCTTCGACGCCGGCCAGTGCGGCCTGCTCGGAGAGCGGGATGCCGAGCTTCTCGTACGTGCGGAGGAGCTCCGGATCGACCTCGGAGAGGTTCCTGGGGGCCGGCTTTTTCGGTGCGGCGTAGTAATGGATGGCCTGGTAGTCGATCGCCGGATGCGTGACGCGCGCCCAGCCGGGCTCGGTCATCGACTGCCAGGCAGCGAACGCCTTGAGGCGCCAGGCGAGCAGCCACTCGGGCTCATTCTTGCGGGCGGAGATCAGGCGGATCGTCTCTTCCGAGAGGCCCTTGGGGGCCAGCTCGGTTTCGATCTCGGTCTCGAAGCCCCACTTGTAGCCGCCTTCGGTGACGGCGCTGACGGTCTCGATGGTTTCGGCAACGGCTGACATGGCACCCTATTCGACAACGGGAACGGGAGAAGTGCTGGCGGCGGGCCTGGCGAGGGAAACGATGCGGAACGGGCGGGAGACCGAGGCAAGCTGCATGTCCTCGAGCGAGATCGCGGCCAGCGCCTCGCGGATGGCGGCGTTCACGGGATCCCACCGGCCGCGCACCGGGCAGACCTGGAGCACCTCGCAGCCGGCATTCGCACCGTCCACGCAGGCGGTCAGGGCGATCGGCCCGTCGATCGCGCCGATCACTTCGGCGATGGCGATTCCGGCGAGCGGCCGCGCCAGGCGGTATCCGCCGTGGGCTCCGCGGTGCGAGGCGACAAGGCCGCGCGCCGCCAGTGTCTTCAGGACCTTGGCGACCGTTGGCTCGGGGATTCCCGTGGCCGCGGCGATGCCGGGCGAAGTCTGCACCTCGGCGCTGTGCGAGAGCCTGACCAGCACCACCACCGCATAGTCGGTGAGCTTGGAAAGCCGTAGCATCTTTCCTCTCAGCCCCCTCCGAAACGCGTTCGGAAACTAACAGGACCCAAGCAGTCCTGATTAGGGAAATGGCGCAAGAGGAAACTGTCGTCAAGGGCCTCTTGGGGCGAATTCGGGGCCGTTCCTCGGGGCTTGCGCCCAACTCTCGCGGCTGTAGCCTTTGCCGGCGCGGGTGGGGAGGGGGCGGATGCCGACGGTGACTGCCGAAGACGGGGTGAAGCTTGCCTGTACCGAGGCCGGGCGGGGCGTGCCGATCATCTTCGTGCACGAGTTCGCCGGCGACATGCGAAGCTGGGAGGGGCAACTCCGTTTCTTTTCCCGCCGCTATCGCGCGATCGCTTTCAATGCCCGGGGCTATCCGCCTTCCGATGTGCCGGGCGACCCGGCTTCCTATTCGCAGGAGCGGGCGACGGATGACATCCGGGCCGTCCTCGGCGGGCTCGGCATCGCACGGGCGCACGTGGTTGGCCTCTCCATGGGCGCGTTCGCAGCGCTGCATTTTGGCCTGCGCTATCCGGAATTGGCCTTCAGCCTCGTTGCCGCGGGAGTGGGGTACGGGGCAAGCCCGGCAGAGGACACGAGCGGCGTGCAGGCACGCTTTCGCGCGGAGGCCGCGGCGACGGCGGAAAAGATTCGTACCGAGGGCGTGGCGAAATGGGCAACTTCCTACAGCCGCGGCCCGGCGCGCCTGCAGCTTCTGGAAAAGGACCCGCGCGGACATGCCGAGTTCGAGGCGATGCTGGCCGGGCATTCCGCGGAAGGTTCGGCGCTGACCATGCTGGGCGTGCAGCGCGCGCGGCCGAACCTCTATGACCTGGCCGGGAAATTTCGTGCGATGCAGGTGCCGACGCTGATCGTCTGCGGGGATGAGGACGAGCCGACCCTGGAGCCCGGAATCTTCCTCAAGCGAACCATTCCGATGGCCGGGCTGGTCACGCTGCCGCGCACGGGGCATGCCATCAACCTCGAGGAGCCGGCCCTTTTCAACGAGGCGGTGCTCACTTTTCTCACCCATGTCGCATCCGGCCGCTGGATGGCACGCGACCCGGCGACGCAATCCGCTTCCATCCTTACGGCAGCGACTGCGTGAGCGGGATTTCCGAAGGAGTTCTGGTGATGTCCGATACCATTCTCGGCCTTCTCTCGGCCCGGCCACCCGCGGCGCGCGCGATCGGTGCGCCGGGGCGGGAATGGCTGCACTCCGAGGCGCTGCTGGAACAGATGGCGGAGACGCGGGAGCGGTTGAACGCGGTCGGGATCGGGCGCGGGGACCGGCTTGCGATCGTGCTGCCGAATGGCCCGGAGATGGCGGCGCTCTTCGTTTCGGTTGCCGCGGCGACGTGTGCGGCGCCGCTGAACCCGGCCTACCGGGACGAGGAATTCACCTTCTATATCAGCGATCTGAAGCCGAAGGCGCTGCTCATCCCGGCGGGCATGGAGAGCCCCTCGCGCGCGGTTGCCGCCCGGCTTGGCGTTCCAGAGATCGAGCTGATCCCCGAGCAGGGCGGGCCGGCCGGGCGCTTCCGGCTGGATTGCTCCGCCATGCCGGCGAGAAGCCCGGCCAAAGGCGGGGCGGCGGAAGCGGAGGACACGGCGCTGGTGCTACACACCTCGGGGACCACGGCGCGGCCGAAGATCGTGCCTCTTTCCAACGCCAACCTCGCGGCCTCGGCGCACAGCATCAGCCGCCACCTGGCGCTTCAGGCAGGCGATGTCTGCCTCAACATCATGCCGCTCTTTCACATTCACGGCCTGATCGGGGCAACGCTCTCTTCGCTCGCGGCCGGTGCGGGAATTGCCGCGACCCCGGGCTTCAACGCGATCCGCTTCCTGAGCCAGGCCGAGGAAGTGCGGCCAACCTGGTATTCCGCGGTGCCCACCATGCACCAGGCGATTCTCTCGCGGGCCGAGCGGGAGCGGGAGCGCGCGCGGGCGCTGAAGCTGCGCTTCATCCGCTCTTCCTCCTCGGCGATGCCGAGCCAGGTGATGGCTGCGCTGGAAGACGTATTCGGCGCGCCGGTCATCGAGGCTTACGGGATGACCGAGGCGGCGCACCAGATGTGCTCCAACCCGCTGCCGCCGAAGCCCCGCAAGGCCGGTTCGGTCGGCCCGGCGGCAGGCCCGGAGGTCGCCATCATGGACCCTGCCGGCAACCTGCTGGCGCAGGGCGCAAGCGGCGAGGTGGTCATCCGCGGCGCCGATGTCACCACGGGCTATGCCGACAACCCGGAAGCCAACGCCCGCGCCTTCACCAACGGCTGGTTCCGCACCGGCGATGAAGGGCGGCTCGACGCGGATGGCTATCTCTGGCTCACGGGACGCATCAAGGAGATGATCAATCGCGGCGGGGAGAAGATCAGCCCGCTCGAAGTGGATGCGATCCTGATGGATCATCCGGCGGTCGCGCAGGTCGTGACGTTTGCGCTGCCGCACGAACTGCTGGGCGAGGACGTGGCGGCGGCGATCGTGCTGAGGGAAGGCCAGACGGTCACCGAACGGGACATCAGGGAGTTCTGCTCGAGCCGCCTCGCGCCCTTCAAAGTGCCGCGCAAGGTATTGTTCATGAATGAAATACCGAAAGGAGCGACGGGCAAGCTGCAACGCATCGGACTGGCCAGGAAGCTCGGCCTCGCCGGCTGAGCGAGTGGCTCCCAGCGTTTGTATCTTCGGAGCCGGGGCGATCGGCGGGCTGATCGCCGCCCGGCTGGAGGCTGCCGGGACACGGGTTTCCGTGGTCGCGCGCGGCCCGCATCTCGAGGCCATGCGCACGCGGGGACTGGTGCTGCTGAGCGGCGGGCAACGCATCGTCACCCGCCCGATGCTCGCGGAAGACCCGGCGAGCCTCGGCCCGCAGGACTATCTCGTGCTGACCTTGAAGGCGCACTCGCTGGCGCCTGCGCTCGCTTCGCTCGGTCCTCTGGTCGGGCCGTCCACGACGATCGTTGCAGCGGTCAACGGCATCCCGTGGTGGTACTGTTATGGCCTTCCGGCGCCGTTCACCGACCGGCGCCTGTGCGCGGTCGATCCGGAGGGGCTGCTCTGGGAGGCGCTGCCGCCGGCAGAGACCATCGGCTGCATCATCTATCCGGCGGCCGAGGTTTCAGAGCCCGGGGTGATCGCGCACAGCTATGGAGAGCGGTTCAGCCTGGGCGAGCCGGATGGGTCGTCGAGCGAGCGCATCCGCCGCTTTTCGCAGCTTCTGATCGCGGCGGGCTTCAAGGCGCCCGTCAGGCCGCGCTTGCGCGACGAGATCTGGGTCAAGCTCTGGGGCAACATGGCGTTCAATCCGCTGAGCGTGCTGACGGCGGCGACGCTCGATGTCATCACCACGGATCCGGACACGCTGCCGACGGTCCGCGCCATGATGCTGGAGGGCCAGGCGGTCGCGGAAAGGCTTGGCGTCCGGTTTGCGATCGACGTGGACCGGCGCATCGCCGGCGCGGCGGAGGTCGGACGGCACCGCACCTCGATGCTGCAGGATTACGAGCGCGGCCGGCCGCTCGAGATCGAGGCGCTGCTCGGCGCCGTGGTGGAGCTTGGCGAATGGGTCGGCGAGCCGGCGCCTCTTTGCCGCGCCGTGCTCGGGCTGGTGCGGCAGCGGGTGCGGATCAGGGATAGTGGACAGGCTTGAAGGAGGGGAGGAATTGATGGCGGGTCGGCCGATGCTCGAGGGAAAAGTGGCGGTGGTCACCGGAGCCGGAGGCGGCATCGGCCGCGCGATCGCGCTGGCAATGGCGCGGGCCGGGGCGAAGGTGCTGGTCAACGATCTGGGTGTTTCGGTGAGCGGCGAAGGCGGCTCGGCGAGCCCGGCGGAGGAGACGAAAGCGCTCATCGAGAAGGAGGCGGGCGTTGCCGCCGTCAATGCGGACTCCGTTTCGGAGTGGCATTCGGCGCGGAGAATCATGCAAAGCGCGCTCGATGCATTCGGGCGGATCGACATCGTCGTCAACAATGCGGGCATCCTGCGCGACGTGATCTTCCATCGCATGTCGCCGGAGGATTGGCTGGCGGTGATCGACGTGCATCTCAACGGCAGCTTCTTCGTCAGCCGGGCCGCGGCCGAGCACTTCCGCAAGCAGGAGAGCGGCGCCTATGTCCACATGACGAGCACCTCGGGCCTAATCGGCAATTTCGGCCAGGCGAACTATGCGGCGGCCAAGCTCGGCATCGCTGCGCTTTCGAAGTCGATCGCGCTCGACATGCAGCGGTTCCATGTCCGCTCGAACTGCATTTCGCCGTTCGCCTGGAGCCGCATGACCGGCTCGATCCCGGCCGAAACGCCCGAGCAGCAGGCACGGGTGGCGCGGATCCGCGAGATGACGCCGGAGAAGAATGCGCCGATGGCGGTATTCCTTGCCTCGGATGCGGCGCAGAACGTGAGCGGGCAGATTTTTGCGACCCGCCACAACGAGATTTTCGTGATGAGCCAGAGCAGGCCGCTGCGGGGAATCCACCGTGCCGAGGGCTGGACCCCGGAGCAGATCGGCGAGTACGCGATGCCGGCGCTCGCCTCTTCCTTCGTGCCGCTGGAACGGAGCGGAGAGGTGTTCTCCTGGGACCCGGTCTGAGCGGACCCGGTCTGAGCCTGGCGCGGTGGATTTCACGCTCTCCGCCACCGATCGCGCATTCCAGGAGAGCGTGCGCGGCTTCGCCGCTCGCCGCCTTGCGGCAGGGAGGCTCGAGCGCGCACATGATGCGCGCTTTCCGTGGGATGTCGCCCAGAGCATGGCGGAGGCGGGCCTGTTCGGCCTGATGCTGCCGGAGGCGGAAGGCGGGGCGGGAGGCAGTCTTTTCCAGGCGGTGCTCGCGATGCAGGAGATCGCGACTTCCTGCCCGCGCAGCGCCGACGTGTTCCAGGCCGGCAATTTCGGTGCTTTCCGCACGCTCGCCGAATATGCGACACCGGCGCAGAAGGAGCGCTTCTTTGCGCCTCTCCTGAAGGGAGAGAAGATTATCGCGGTGGCGATGACGGAGCCGGATGCCGGCTCGGCAGTGACGGATCTGAGGACGACGGCGACGGCGGATGGGGCGGGCTACCGGCTGAACGGGAGCAAGGTCTTCACGACCAACAGCGAGGATGCTTCGGTTTTTCTCGTCTATTGCCGGTTCGGCACGGGAGTCGGGGGCATCGGCAGCGTACTCGTCGAGCGGGGGATGGAGGGGTTCCGTCTCGGCGCACCGAGCCCGACCATGAACGGGGAAAGCTGGTGCGCGCTTTATTTCGATAACGTGTTCATCCCGCCTGGCCTCGTGCTGCTGAAGGAGGGCGGATTCCGCAAGCAGATTGCCGGCTTCAATGTCGAGCGCGTGGGCAACGCGGCACGGGCGCTGGCACTCGGGGAATATTGCTTCCGGGCGGCAAAGGCGCACGCCGAGGTGCGCCGGCAGTTCGGGCGGAAGCTGATGGAGTTCCAGGGGCTGCAATGGAAATTCGCCGAGATGCGGGTTGCCCTGGACGCCGCGGAGCTGTTGCTGTTGCGCGCCGCGGTGAGCGCCGCCGCCGATAGCCTGCCGGACGCCCAGGCGGTGGCGATTGCCAAGCTCGCGTGCAACCAGGCCGGCTGGCTCGCAGCCAACGAGGCGATGCAGGTGATGGGCGGGGCGGGCTATTCGCAGGAGCTCCTGGTGGAATGGTGCCTGCGCAAGATCAGGGGCCTGATGATCGCCGGCGGCACGCTCGAGATGATGAAGAACCGGATCGCAGAAGGAATATTCGGCCGCCCGTTTCCGCAGCGGCCGGAATGAGCTTGCTTGCCTCGCTGTTCGCACCTCGGTGCATTGCGCTGATCGGCGCCTCGGCGGATGCGTCGCGGTTGACGGCACGGGCGCAGATTTACCTGCGCCGGCACGGGTTTCCCGGCACGCTCTATCTCGTCAATCGGCGGCGCCGGGCGGTGCCGGGAGAGGCGGCGTTCGCAAGGCTCGCCGATGTGCCGGAGCCCGTCGATTTCGCCTATGTGCTGTTGCCGACCGCGCTGGTTGCGGAGGCGATCGCCGAGTGCGCGGCAGCGCATGTCCGGGTTGCTGCGATCCTCGCCGACGGGTTCGCCGATGCCGGGCCGGAAGGCGCCTCGGTGCAGCAGGAGATGCTGGCCGTGGCCCGGGCGGGCGGCGTCAGGCTGCTGGGGCCGAACAGCATGGGCATGATCAACGTGACCGGGCGGGTTGCCTGCTCGGTCAATGCGGCGCTCGAGGCCGAAAGCCTGCCCGCCGGAGGTCTGGCGCTGATCTCGCATTCCGGGGGCATGATGGGCGCGCTCGTTTCGCGCGCCGCGGCGCGCGGGATCGGGTTCGCCAAGCTGATCGCGACCGGCAACGAGGCGGACCTCGCCGCGGGGGAGATTGTCGATCTCCTGGTCGATGATCCGGAGACCCGGGCGATCCTGCTCTTTCTCGAAACGATCCGCGATGCCGGGCGCATGGCGGCCGCGGCGCGCCGCGCGCAGGCGGCGAAGAAGCCGGTGATCGCCTACAAGCTCGGGCGCTCGGAGGAAGCTGCGCGGTTGGCGGTGACGCACACCGGCGCGATGGTTGGTTCGGATGCGGCGGCGGATGCGTTCTTTCGCGCCAGCGGAATCATCCGCGTGGATTGCCTCGAGACGCTGTTCGAAATTCCACCGCTCGCCGCTTTCGGTCCGCCCGCGCGGCCGCACCGCGCGGTGAGCGTGGTTGCGACCACCGGCGGCGGGGCAGCGATGGTCATCGATCGGCTCGGGCTGGCGGGCATCGGCGTCGCGGACATGCACGACACCACGCTTGCCGGGGCCGGGAAAGAGAGCGTTGCGAGCGCGCTGGCGAAGGCGGGAAACACGGACGGTGCCGATCTGGCGATTGCGGTGATCGGCAGCTCCGCGCAATTCCGTCCGCATGAAGCCGTGGCCGGCGTGATCGCGGGAGGCAGGGAGAAGCCTGTGGTCGCATTCCTGGCGCCGGAGGCCGGCCGGTCGCTTCGCCTGCTCGCGGATCAAGGGATCGCGGCTTTTCGCACGCCCGAATCCTGCGCTGACGCCGTTCGCGCCTGGCTCGATTGGCGGGCGCCACGCACGCCGCCGCCGCTGGCGGATCCGTCCTTCACGACCGGGCTGCTGGCAGCTTCTGACGACGAGGCGGGGGCGCGGGCGGTCCTTTCGGCGCTCGGGCTGCCGGATGGCGCGCGGCTGGTCGATCCGGATGCGCCGCCGCCGCTCGCCTATCCGGTGGCGCTGAAGGCGGTTGCGGCGGGCCTGGCACACAAGACCGAGGCCGGCGCGGTGGCGCTGAATGTCGCGGATGCCGCCGGGCTTCGAATGGCGGCAGCCGGAATGAGAAGACGCCTTGGCGAACGGATCAGAGGGTTTCTTGCCCAGCCCATGGCGCGGGGCGCGGCGGACGTGCTGCTCGGGTTTCGGCGGGACCCGTCGGTCGGTCCGATCGTGGTACTCGGTGCCGGCGGGGTGCTGGCGGAGATTTATCGCGACGTCGTGGTTCGGCTTGCTCCCGTCAGCGCGGGCGAGGCGAACGAGATGATCGCCGCCGTGAAGGGCCTTGAGCCGGCGCGGGGCTATCGCGGACTGTCGAAGGGCGATCTGGCCGCGCTCGCGCGTACGGTTGCGCTTTTTTCGCGACTGGCCGCCCTGCCGGAGGTGGCGGAAGCGGAGATCAATCCGCTGATCGTGATGGCGGAAGGGGAAGGCGTCGTCGTAGCGGACGCGCTTCTGAAGGTGGAGATATAGGGCGATCCGGGCGAGGGCGAAATCCGACGGATCAGTGGCTTGCGGCGTAGGATGCGACGAGGCCGGTCAGAGTGTCCGATGCGGTGTCAGGCAGCATCATCCGGGGCATGGCGGTCCAGCTCTGGAAGATGACGTGCTGAGGGCGGATGCCGAGCCGCCCTTCGATCAGTGCGATGTGCCTCTTTGCGTCCGCGACCCAGGCGGCGGAGGTCGGATCCTGCGGAGTTCCGTTGTAGATGACGCCGAGCGTGATGCCCGCACGGCGGATGACCGGAAGGGCGGCCTCGAACTGGGGCAGCGCGTCCGGGCGGTTCCAGACGATGTCGGCATGCTGGAAGACGAGCGGCCGGCCGGTCGCGCTCTGGAAGGCGCTGAACCATTGCGCCATCATCGAGGCCCAGGCCGCGCTGCTCACGAAGGGGATGCCATAGGGCTCGGTCTCGCCGACCTGAACCGATGGAAAGACACGCCGTGCCTCGGCGATCTTGCGCGCTGCGTCGGCGGCGATCGTTTCGATCGCGGCGTGGCAGGCGATGCGGGGTCCGCCGCCTTTGTAGATATGTCCGAAGTAGAGCGGCTCGTCCATCATGATGTACGTGACCTGCCCGCCGAGGCTGCGGATTCGCGCTGCGTCCCGGGCCATGTCGGGGGGTGGGCCGTAACTCTCGATGCCGCGGCCGCAGCCGCGTGTCGGCATGTTCGGCGTGCCCTGCATGGCGATGGCAATGCGGTTGCGATTGAGGAAAGCGATCGCGCGGGAGAGGGTTTCGGGGCTGGTTTGTTCGATGAATCGTTTCGAAAACTGGAAGACCTGGACGCGCCGCAGCGCCTGCTGCCATGGCGCGCCCGATTGGAAGAGGTCGAGATAGTCGTTGGTGCCCCAGCCATGGACGTCGCGCCAGACGGGCTCCGTTGCCGCCATCCAGATTTGCGGCGAGGGCGCCTGGGCGGTAGCCGGCCGGCCGAAACCGGCGAGGGCCGGGCAGCCGATCAAGAGGGCGACGAACAGACGCCGTGCCAGGGCCATGCATCTGAGGGCGGACTCCGCCTTGGCTCGTTTCATGGGCATGTCCTTCTCATAATGGGTAGCCGAAGCGACGCATTGTCGGGCCACACAGCCGTTCGAAGGTACTTTTGCCATGCTCACCCCAATCGACATCGGTAAGGGTCATCCGGTTCTGCCAGGAATGCGTCGAACTGCGGCTGATTTCGGTTTCGCGCAGGAACTCGCCAAGCTCGGCTCCCCTCTCGGGCTGGCCGAGGTAGCTGGCAATGCTCGCACCAACCTCGGCCGGGCTGTTGGCGATGTCGAACTGGTCCACCACCAGGATGTCGGGGAACCTCTCGACAGTCTGCTGAAGCGCACCCATGCATCCGGCCCAGGCGCGGCAGTTCTCTTCGAAGCTGGTCGAGAACTTCACGCCGAACGATCGCACGACCTCGACGCCGGTGCGCTTGGTGGCGATGATTTTCGCTGCAGGAAAGGCGCTCAGGATGAGGGGTGTGGCAAGAATGGCTTCCGCGCCCGGGGTCTTGTCGAGCCATGCGCCCGAGGGGAACTGCTGCGCGTAGAAGGAACGCAGGAACGAAATCAGGTGTGCACGGAAGAGGCGCGTATCGAGGCGATAGGCGAGGACCCGTTTGTTCTTGATGTCCTTGGCGACCAGGTTTTCGCGGTACATGTAGAATTCGTGGATCATCCGCGCGAAGATCGGGAAGACGTGGCTTTCGCCTGGTCCGCTCAGCCGGAACACGGTGTGCAGGGCGAGGAACAGGATCGAGGTCCCGGAACGGGCCGATCCGACGATAAAGACCTTGAGTCCGTCGGGCAGCGTGGCATCGCCTGCTGCAGATTGCGCCTCCTCCATCAGAGCTGTCTCAGCCAATGGGAAAGAGCACCTCCGTTGACATGGAACTGGTGTGCGCCCGGATTCGGCCCTTGCATCAGACAGGCCGTGGCCACTGCGGACGGGAGATGCCGCATTGTGGCCCCTTTTTGAGATTCAGGATGTGGCACAAGCCAATCATGGAGATGAGGCCGCTGTCAAGCTGCGCGCTTTTCGCGCCCCGCTGCGACTGCCAGCCACTCTGGTCGAGGCGCGATTCAGTCTCACGCCTATCCCTCACCGGGCTCCCGACCCAGAGGGAAAGGACCAGAGGAAAAGGAAATGATGGCAAGGGCGCGGGGGATTCCGTGTCGCTCATGCATGATTCTTAGTGCTGGTGTGCCGACTCCAACGCCTGGTATCCATCGATGCGCCAAAGCTGTCGGCACACTACTCTTTATTTTCAGTGGCCTGCTGATCCCCTTTCGTTTGCTGCCGGCGGCAGCAAACGGCGGGGGCAGGACACTAGCCCGGCTGCGGTTGCCCACGTTTGTTCCTTCTGATCCAGAGCCCGCCGCCGGGATTCCAGGCGAGGGTGGGGGCGATCAGTTCGACCAGTTCACGCTTGGCCAGGGCGAAGTAGGTGTTCCAGAAAGTGATCTCGAAATCGGAATTGAACATGAGAAACGCGCGGATGGCATAGATTTCGTTCCAGGAGTGATTGTACTCGAAGATCCATTTGTCAGGGTACTCGAAGGGGTAGCGGCTGTCATGGAAATGTACGATCACGCCGGCTGCCAGGCTGGGCAGGACCGAGAATAGTTCGTGGCAGACATCGCTGCCGGTTTTCAGGACATGCGTCGAATCGATGAAGAGGATGTCTCCTGCTCCGAGACTGGCAAAGACCTCGATCGGGACCTCCTGCACGGGTTTCTCGATGATCTGGACGCGGTCAGCGTCGGAAGTCCGCATCAATGACCGCAAACGCTCCGGATTGGGATCGATGCAGGTCATTGAAAAGTGCGAAAGGCCCGCGTCATCCGCCGCATCGAGCATGCAGGCAGAGGAAAAACCGCATCCGACTTCGATCACTTGTGTGGGGTGGTGGTAACCTATCATCGCGCGGAGAATCAGAGCGTCACCATAGGGATAGCTCGCGTTCGGCCAATAGTAGCGGGCGGTCGATGCGCCCTGGGGGGAAAATTGTGTCGTCTTGATGCATTCGGTGGATTTTCCCCAGAAATCCAGCATCAGCTCATCGGAAATGCGGATCCCGGGCAGCTCCGTGATGGTTTCATCGGCGAAGGAAGGCCTTGGTGCGACGTATTTCCTGGCCTCGGCAGGATTGACGACCGGCGAGTAGAAATGACCGGACGGGTAGCGAGTGACCACGCGGTTCGCTGCCTCGCGCCGGGCCTGGAGGTTCCGGTACTCCTTCGACCCGACGAAGGAGAGGAAGATCTGATCGGGCGGGGCGCCGGCGGTGGTTTTCTCAACCCAATGGTCGAGTTCCTCCGCGCGGGGTGCGCGGCAGAGGACATGCTGGTAGAGGGACCGGATGAAGCGCTGCGCGGCGGGGTGGTCCATCGCGTCAGACTCGCCCCGCGGCAAATACCCGCTCACTCTCCTGCATCCCGAAACACCGGACCCTCATGCCGCGCGTCTGGGCGCGGTGCGTCGCAGTTCGGCGATGGCCAGTTGCACGGATTGCCAGAGATCGAGCTCGGCGGTGTTGCCGGCGAGCCGCGCTTCGAGGGTCCGTTCGTCTGCGACCGCGGCGGCACGCACGCCATGCCGCTCTATAAGCGCGCGCGCGACGCGAACCGGTTCTTCGCTGTTCATGGGTGGTCTCCTCCGTTGCGTTGCGACTGAAACAGGACGTAGGAAGCGTGTGGCTGCAAGTCACCCCTCGGAGACATGCAGGACATGACGGTCACGCGCCCGCGTGCCGCGAGGAACCTTGTGAATGATCACACCAGCTTATGTCCGTACGATGGCAGCCTACAATCAGGAGATGAACCGCCGGTTGTATGAGGCTGCGGAGCGGCTCACCGATGCCGAGCGGCGGCGGGAGGCAGGGGCCTTCTGGGGCTCGCTGCATGGCACATTGTCGCATCTTTTGTGGGGCGATTCGATCTGGCTCTCGCGCTTTTCGGACTGGCCCAAGCCGGCGGTGCCGCTCAAGGAGAGTGCCAGGATGATCGAGGATTTTGCCGAGCTGGCGGCAGCCCGCGAACAGTTGGATGCGGCGATCTCGGAATGGGCCGGCAGCATGGAAGAGGCCTGGCTAGCCGCCGATCAGATCTGGTTCAGCGCGAGCGCGGGGCGCGAGGTCGCGGCGCCGCGCGCGCTTCTGGTTACGCACATGTTCAATCATCAGACACACCATCGCGGCCAGGCGCACGCGCTGATCACGCGCGCGGGGGAGAAGACCGGCGATACCGATCTCTCTCTCGTCATCCCGGCGATCGTGGGTGGAGGCTTTCGCCCTTCTTAGTCGAGGGGAGGCAGGGACATGCGCGCAACCCGGGTCATCATCGCGGCGGTGCTTCTGGTCGCCGCCTCGCAGGTGGCGGCGGCCCAGGGCTATTGGGGCCGGATGCTCCCGGGACAGCCGGGCAACTTCATCTTCGGCTATGGCTCCCTCATCAACTCCGCTTCGCGAAACGCAACCCCGCCGCGGCCGATCCATGCCATTCCTGTGCGGGTCTCTGCGGCATTCGGCTACGTGCGTACCTGGGACGATCGGTCCCGGTCAGGATTTACCGCGCTCGGGCTGGCGCGACCCGGGCCCGGAGCAGAGGCGATGACGATCAATGGCGTGCTGTTTCCGGTCGATGGGAACGAGATGGCCGCGTTCGATGCGCGCGAGGCGGCTTATGTGCGCGTCGAGGTGCCGCGTTCCGATATCGAGGCGGTCTCCTGGCAGCGCCTTCCGGCGCAGGGGAAGATTTGGGTTTACATCCCGGAGCGGCCGGGCGAGGCGCCGGGTATGGATTTGCCGCCGCCGGATGCCTCGTTCCCGCTTCTGCAGTCCTACATCGACCTCGTTATCGAGGGCGGGCTCGAGTACGGCCCCGGTTTCGCCCGCGAGATCATTGCGACGACGGCGGGATGGAGCCGCTTCTGGTTGAACGACCGCGAGCTGGCGCGCCGGCCCTGGGTGTTCGACAAGGACTACAGCGCGGTGGATCATCTGCTGGCGGCGCTCGCCCCGCACTTTGCGGATCGCCTGTTCCCCGAACAGTACGCGGCCAGGAACCTGTTGTCGAAATGATCGCCCGGGATCCCCGGGGTGCGGTGGCCGGATGGCGAATTCTGCTTGCAACGGGGGACAGAATCCGGCATAGGGCCGCCCGCCCTGCCCGGAGCCCCCTCTTTCCTGGAGTGCTGCCCGCGTGAAATTCTGAGCCCGTTGCCTCGGAGCATGAATCAGTCCGCATCCGGAATCTGTCCGGGCGGCCTGGTCGTGCAGCAAACCGAGGAGACCACCATGGTCCGGGCAAATGCGCCGGTTGTCATCGTTCCAACTCCGGAGGCCGAGCGCTGCCTCGGCAATCATCTTCCCGAAGCAGCCCGCCTTGCCTGGCGGGCGATCGCGGCGAGCGGAATGGGCCTCGAGATCGACCATCTCCAGTTCGTCGCCGCCGGGATGCGGCTCGCCCTTCATTCGCGCCTGCGTGCCGATGGCATCATCGAACTCGCGCTCCGGCTCGTGGATCCACGGAAGCCTGCCGGGCCGATCGGGCGGGGCGGGCGCGGTCAGCCGGCGGCGGGCTTGAGAAAACCGAGATCGCAGCCTTCATCGGCTTGAAGGACCTGCTCGGCGACCAGGCGATCCCAGCCGCGCGGCGGCAAGGGCGGAGCCTGCCAGAGGGCGCGGCGGCGGGCGAGGGTTGCCTCGTCGAGCAGGAGGTCGAGCCGCCGTTCGGCGACGGAGAGGCGAAGGCGGTCGCCCGTTTCGACCAGGGCGAGCGGGCCGCCGGCGGCGGCCTCGGGTGTCGTGTGCAGGACGATGGTGCCGAAGGCAGTGCCGGACATGCGGCAATCGCTGATCCGCACCATGTCCTTCACGCCGGCGCGGGCGAGCTTCTGCGGGATCGGCAGATAGCCGGCCTCCGGCATTCCGGCCACGGAGCGGGGGCCGGCGTTCTTGAGCACGAGGAAGTCGTCGGGGGTGACCTCGAGCGAAGGATCGTCGATGCGTCGGGCGAGATCTTCGAGCCCGTCGAAGACGACGGCGCGCGCCTCGCGCTCGAAAAGGGCAGGGGTGGCGGCGCTGCGCTTCAGGATTGCCCCGCGCGGGGCGAGCGTGCCGAACAGTGCGACGAGGCCGCCCGAGGGCGAGATCGGATTCGCGCGCGGGCGGATGCAGCGCCGATCGACGAAGGGCGGAGGCTCCGCGAGCCGATCGGCGAGAGAGGTGCCGGTGATGTCGATCGCATCGAGATGGAGGAGGTCGCGAAGTTCGTAGAGCAGGGCAGGGAGCCCGCCCGCGGCGTGGAAATCCTCCATGTAGCCATCGCCGGTCGGTTTCAGGTCCACCAACACGGGTGTCTGTTGGGACAATTCGTTGAGGCGGTGGAGATCGACCGGGATGGAGCGGCGGCCGGCGATCGCGGTGAGGTGAATGAGCGCATTGGTGGAACCGCCGAGCGCCAGCAGCACGATGAGCGCGTTCTCGACCGAGTGCGGCGTGATCAGGTCCGAAGGCCGGACGGGGGCATCGACGAGCTTCATCGCCAGCGCACCGGCGGCTTCGGCGGCGGCGAGCCGTTCGGCATGCACGGCCGGGATGCTGGCGGTGCCGGGGGGCAGGAAGCCGAGCGTCTCGGTGAGGCAGGCCATCGTGCTCGCGGTGCCCATCACGCCGCAGGTGCCGGCGGTGGTGGCGAGCCGGCCCTCGATCTCGGCAATACGCTCCTTGCTCACGCGCCCGGCCCGGTAGGCCGCCCAGTAACGGCGGCAATCGGTGCAGGCGGCGAGACGCTCGCCCTCGAAGGACGCGGCCAGCATCGGGCCGGTGACGAGGCCGATCACCGGCAGATCGGCCGAAGCCGCGGCCATGAGTTGCGCCGGCACCGTCTTGTCACAGCCGCCGATGAGCACCGCTGCATCCATCGGCTGGGCCGACAGCATCGCTTCGGTGTCGAGGGCGGCGAGGTTCCGGTAGTGCATCGAAGTCGGGTAGAGCGAGGGCTCGGAGAGCGAGATGGTGGGGAAGGAGAGCGGCAGGCCACCGGCGGCGAGCACGCCGCGCTTCACCGCCTCGACGAGATCGGGGACGGTGCGGTGGCAGTTGTTGTATCCGGAGGCGGTATCGACGATGCCGATGACGGGGCGATCGAGGATGGCCTTCGAGTAGCCCATGGAGCGGGCGAAGGAGCGGCGGAGATAGAGGGAAAAGTCGCGATCGCCGTAGCCGGCGGTTTTGCGGGAGAGGCCGCGCTCGGAATGGTTCGGCATCGTCAAATGGTAAGCCGGCACGGGGGACGCGGCAACTTGTGGTAATATGATACCACAATGGGAAAAACTTGACGGGCATTGGACTTGCCGGCATAAGCCGGCGCCGTTTGCGAGGACGCCGCCGATGAGGACGACGCTTTCACTGAAACCTGCGGAGGTCCGCAAGGACTGGGTGCTGATCGATGCCGAAGGGCTGGTGCTGGGGCGGCTGGCGGCGCTGATCGCGGCTCGGTTGCGCGGCAAGCACAAACCCCAATTCACGCCGCATGTCGATTGCGGAGACAATGTGGTGGTGGTGAATGCCGGGCGCGTCAGGATCACCGGCAACAAGCTCGACCAGTCGGTCTTCTATTACCACACCGGCTATCCCGGCGGCATCAAGGGACGCACGCTGCGCCAGCGTCTGGAGAGCCGGCATCCCGAGCGCGTGCTCGAAAAGGCGGTAGAGCGCATGATCACCCGCGGGCCGTTGCAGCGGCGGCAGATGCGGCACCTGCATGTCTATGCCGGGCCGGAGCATCCGCACGCCGCGCAGGCGCCGCGGCCGCTCGATGTCGCGGCGATGAACGCGAAGAATGCGAGGAGTTGAGCCGATGTCTGCATCCGAGACGCGCACGCTGGCCGACCTCAAGGAGCTGGCGGCCCGCACGCCGGAGATTGCCGAGCGGCCGAAGCTCGAGCCGAAGCGCGATGCCAAGGGCCGTGCCTACGCGACCGGGCGGCGCAAGAACGCCGTGGCGCGGGTGTGGATCAAGCCCGGCAAGGGAAACATCACCATCAACGAGCGCAAGGCGGCGCAGTATTTTGCCCGCCCCGTGCTGCGCATGCTGATCACGCAGCCCTTCCTGGTGGCCGATCGCTACAACCAGTTCGACGTGATCTGCACGGTCTCGGGCGGCGGGCTTTCCGGGCAGGCGGGGGCGGTCAGGCACGGCATCAGCCGCGCGCTCACGTTCTATGAGCCGGAGTTGCGTGGCATCCTCAAGGTGGCGGGATTTCTGACGCGCGATCCGCGCGTGGTGGAGCGCAAGAAATACGGCCGCGCCAAGGCGCGCCGCAGCTTCCAGTTCTCGAAGCGGTAGGCACGGCGCTGGGGGCGGCCCATCGAGGCGGAGGTCGGGTGGGTAGCGTCTCGGCGGTTCCGCTGCAATCGACCCAGGGAGGGCGTAGAACGGCCTCTCTAACCATCCAGCAAGCAAAGCAGACGCTCAAAGCGCCATGTGCAGGCGCCTTCGTGCCCGGAACGACCCGCTCATTCGCTCGCGACACGACTGCCTCGTTATTCGGCTTGTTGCCGGGACTTGGCGGCGCGCACTCGGTCAGGCAACCCGTCGTGAGGACCCAGGGCGTGCTTTGGATGATCGTGCCACCAATCCTTGCGTAGCGCTTTGCGATCGAGGTTGAGCGGATAGACGATGCGGTTCTCGGCTTTGCTCCGTTCGCCCACCACGAGCAGGCGGACTTCGGCTGGGGTGTTGTTAAGGAAGGTATGCGCGATCCCTGTTCCGGCCGGAAACCCGACCCCATCGCCTGGCTTGAGTCGATGGAGACGGCCATCGACCCAGACATCGGGCTCGCCCTCGATCACAAATACAAACTCTTCCTCGGCGCTTTCTGCGTGCGGGAATGATGTACGCCGACCGGGTGGCAATCTCTCGTGATGAATACCCAACTTTGTCAGGCCGAAGAATTTGCCGAAAGGGGAGCCAATGCTCATCAACTCATCGTCATTCTCATAGTGCTTGTCGTCCGGTTGTTCGATCTCGCTCCAATGAGCGATGAAGGAAGGACGTTCTGTCGTTACCATTGAGGTCCTCCGGCGTAAGGCCACCAGACTGCCGAACAAACAGGTCACTGTCCACCAATCACGGTGACTGCGTTCTCAGGCAGCCGCATCCAGGCCGGGCAGCCTGCTTGGGCCTTAGTCTAGCATCCGCTTCATGGCGCGACTGCGTATCGTCACGCGGCCGCATGACACACGCCGCACCAAGCGGAGAGGTAGAAAGCCACCCTTTCGTCTGCCAAGGTGGCTGCCGACCCTTTCCGGTCATTGGGGTCCGCGTTAGCTGGCGCGGCTTTCGTAGGTGATCCGTATCAGCTCACGTAGGAGTTCGCCGTGCTTTTGAACATCACCGGTTCCCAGGATGAGCCGATAAGTGCCCCACCTAGTGTATGGCAAAGTCACGAGCCCAGCTTGGTCAATTTTGTTATCTATTTCGGCGGACTTCTGGTGCCTTATCTCGAACACAGTTCCCCGCTTCCGTGGGTGGAACATCAAAAAGTTGTCGACTCGGCCGTCCTTTGCAAGCCCAATGTAAAATTGGGTGTAATTCAGCGTAATTGAGGGATCAAGCCGGTGAATAATTTCGAGAAGTTGGTCAGCGATCGCTACAGTAGCCTTGGCCCTGTTTTCCCAATCTGCCCGAGTGGCACCACCCGCTCCGTCGTCGTCCTCATCGTCTAGACCAAGGCGGCGCTCGCCCAAGACCGTAGTGAACACAAGTGTCGTGTGGTCGCCGACCCTTAGCGCCTGCATTTGGATAGCAATTAAGGGGATCGACCCGTTGAATAAGGAGATCACATTCAGAAAACGACTCGTAATGTCCTCGGCAACCAAAACGGCGCAATGGTCGTACTGCGGATAGCGCTTTCGCTCAATATCCCAGTATTCTATAGCGCGAATGATATGTGACGGGTCCGTTGCGCCAAGCTGAATTTCAACTTCGTAACGCCGATTGGTTTCTGGGTCTTGCAGAAGCAAATCCAGTCGGCCTCCGCCGGGCTGAATCCGCTCACGCCCGCGGAACTGGAGATCACCGAGCCTCAGGGCAGATGGGTCGTCTTCGATAAGCTTTTGCACCCATTTTTCATCTAGCTCTGGGTGCAATTTTAAAGTTAGCAGCTCCGGCTTTACGTAGGTGATCGGCATCGCCCTGCCTCAGCCAACACTGGTTTCAAGGCAACGATGGCCCTTGGACTGGGTTAGCGCAAGGACGAAGCGGGCTCGATGCGAGCCTGGACGCCGACATGAGACCGTCGCTCACGGCGCAACCGCGCAGCCGAAGCGCGTGTCGGCGAAGGCCGGGTTTCCACCCATTACGGTCGGCCCAGCCCAGGGATGCGTCGTCTGCATTTGGGAAGCCGAGCCGCGGCGCCCGGATGATCGCCGGCGGCGCGAAGGCGCCTCCGCTCGGTGGGGCCAACCGTCCAGTCTGACACCATCTCACTTTGCCAAGGGTTGCGCGGTCCGATTTCGGTGATACGGTCAGCACATGGCAAAGGCGCGAGTCACGGAGCAGGCGGATCTGTTTGCGGATGGCGCGGCCGGAACCGGCGGCACGCCGCAGGACGGGCCGGCGCCGGCCGACTTCGCGGATTTGGCCGAGCGGGTCAGGCAGGAACTTCGCGCAACGCTGGCGCGCGTGCAGGCGGCGGAAACGCTGCCGTGGCCCAACCTGACGAAGACATATCTCGCCGAGCTTCGCTTCGAGTCGATCGCCGGCTGGCTGCCGGGCGAGGAGGCAGAGGCGCTCAAGGCGGCGTTCGGCAAGGAGATGGACCGCCTCTACCGTGCGGCCGGCGAGGAACGCCCCGAGCGGGCCACGTCCTGAGCTGCGCCGGCTTCCTCCAGAGCGGGGATATCATTCGGCCGCGATGGCCGGCGCCTCCGCGTGCAGCAACCGCGTCAGGTAGTGCGCGATCGCACCCATCCCGGAAACGCCGGCGCGCCGTTCCGCCTCCGCGTTGTAGTTGGTGTTGGTATTGACGTCATAAACGAACTCCGCTCCCGTTTCGTCGGCGACGAACTCGACCGCGCCGATGCCGATGCCGTTCGCGGCGAAAAATTGCTCGAGGCGCGGAACGAGCGGCGAGCTGAAGTCCTCGATGACCCGAAATTTCTCACTCGGCAGGCGCGCCTTGGAGACGGGATTGTTCGTAGCCTGGCATTGGTCGGACGGGCAGAGCTCGAACCCTTCCGAAGTATCCACGCGCACGGCATAGAGAAAACGGCCGCCGACGAACTCGGCGCGGGTGATGAAGGATCCAGGCGCACGCACGTAGCGCTGCACCAGCCAGATGCCGTCGCGCGGCGGCAAACCCTCAGGCGCCGCGAGCGCCTCACCGAGCCCTTCCTCGCTCGCTACCAGCCGCACGCCCAGTCCTTTGCCGGCACGATTGTGCTTGAGGATCAGCGGATAGCCGATGCGCCGCGCGGCCTCCGGGATGTGCTCTCGCCCGATCACCGCGACGGTGGCGGGGGTGCGGATTCCGTGCTCCGCGAGCGCCTCGTATTGAGCGACCTTGCTGACTTCGAGCTGCAGCGCCCGGCGGCCATTCACGATGGTGCGGTCGTGCCGCCCCAACCACTCGATGACCGCGGCGGCGTATTCCGGCGCGTATTCGTGGCCGCGTGTATGCGAAGATGCGCTCATCCGGTTGTAGAAAATACCTTCCGGCGGTGCCTCGCCGAGGTCGAGCACACCATGGTCGAGGAACCATTCCTCGAACGGTGTGCCCAGTGCCGTGAACGCACGCCGCAACGGTACCATCCAGTCATTGTTCTCGTGAATCACGAACACCCTGCGCATGGCACGCTTCCGTTCTGTCCGTGACCAGAAGATAAAATTTTTCTGAAGATAGCAAGATGGCAGCCGGAGGATAGATCATTTTGCTATATCTGCGGATGGAAGTGACAATACATTCTCCTCGCGGAAAGCTTCGGGAACCCTCTTACTCCCCTGGGGCGTGTCCCGCGGAGCGGGGCGAAGCCGTGGGTCAAGAGCCCGCTCGCAGCAACCGCAAGAGTGTCAGGGCGGAGGGCCGGTTGCGTATCCAGGGCGGTGGTCATCGCCGGTCTCCGGTAGAGTTTGGGTTTGCCACCCTTTGAACTCGAACGAAGACCTTGCGGTGACGCTCGTGGAGAAGATGCCTGATGCCGATCTGCTCCGGGAGATGGATCGCCTCTGCCGCGCCGGCGGGGCAGCCGCCCGACCGATGCCGAATCGAAGCGTTGTGATACAGGGCAGGAACCCGACCATGGCCGCGAGGCTGGAATGTCCCGCACCTCGGTAGATCGCATTCCGCTCTACGCGATCGTTCTGCCCGCGCTCGGCGCCGCGGCGCTGATCGTGACCGGCAAGGCCGGCCTTGGCGCGCTCGCGCTGGTCCTGGCCGCAGTGCTGCTCGGCAACGTGGCGGCGGCCGTGTACCACGCCGAGGTCGTCGCGCTCCGGGTCGGCGAGCCGTTCGGAACGCTGATCCTGGCGCTTTCCGTGACCATCATCGAGGCCGGCCTGATCGTCGCGATCATGCTGGGCGGGGCGCCGAACCCGGGGCTGATGCGGGATTCCGTGCAGGCCGTGGTCATGCTCGTCCTGCATGGCGTGGCCGGTCTCTGCATCGTCGTTTCCGCGTTTCGCGGGCGGGAGGCAGAGTTCCGGGTCGAAGGCACGTCCGCGTTCCTCGCCGTGCTCATCCCGATGGCGACGCTGGTCATGATCGTGCCCAACTATGTCGTCTCCGTGCCCGGGCCGTTCTATTCGAACCTTCAGCTCGCGTTCGTCTCCGCCGCCTGCCTGGTCCTGTACGCCGCCTTTCTCTTCATCCAGACGGGCTGGCACCGCACCTATTTCCTGCCTGTCGGCGAAGGCGATGCGATGGCGCATGGACGGCCGGGCATGCGCATCGCGCTCGCATCCTTCGGCCTCCTGTTGCTGGCCCTGCTCTCCGTCGTGCTGCTGGCAAAGAAACTCACGCCGGCGCTGGAATCAGGGGTGGATGCCGCCGGTCTGCCCGTTGCCGCCGTCGGCCTGATCATTGCCATGATCGTGCTGTTGCCGGAAACGGTGGCCGCGCTCAGGGCGGCGGCACGCAACCGATTGCAATCCAGCCTCAACTTGGCGCTCGGCAGCGGCGTGGCCTCGATCGGGCTCACCGTGCCGGTGGTTGCCCTGGTGTCGGAATGGGTCGGCCAGCCGCTTGCGCTCGGCATTTCCGCGCACGGCAGCGTGCTGATGGCGTTGGGCTTCCTGGTCGCGGTCATCACCTACGGCACGGGCCGGACCAATCTCCTGTCCGGCATCGTGCACCTGGTGCTGCTGGCGACCTACATCTTCACGATTTTTGCGCCGTGAGCGCGGTTGTCGCCCGCTCAACTGTGGGGGAGATAGTCCATCCGGCCGCCGTCCACGGCGAGCACCTGGCCGCTGATCCAGCCTGATTCCGGCGCGGCGAGGAAGGCGACGGCGTTGGCGATGTCGTCGGGCTCGCCGATCCGTCCGGTCATCGCGCGGGCGCCGATGCGCTCTTTCGCCCTCGCCCACTCCTCGGGCGTGCGCCTGCCCTCGGTCATGTCGGTGCGCACGTAGCCGGGTGCGACGGCATTCACCGTGATGCCGGCCGGGCCCAGTTCCATGGCGAAGCGGCGGGTCAGGATGATGACGGCGGCCTTGGTCGCGGCATAGAAGGCATTGCCCGGCATCGCCGTGCCGATGCCCGCGAGCGAGCTGATATTGACGATGCGCCCATAGCGCCGCGCGCGCATGCCCGCCATCACGGCGCGGGTGGCGAAGATGACGCCGTCCACGTTCACCGCGCGCATGCGGGAGAACGATTCGGGGTCGAACGTATCGAGCGTTGCCTGCTCGGCGATGCCGGCGTTGTTGACCAGGATCGTCACCGGGCCGAGATCGGCTTCCGCGCGGGCGATCATGGCTTCGACCGCCTTGGCGTCGCTCACGTCCGCCTGGTGCGCGATCGCGCGACCGCCATGCGATATCACCTCCTGGCAAAGCGCCTCGGCGGCGTCGGCGCGGGCAGCATAATTCACGCAGACGGCAGCCCCGCGCCTGGCCAGCCATTGCGCGGAAGCGCGGCCGATGCCGCGGGCCCCGCCCGTAACCACCGCCACCTGACTCAGCCATTCGTTCATCGTGCCCTCATGCCGCTTCGACTTGCGCGGTAGTCGGTGCATCGCCCGCCACCGTGGTGCGGCGCATGTCACGCACCTCGGTCTCGTCGAACCGGCGCACGCGGTGCATGGTCTGGCGATTGTCCCAGATCACGAAATCATTGACGCGCCAACGATGCACGTAGACGAACGCTGGATCTGTCGCGTGCTCGGTAAGATCGCGGATGAAGGCGCGCGCCTCCGGCACCGGCCAACCGACGATCGTGCCGAGATGCGAGGAAAGGTAGAGGGATTTGCGCCCGGTTGCGGGGTGCGTGCGCACCAGGCGCTGGCGCACCGGGCGGAACATCATGCGTTCCTCCGCCGTGAAGTCTTCGAACCCGAGCGAGCCGCGCGAATACATCAGCGAATGCTCGCCGACGAGATCCTCGATCTCCCTTCTGGTCGCGGCGTCCAGCGCATCGTAGGCGGCACGCATGTCGGCAAATTCGGTGTTGCCGCCGGATCTGGCGACGATGCGGCCGGAGAGCAGGGAATAGCGGGCGGGGATGGCGCGGAAGGAACTGTCCGAATGCCAGAGCCGGTTGCCGAGATTGAACATCCGCTTGCGGTCGTCGCGCGCCAGCGGCTTGTGATCCAGCCCGAGGTTCGAAACGTCGTTCATCAAGGCGCCGAGCCGGCGCTCGTGCGCCCTGGCGATATGGCCGCCGGCGGAATTCTCGATCGGGCCGAGCTGGCGGGTGAACGCAATCTGCTGTTCGTCGGTGAATGGCTGCTCGTGGAAGACGAGCACGGCGAGGCGGTCGATCGCGTCCCGGATCGATTCGATCTCTTCCGGAGTTTGCGTTCTCGTCAGATCGGCCCCGGAGACCTCGCCCACGAAATGGCGATGGATCTGGCGGACTGTGATCGGCATGCCGCTCTCCTCGCGCCCGAGTTTCGATTCAGGATAACCGGGTCCGGTCCGCCCGTCACTGCCGGGCTAGAAAGAAACTTGCCGCTGGTCATGCGGCGATCGGCGTGATCTGAACGTCGTAGCCGAAGCTTTGCAGCGTAGCGATCAGACGCTTGGTGGCGGCCCCCTTGGCGCGACGGTCGAAATAATCGGGGCCGAGGTCCTGATAGAAGGTGCCGTCCCTGAGCAAGTGGTAGGCGATAGTGAGCATAGATGCGGCGA
>JASHOF010000081.1 GCA_030041255.1 Acetobacteraceae bacterium
GCAAACGAAAGGGGACGAGCAGGCCGCTGAAAATAAAGAGTCGTGTGCCGACCACCAGGGTGCATCCTACGGTATCAAGCGTTGGCGTCGGCACCCTAGTAACCGGAATCATGCTTGGGTGATACACGGCCGGGAGGGCGGTGATGACGGGCACCGGGAGCGGGAATGCGGTCGATTTCTTCATCGATCGCCATGTGCGTCTCGGCCGGGCGGCGCTGACCGCGTTCACCGACCCTGCGCGCAGCCTGAGCTATGGCGATCTTGCCGAGGCGACGCGGCGGTTTGCCGCTGCGCTTGGCCGGGCCGGTATCCGGCGGGAGCGGCGGCTGGCGCTGCTGCTCCCGGATACGATCGATTTTCCGATTGCCTTCTGGGGCGCGTTGCGCGCCGGCGTGGTGGCGGTGCCGGTCAATACGCTGCTCTCTCACGAGCAGATCGGCTACATCCTCTCCGACAGCCGCGCCGAGGGGCTGGTCATCTCGGCGCCGCTGTTGCCGGCATTGCGGCCGACGCTGGCGGCACTGCCCGGCCTTGGCGTTGTCGTCGCCGCCGGCGTCGATGGCGAAGCCGCCAAGGTGACGGGCGCGGAGCAGGATTTTGCGGAATTCGTCGCCGCCGGCGCGGGCGATGATCCGACCGTTGCCGCATCCGCCGACGAGGTTGCGTTCTGGCTCTATTCTTCGGGCTCGACAGGGCCGCCAAAGGGGGCGCGGCACGTGCATGGGAGCCTCGGCGTGACGGCCGAGACCTATGGCGCGCAGGTGCTTGGAATAACGAGCGACGACGTGGTGTTTTCAGCGGCCAAGTTGTTCTTCGCGTACGGGCTCGGCAACGCGATGACGTTTCCGCTCTCGGTCGGCGCTCGGGCGGTGCTGCTGCCCGGCCGGCCGACCGCGGATGCGGTGCTTGGCATGATGCGGCGCTTCGCGCCCAGCATCTTCTGCGGCGTGCCGACATTGTACGCCGCGCTGCTCGCGCATCCTGAACTCGGGCCGGGGGCCGGATCGTGGCGGCTCAGGCGCTCCATTTCTGCCGGCGAGGCGCTGCCGGAGGCGATCGGCGCGCGCTGGCGGGCCGTCGTCGGCAGCGACATCCTCGACGGCATCGGCACCACCGAGATGCTGCACATCTTCATCTCCAACCGCCCCGAGCGGCTGCGCTACGGCACCTCCGGCCTCGCGGTGCCGGGCTACGAGGTGCGCATCGTGGACGAGGCGGGCCAGGATGTTCGCGACGGCGCGTTGGGCGAGCTTTGGGTGAAGGGAGCGAGTGCCGCAGAGGGCTACTGGAACCAGCGTACGAAGAGCAGGCGGACATTTGTCGGCGAGTGGACGCGTACCGGCGATACCTATGCCCGCGACCCGGACGGGATGTACCGCTATTGCGGGCGCTCCGATGACATGATGAAGGTGGGAGGACTCTGGGTCTCGCCGTTCGAGGTCGAGGCGGCGCTCGTTGCGCATCCGGCGGTCAGGGAGGCGGCGGTGGTGGCGCGCACCGACGCGGATGGCCTGGTCAAGCCGCGGGCCTTTGTCGTGCTGAACGAGGGTGAGGCACAGCCCGGGCTTGCCGAGGCGCTGAAGCAGCATGTCAAGGCCGCGGTCGGGCCGTGGAAGTATCCGCGCTGGATCGAGATCGTGCCGGCGCTGCCGAAGACGGCGAGCGGCAAAATCCAGCGCTACAGGCTCCGGGCGGAAGCATGATCGCAGCACGGATCGATTTCCAGACCGAGCCCGCGCACTACCGGCACTGGCGGATTGCGACAGAGGGCGCGATCGCCGAGCTCATTCTGGATGTCGATCCGGATGGCGGGCTTTTCCCTGGCACCGAACTCAAGCTCAACTCCTACGATCTCGGCGTGGATATCGAGCTCGCCGATGCGGTGCAGCGGCTGCGCTTCGAGCATCCCGAAGTTCGTTGTATCGTTCTCCGCTCGGGCAAGCCGGGCGTTTTCTCGGCCGGCGCCAACATCCGCATGCTCGCTGAGGCAAGCCACGCGCACAAGGTCAATTTCTGCAAGTTCACCAACGAGACGCGCCTGGCGATCGAGGATGCCGGGGACCATTCGCGGCAGTTCTATATCGCCGCGGTCAGCGGCGCTTGCGCCGGCGGCGGCTACGAGCTTGCGATCTCTGCCGGGTGGGTGATGCTGATCGATGATCGGCGCAGCACCGTCGCCCTTCCGGAGACCCCTCTTTTGGGGGTGCTCGCCGGCACCGGCGGGCTGACACGGCTGACCGACAAGCGCCGTGTGCGGCGCGACCGTGCCGATCTCTTCTGCCTTTTGGAAGAGGGTGTGCGCGGAAAGCGGGCGGTGGACTGGCGCCTGGTGGACGAAGTGGTTCCACCGTCGCGCTGGGAGACGGCGGTCGCGGCGCGCGCTGCCGAGTTCGCGGCGCGATCGGATCGGCCGGCGGATGAAGCCGGGATCCGGCTTGCCCCGCTCAGGCGGCATTTCTCCGCGGATGGCGTTGCCTACGAACATCTGCGGATCGCGCTCGATCGGCCGGCGCGGCGCGCCTCTTTGACCATCACGGGGCCGGCCCGGCTGCCGGCCGACCTGGCCGGGATCGTCGCCGAAGGGGCCTCGTTCTGGCCGCTTGCCGTGGCACGCGAGCTGGACGATGCATTGTTGCATCTGCGTTTCAACGAGCCCGGGCTCGGGCAACTGGTGCTGAAGACTGCCGGCGATCCCGGCGCGGTGCTCGCCGCCGATGCGCTTCTGAAAGCGAACGGCGGGCACTGGCTGGTGCGGGAAATCCGCCTTTTGCTGCGCCGGGTGCTGAAGCGGCTCGATCTCACCTCGCGCAGCCTGATTGCGCTGATCGAGCCGGGAAGCTGCTTCGCCGGCACGCTGGCCGAGATTGCCCTGGCGGCGGATCGCGCGGTGATGTTCACGGGAAGCCGCACCGGCAACGACAGCGCGCCGGCCACGATCGGCCTCTCTCCCCTGAACTTCGGTACCTATCCGATGGGCAACGGCCTGACCAGGTTGCAGACGCGGTTCCTGGGCGAACCGGAAAGCGAGACGCGGGCGCGGGCGCGTTGCGGGGTGCTGATCGAGAGCGAGGAGGCCGCAGAACTGGGCCTGGTCACTGCGAGCTACGACGAGATCGACTGGGACGACGAAGTGCGGCTGATGCTGGAGGAGCGCGCCAGCTTTTCGCCCGATGCGTTGACCGCGATGGAGGCCAATCTGCGCTTTGCCGGGCCGGAGACCATGGAGACGCGTATCTTCGGGCGCCTGAGCGCCTGGCAGAACTGGCTGTTCCAGCGCCCGGGCGCGGCCAGCGAAAGCGGCGCGCTCAAGCGTTACGGCAGCGGCATCAAGCCGGAATTCGACCCCGACCGGGTTTGAAAGGAAGGCCATGCAGGAGGGCAGCGTTGTCGATTATGATGGCCTGATCCCGAACAATGTCGGGCTGAAGGACGATGCGCGCGTCAGGCGCGCGCTCGAGACCTGGCATCCGGGCTACATCGACTGGTGGATGGACATGGGGCCCGAGGGGTTCCAGGACGCGCTCGTCTATCTGCGCACGGCGGTCGGTATCGATCCGGAAGGGTGGGCGAAGTTCGGCTTCGTGCGCATGCCGGAATATCGCTGGGGCATCCTGCTGGCCCTGCCGCAGCCTGACCGGACCATTGCCTTCGGCCGCCATCAGGGCGAGCCGGCCTGGCAGGAGGTGCCTGGCGAATACCGCGCCATGCTGCGCCGGCTTCTGGTGATCCAGGGCGATACCGAGCCTGCCTCGGTGGAACAGCAACGTCATCTCGGCCGCACGGCGCCCTCGCTCTACGACATGCGCAACCTGTTCCAGGTCAATGTCGAAGAAGGGCGCCATCTCTGGGCGATGGTCTATCTGCTGCAGAAATATTTCGGCCGCGACGGGCGCGAGGAGGCGGAGGCCCTGCTCGAACGCCGCTCCGGCCACCAGGACCGGCCGCGCATGCTGGGCGCGTTCAACGAGGCGACGCCGGACTGGCTGAGCTTTTTCCTCTTCACCACGTTCACCGACCGCGACGGCAAGATGCAGCTCGCGGCGCTGGCGCAGTCAGGCTTCGATCCGCTCTCGCGCACCTGCCGCTTCATGCTGACCGAGGAGGCGCACCACATGTTCGTGGGCGAGAACGGGGTCGCCCGCGTGGTGGGCCGTACCTGCGAGGCGATGCGGCGG
>JASHOF010000082.1 GCA_030041255.1 Acetobacteraceae bacterium
CTCGATTGGAATCAACAGATCGCCGACGAAACCGAGTGCTCGCCATGCAGCAGCGAAACGTGCCAGCAGTTCTGGTTCCACTCCGATCCAACCGATGCTGGTTGCCCGCGGGTAACAGGAGAGCGCATCGACGAGATAGGGCACGACGTGCCGGGGATCGTAGCCGATCTGGTCGTGGCTCTCCGCGACGTAGGCGATTTCGGATGGCGCGCGCATCGCCTCCCCGATACCGGCGCGGAGCGAACGGAGATATCGGCCGAGATCGTCGCCGAGGCGGATCTCCTCGACTGTTTCGCCGGCCAGGCCCCAGGCTTCGCGCTGTTCGGGAATCGTCGCTTCGCTCACGCCGTCGATCCAGCGCCCCGTATCGTCCTGCACCCGGTCGTGACGGTGCGCCGGGGTGACCTGACGAGTGTGATCGCAGTGATAGCCGAAGAAGCGATCAGCGAGCGAGCGCGGCGGGCCATGCAGAAAGCCGAGGCGGCGGGCGAGATTCGAGTCCACGTGCCAACCGAGCAACATCCGCTCGTCGAAGCCGTCGATCCGGAAGAGATCGGCCCGTGGAGCGAGCTGAAAATCGCCCGGCGCGTCGAACAGGACGGCGTCCGAACCGAGCACGATCTCGTTCAGGTGGAGGTCCCACCCCCAGCGCCCGATCTCGCGGATGGTGCCCACGGGATCGATTCGATCGAGGCTCTCCCACAGCGTTTCCGGTATCTCGAAACGGGGGATGTGGTACAGAGCATCTTCCAGCCTGGCGGCGACGTCGCTCAGCGACAAATTTGTGCGCGGCACGAAGATCATGTCGGTGTTGCTTGACAGGATCCAGCGATTGGCCGGATTCGAGCGCCTGAGTGCGACATTGCGTGCCACCGGCTCGATCGCCTGGAGGTGCGTGCGGTCACGGAATCGCGCGTGCTGTGCCGGCCGCACGCGAAAGATGCGCAAGAGCTTGCGCGCTCTCAGGGTCAGCGTGTCGCGGATCGCCTCGGGGAAGGTCGGATAATCGTCGGGCGTATTGTAATCGACGAACAGGATCTCGTCGCCTTCGGCTCCGAGCACCTCGGCCATGCAGTTCAGGCTCAAGGCAGCACGCTTGTGCAGGTTGTAGCCGTAGCTGTCGTTGCGGCCATAGAGGATCATCGACAGCATTGCAGCACCTCGGAGTTGCCACGCTGGCAGCGGGCCTGCCGGTCAGCGTGGCTTCGCTTACGGCCTGCCTTCCCGTATTCCGACAAAGATTTCCATCCCGAGAGTGGTGAGCCGGGACGGGCGCAGCCGACATACGGGTGACGCCGCAACATCGTTCTGCCGGCGGCCGAACCGGGCAGCCGGACACGCGGGGCCTCTAGCATGATGGGTTTTCGGCAAGCAATGGGGAAAGGCGTGCCCGCGAAGGCAGAGCTTCTTCGAGGGCATGGGATCGGCGCGCAGTTTTCGGGGCAGGATTGCCTCCAGGCAAGGAAAGGACGGCGAGGAACGGACCGCTGGCGAGGCGGAAACAGGCGCCGGGCTTCGCGGGGTGCGGCTGGTCATCCTTCGACGGCGGGCCGGGGTTCGCCGAACGGCATGCAGGGAGTACCATGATCGTGCTTCGTTCGGAGGGCGCCTTGGAGCTTCTGACAGGTGAAACCGGATTTGCGGAGCTCGTAGCCGGGGGGCTCGACCCAGGATCGAGCTTCCGGCTGGCGGATATCGGATGTTCGGGCGGGATCGACGCATCGTTCCGGGCGTTCGGCAGGCGGCTGGCTGCCTGGGCCTTCGACATCGATGCGGCCGAATGCGCGCGGTTGCAGGCCATCGAGACGCTGCCAGGGATTCGCTATATTGCTGGCCGGGTCGGGCTGTCCGATGGCCATCCGTTCCTGCTCGCCAGGGGCGGCAGGGGCTGGACGGAGGTCAATCCCTGGAATCGCCTCAGCGTTGCCGTAACGCAACGCTTCCGCCAGCGCCGGGCCGCTCCCCAGCCCGCACCGGCACCTGCCCCGGCGCCGGGCCTGATCGACCTCACCTCGTTTTTCGCAACCGAGGGAGTGACGGATCTCGACTTCCTGAAGATCGATGTGGACGGGGCCGATTTCGCCATCCTGTCCGGGCTCGATGGCAAGCTTGCGCCCCTCGGGGTACTGGCCGTCGGGATCGAAGTCAATTTCTACGAAACCGACTCTCCTACGGATCATACGCTGCGCAATATCGATCGCTTTCTGCGCCGCGAGGGTTACGACCTGTTCGGACTGACCGTGCGGCATTACTCCACCTCGGCATTGCCATCCCGATACGCCTTCGCGGACCTTCCGGCGCAAGGGCGGTTCGGCCGTCCGCTGCAAGGCGATGCGCTCCATGTCCGCGATGTGTGCGCCCCGGCCAAGGCGGAGACCGCCGCTTCCTTGCCTGCCGCCAAGCTTGCGAAGGTCGCGGCGATCTTTTCGCTGGCCGGGCTGCCGGATTGCGCGGCAGAGGTGTTGATCGACTTCCGCGATCGCCTGGCACCGGCATTCGAAGTTGACGCTGCCTTGGATCTGCTCACCGGGATGGCGCGAGAGGAGGGAATGCCGACCCGCTATCGCGATTATTGCGCCGCCTTCGCAGAGGATGCTGCCTCTTTCTACCAGCGAAGGGACCAACCGCCGGCGCCAGCGCCGGCCGCCGGGCCTCCCCGCGGAGGCGACGATGCCCGCGAGGTGCCGGCCGAGAGTCCTGCGATCGATGTGCTGCTCAGGGAGAATGCGGAGCTGAGGCGCGATCTTTCCGCGCTGCACGGCTCGCGATCCTGGCGTCTGACGGCGCCGTTGCGCAGAGCGGCGGATCGCCTCCGCTCGATCATGAAATCGGTCGGGTGATCGAACGGGCTCATGCCCGGATTGACGGCTGGAAGAGACGAACATCCGCCACCGGGCCACCAGGTGCCCCCGTGCCGGCGAGATGGCGGGCCCGGCCCTGCTCCGGGCAGCAGCGCAGAAACCCGGCACGGAAAGCCCGGGCAGGGCGGAGGGCGGGGAGCAAAGCTGGACGCGGTGCCGTGCACGCCCTATCCGTTGCATGTCTCTGCCGGAAGGCAACGGATCCTGGCCACGGGGGAGTCCAGCCCATCGCATGAAATTCGTTTCCTACGCGCAGAACGACGAGGATATCCTGCTCTGGCGCGCGCTCAAATCGGTGGAGCGCGGCTTCTATATCGACGTTGGCGCTGCCATCATCGATGGTCACTCGGTGAGCCGTGCCTTCTACGAACATGGCTGGCGGGGCGTGAATATCGAGCCGGTGCCGGAGCTTTGTGCGGCGGTGCGGGCGGCGCGGCCGGAAGATGTCACTCTCTCTATCGCACTCAGTGGGACGGATGGTGAGCGGGATTTCTTCATTATTCCTGAGACGGGACTTTCGACGCTCGATCCGGTCATTGCGGAAGTGCACCGGGCGACTGGATGGACGGTCGCACCCGGGCGCGTGAGGGTACGGACGCTTGGCGAAATCTGCCGCGAGTACGCCAAGGGCCCCATCCACTTCCTCAAGATCGACGTGGAAGGGGCGGAAGCGGAGGTTCTCGCGGGCGCGGATTTTTCGGCGTTCCGGCCGTGGATTCTCGTCATCGAGGCAACGTGGCCCGGCCGGCCGGAAGCCAGTCACGTGGCATGGGAGCCCGGCCTGCTCGGGCAGGGCTATCGCTTCGCCTGGTTCGACGGCCTCAATCGCTTCTACGTGGCAGCCGAGCAGGAGGCTCTACTGGCGCCGCATTTCCGCACCCCGCCCAATGTCTGGGATGAATTCGAGCGCTTCGACGCCGCGCACACGAGGAACCTTGCCGCTGCCCACGCCGAATGCCTGCGAATCGAGGGTGTGCTTGCCGGGAAGGAGAAGGAATTCGCGGCCGGGATGGCGGCGGCCTCGGCGGAAGCGTTTGCCCTGCGGCGCGCCTACTTCTGCGAGCTCGAGATGAAGACGCAGCGGGAGCGGAAGCTCAGAGAAAGCGAAGAGAAGAACAGGAGTATTGCCGAGGAACTGGGGCACGTGCGGGAGGAAGCGGAGCGGCTCGAGCGGCTCTTCGCCGAGCGGCAGCCCAGCGAGGGACCGCCCGACCTGCACGCCGTCGATTCCGAGACCGCCTCGACAGCCGCAACCCGGCCGCGCGCGCTCGTCAAAGCGCTGCTGCGCCCGTTCTGGCGGGCGGTGAAGCCTCTCATCCGGCCACTTGCCTGGCGCGCGCGGAGCTTCCTGACCGGCCCAACCCAAGGGCGGCTGGCCGAACTCTCGAACGTGCAGGCGCGGCTGGCCGAACTCTCGGATCTGCAGCAGCGGCTGGCCGAGTCCACAAGGCTCCTGGCCGAACAGGCGTCGGCCGGAACCGAGATGGCGGCGCTGGAAGCGGTTTTGCTGACGATTGCGCTGTCGGGTGAAACGCACGCACCCGATCGACAGTCCTGAAGCGGGCTCCGACGGGCGCGCTCGCCTGGTCTTACCGTGTCATAAGCGGAGGCAACCGGGGTTCGCGACGAGCATTGCGATGCTGGTGGAGGAGGGGAATGTCACGAGCTGTCGTTCCGGAAGCGGGGCCGGCGGGGCATGAGAGGCGGCCGGATCCCGTTCAGCACCATGATGCCGCCACAGCAAGGGCAACGGCCGAGTTCCTGCCGTGAGGCTTCGTTTCTGCCGCCGACAGGCGTCAGCGTGGCGGCGGAAGACGTCCGCCACTTCCAGGCCGCCCGACAAGGGCGAGAGGGGAAGCGCCAGTGCTCTGGCCGGGCAAGGCGTCAGTCGGTCCGCAGGATCCCCAGCCGCGGCGCCGACAGCATGACGGAGCGGCCCTTCCCTCCCTTGCCTGCCTCCACCCGGATTACCATCCGCTCGCTATCGATATCACCGACCTTGCGGCCCACCGTCTCCGCGCTGAGCACGACCGGCAGCTTCCGCGGCGCACGGGCATAGGGGACCCGTTCGGGAATCTCGCCGTGCCCAGGCGTGAGGCCATAGAAGAACCGCCATGCGCACACACCCCGGTTCAGCGCCGGCCAGGAGATCCCGGTCGATACAAGCGGCACCTGGAAGGCTCGTCCATCCTCCAGGCCCCATCGATCCGGCGGGCGACCAAAATAACGACCGAACTTCGCGCCCGCATGAACGTAGGATCGCTGCCTCGCCGGCGACAGATTGCGAACCGTCATGTCCTCGATCATGCGCCGTCGTAGAGGGCTCAACCCAGCCATCGGGGGCTCTCCTGTCTTCACGGGTTGGGCTTCGACACCCACCATCCTCTCAGACGGGACGCCTTCCCTCTATCCGATCACTCCAATCCCGCAACAGCGGGTTCGTTCAATCCCGACATACCGAAGAATCCTCCGGCGATCGACGACATGATGGACGACTTCACCTTCCGAGGCATCGCGGCTCCCTCAGCGTTCCGCGGGAACGAACAATCGCCGCGCGGCGGCAACAACCTGAAGCTGGTAGGACTGGTTGAGCCCCGGCGTGTGCGAGTGATAATCGCCGATCGCGCGCATCAGATCGTGCGTCTCCTCGAGATAGCTGTGCAGGATCGCCGCCGCGGCGGCGATATTGAAGCAGGCATCGCCGAGCAACCTCGTGCGCACCTCGTCCGCCGTCAGGCGTGTCACCCGCGCCAGGGCCGGGACCCAGAGCGTGTTAACCTGCATCACCCCGAGGTCTTCGGTCCCGTTCGTGTCGTAATGCACGACATTCGGCGCACCGCCCTCGACCGCCTGGATCGACGGCAGCACCCGCAGCGGCAGTCCATAGAAGGCGACGACGCTCCATCTCCCCGACGCGCTCACCCTGCCCCTGATCCCGATCGGCCTGGTCGCCACCTGGTGGCTGGCGCCGGATGCGCTCACCGCCCACGCCGCGGCCGCTGCCCTCGGCTATCTCGCCCTGCTGGCGCTCGGACTGGCCTGGCGCGCCCTGCGCGGCATCGAGGGAATTGGCTCCGGCGATGCCAAGCTCATGGCTGCGGGCGGCGCCTGGTCGGGGCCAGCTTTTCTGCCCTGGATCATGCTCGCCGCGGCACTCAGGCTTTCAGGAAGGCCGATCGGCCCGCGCACTCCCATTCCCTTCGGCCCGCCGCTCGCGGCCGCCATCTTTGCAGCCTGGCTCCTGCACGGCTCGGAGTGATATGCGCTCTCGTCATCGCTCGGCGGTGACGAACAACCGCCGTGCCGCGGCCAGCACCTGGAGTTGATAACGCCGGTTCAGCACCGGCGTATGCGAATGATAATCGCCGATCGCCCGCATCAGATCATGCGTCTCATTGAGATAGACGCGGAGGATGGCGCCCGCCGCGGTGATGTTGAAGCACGGATCGCCGATCAACCGCGACCAGACGGCAACCGCCGAAAGCCCGCTCGCCCGCGCGATCGGCATCACCCAGAACGTATTCACCTGCATCACGCCGAGGTCTTCCGTCCCGTTCCGGTTATGATGCACAATGCCCGGCGCACCGCCCTCCACCGCCTGGATGGCCGGCAGCGCACTCGGCGGCAGTGCATAAAGATGTGCGACCGCCAGCATGCAGCGAAGAAACGGAACCGGTGCCATGCCCTGCGTGCTCTCTCCGATATCGATCCGCTCCTTCACCGCCCCGAGCGTCAGGCCGCCCACCAGATAGCGCTGCTGCCACGCAAGCAGAAGTGGGGCCGGCGCGGTCGCGACCAGCGTTGCCGCCATCACCTGGTTCCATTCCACCGTGTAGCGTGCGGCAACGAGCTTCCGGACATTGCCAGGCCCGGCCAGCTTGAGCGACATCCGCTCGCTCGACATTGCTGAGGGGTCCGCAGCCGGGTTAGGCTCTGCGGTTGGACAACGGGAAGACGTGCTCGCGTGCCACGCATGCGTCACGATCCACCTCATGCCGGATTCGCGTGCTTTCCCCTGCGGCCCGGCTCGGGAGAATCGCCGAAATGGCCGGAGTGCACGTCAGAAACGTTTCGAAGAGCTTTGCCCACGGCGGCAGCATCGTGGAAATCCTGCGTAACGTCAGCATTCCCGTGGGCGAGGGAGAATTCGTTTCGCTGGTCGGTCGCTCTGGGTGCGGCAAGACGACACTGCTCCGGATTATCGGCGGATTTGTGCATGCCGATGCCGGAAGCGTGCTCGTGGACGAAGCTCCGGTGCGTGGTCCTGGCTCCGACCGTGGCATGCTCTTCCAGCAGCCGATGCTCTTTCCCTGGCTTACGGTGCTGGACAACACCCTGTTCGGTCCCCGTGCGGAAGGATCCTGTACGCCAGGAACGCGGGCGCGCGCACTCGAGCTCCTCGGAATCGTCGGCCTTGCCGGGTTCGAGTTCCACTATCCGAAACAGCTCTCCGGCGGAATGATGCATCGCGCCGCATTCGCCCGGGCCATGATGGTCGATCCGGAAATCCTGCTGATGGACGAGCCGTTCGGCGCGCTCGATGCGCTGACCCGGACCGGCATGCAGCAGTTCCTGCTCGACCTTTGGGAGCGCCGGCGCTTCACCGTCGTTCTGGTCACGCACGATGTCGAAGAGGCGGTCCTGCTCAGCGACCGCGTGGCCGTCATGGCATCCCAGCCTGGCGAGCTGGTCGAGACGATTCCGATCCCTCTGCCCAGGCCGCGCACATACGAAGTCTCCGAAAGCGCAGACTTCGTCGATCTCAAGCGTCGTGTCCGCCGGGCCGTCGAGCACGCACGGGGCGGTACGGCGATGGTCGGCGCCGGACGCGCTGCAGCTCTGTACTGATCGCCCCCGGCATGGAAACCCAGCAGAAGAAGTTCGCGATGACCGGACCAGAAGGAACCCCCGGCGAAGGATCCCCTGCCGCCCCGTCCGGCGCCTCCTCTCCTCCATCGCGCCGCGCTGTGCGACCCGCAACCCGGCACTCGGCTCTCCGGGACGGGCTCTTCGCCCTCGACTGGTCGCGGATCGGCATGGGCCTCGTCGGCGTCCTTTGCATCATCGTCGGCTGGTGGCTCGCAGCCCTCGTCATCTCCGACAACGTGATCCTCCCGTCCCCCGTCGCGACCGCACGAACGCTCTTGCACTACCTCACGCGGCCTTATCCTGCCCGCGGCGAAACCCTGCTCGGGGACACCGCCATGAGCCTCGCCCGCATCCTCGCCGGTTTTGCCTGGGGGGCGCTGGTCGGCGTTGTCCTCGGCGCGCTGATGTCGGCTTTGCGACCGCTCCGCCTGATCGTCGACCCGCTGATCGAACTCGGGCGGCCGCTGCCGCCTCTCGCCTTCATCCCGCTCCTGATCGTCTGGTTCGGCATCGGCGAACTGCCGAAGGTCGTGCTGATCGGACTCGGCGTGATCCCGATCATGGTCGTCTCCGTCGTCGCGGCGCTCGACGCGGTACCGGAGGAATACATCGAAGCAGCGCGCTCGCTTGGCGCGTCACCCCGCTACGCATTGTTGCACGTGCGGGTGCGCGCCGCCTTGCCGGGGGTCATCACCGGGCTCCGGCTGGCTATGGGGATTTCATGGACCAGCATCGTCGCGGTGGAGATGATCGCAGCGACGAACGGACTGGGCTACGTCATCCTCGAGGCATCCAACTACCTTGTCACGACCCTTATCTTCTCGGGCATCGTGCTCATCGCCGCGGTCGCCCTCATTCTCGACGGGCTGCTCAGGCTGGTGCGCAGGCTTGCGGCCCCGATGGGCTGATGCGAATATCGCGGAAACGGAACGCCCACGGTCGGGCGTGAGGACCGCGGAGGGAGCAGCGTGCCATGCCATTGAAAACAACCCGCAATGGCCTGACCGGGCGGTTCCGCAATGCGTGGGCGCTTGCCGCGCTGATCGCCGGCGCCTGCGGATTGTCCTGCCTGGGTGCCGCCTCCATCTCAGCCGCCGCGCAACCCGCGGTCACCTGGGGATATTTCCAGGGCATGGTCTCGAGCCCGGGCGCACTCATCGGAACGCAGGACTCCCTGAAAAAAATGATACCGGCGGACATCAGGTTCGTGCCCATCAACAGCGGCGTCGCAGCGCTCGCCGCGATGCGCGCCGGCTCCTTCGATGTCGTCGAAGGAGTGGGCAACCCGCCGGTGGTGGGTGCGCTGGCCGCACGCACCCCGCTCGTTGTCGTGTTCGCCGAGAGTTATGACGGCGCCGGCCTCTACGTGAACGCACGTGCGATCCACAAGACCGAAGACCTCGCAGGCCAGAGCATCGGCGATCTCGTCGGCTCGTCCGAGGACTACGAGCTCAAGGGATATCTCCGGAAGCAAGGATTGATCGACAAGGTGCATGTGGTGCCGTTCGCCTCTGACGCAGCGGCATCGGCAGCGTTCCTCGCCGGCAGGCTGAACGCCGTCTATGTCGATTTCGGCGCCGGCGTGCCGCTGATGGCGCGGCCCAATACCAGGATGTGGACGACGGCAGCGGCAATCGCCGAACTCGGCTACCCCTCCCTCAACGTCCTCGTCATCTCGCGCAAGCTGGCAACCAGGCAAAAGGCGCTGACCCAGAGCATCGTCTGCGCCGTCGCGGCGGCGAGCGATGCAATGGTGGGGCCCGACCGGGCGCATTATTTCGCGGCTGCCGCACCCTTGCTCGGTGAACCCCCGGACATGGCGGTCAAAGGCTCGGAGTTGTGGCCCGAGCTGACACTCAAGCAGCAGACCGAATGGCTTGGAGCCCCGGGTGCAAATATAGCAGAAACCAAGGTCGTCCGGGAAGCCTATCTCAAGAGTGCTGACTTCCTGCTCAAAAGCGGCACCGTGATGACGGTTCCGTCCACCGGTGAGATTGCCGCCGCCGTCGATCCGAGCTTCGTCGACGCGGCGCTGAAGGGGGCGTGCAAATAGCGTCCGCAATGCGAGAGCAATTTCCGTTCGCCACGGCTCACGGTAACTGCTCTAGCCCTTTGTTTTGGCGAGCATCTTCATGCGATCAGCCGATTCCGTCTGATCGCGATCTGCTCTAGGCAATCGCCGGTGAGGGCGCGAACCACCTTCCCGGCGCATAGCCTGCCGCACGGGGAAATCGTTTCCGCCCTTGAACGGATGCGCCGTGCTGACGCCGACTGGCGCGGCGGCCGTGTGCCTCTCTATGTGTTCGGCTCACTGCCCGAAATCGAGGCAATCGGTCGCGAGGCCTACCTTGCCTTCTTTTCCGAGAACGCCCTCGGCTCACGTCGTGCGTTCAAAAGCCTCGCGCGCATGGAAGAGGAAGTCGCCGACATGGCGCTCGACCTGTTCCATGCACCTCCCGGTGCTACCGCCACGATGACCTCCGGCGGCACCGAGAGCATCCTGCTCGCAGTCAAAGCCGGTCGCGATTTCGCCCGCACACGATCGGAACAGCCCCTCACGCGCGGCAACCTCGTGCTGCCCGAGACGGCGCATCCCGCGTTCGACAAGGCCGCCTTGTTGATGGATCTCGAAGTGCGCCGGGTTGCCGTGGCGAGCGATCTTCGCGCCGATGTCGGCGCGATGGCCGCCGCCATCGACCACGAGACCATTCTCCTCGGCGGCTCCGTTCCATGCTTCCCCTATGGATGCATCGACCCGATTGCCGGGCTCTCCGAGCTGGCACTCTCGCGCCGCGTCTGGCTGCACGTCGATGCCTGCGTCGGGGGCTATCTCGCACCCTTCGCACGCGATCTCGGCCGTCCGATCCCTGAATTCGATTTCGCTCTGCCGGGCGTCACCTCGCTCTCGGCCGACCTGCACAAGTTCGGCTTCTGCCCGAAACCTGCTTCGACGATCTTCTTCCGGGACACCAGGCGCGCCGATGCCGCCCGCTTCGATCTCGATGTCTGGCCGGGAGGTCGTTTTAGAACCGACACATTCGTCGGCACGCGTCCGGGCGGTGCCGTGGCCGCTGCCTGGGCGGTGCTCAACTTTCTCGGCCGCGACGGTTATCGCGACCTCGCTCGCCGGCTCCTCGTGATGCGCGATGCCTACATTGCGGGAATCGAAGCCATTCCCGGGATGCGCGTCCTCGGCCGCCCGGAACTCACGATCCTGGCCTTCGGGTCGGGGGCCGTCGATATGGCGGCGGTCGCACGCGCGATGGAGGCGCGCGGATGGGTGCCCGGGCTGGTGCGAAAACCGCCCGGCCTGCACATGATGGCCTCGCTCCTGCACGAGCCGGTGCGGAACCGCTACCTCGAGGACCTCGCCGCGGCGGTCGCTGCCGCACCGCCGGCGAACGCACCGGAGGTGAGCGCCGTCTATTGAGGCCACGCACACCGGAAACGCGTGGCGATCACGCTGCTTCTTTGCCGCCCCCGCCAACGAGATCCGCAAACAGCCGCGCTGCCGTCGTCCGAGAGCAAAGCCGCCGCACCATTTCCGGATCTCTCATCCGCCGCGAGATCGCCGCCAGTGCGGCCAGGTGCTCGCCTGCCGAGACAGCGCTTGGGCTCAGCAGCAGGAAGACGAGCGACACCGGCAAATCGTCCACCGAATCGAAAGGGACCGGCCGCGCCAGGCGCACGAACATCCCGAAGAACCGGTCCAACCCCTCGAGCCGCGCATGCGGCAAGGCGAATCCGGAGCCCAGTCCCGTCGAACCAAGCTTCTCACGATTCCCGAGCGCTTGGGTGATCGCGGCACCTGGGATGCCGAGCAGGGTACCGGCACGCCGCCCCAGTTCCACCAGCAGCGCTTTTTTGTCCGCAACGGCAAGGTCCATGACCACCCTCTCCGGTGCAAGAAACGTGTTCAGCTCCATGCTTGTCGACCCATCCCGGCTCTCTCTACCCCCCAACCTCGGATTCCTCCGCCGCCCGCAACCGGTATCCGACCCCGGTCTCGGTCAGAATGAGCCGCGGCCGTTCCGGCTCCTTTTCGATCTTCTGCCTGAGCGCGCGGACGTAAATCCTGAGGTACTGGACGTCGGTCTCCCCGCCCCAGACCTCGCGCAGCAGGAAACGGTGGGTCAGTACCTTCCCGGCATGCGCAACGAGGAGGCGCAGCAAATCCCATTCACGAGGCGTGAGCTTGATCTCTTCCCCGCGCACCGTGACGGTCCGCCGCACCAGATCGACCGCAAGCTCGCCGCTCCGGAAAACCGGCAATTCGCCCTGTTGCGCCAGCCGGTGCCGCGCCGCGGCGCGGATGCGCGCGAGCAACTCCTCCATGCCGAACGGCTTTGCAACATAATCATCCGCCCCGCCATCGAGCGCTGCAACCTTGGACTTCTCATCGCCCCGACTCGAAAGCACGATGATCGGCACCCCGGCATCCGCAGCCCGCATTTCGGGAATGAGTTCGAGCCCGTCGCGGTCCGGCAGGCCGAGATCCAGCACGACCACATCTGCAGCCTTCCGCCTGACCTCCGACAGTGCTTCGTCAGCCGTTCTTGCCTCGATCACGCCGTAGCCCTGGCTCCCCAATCCCGCTCGCAGGAAGCGCAGGATGGCCGGTTCGTCGTCGACGACCAGCACCCGCATCGCGTTCGCGCGTTCAGGGTTCATGCCGCCGCCACCGCGCCCGCATTCCCGCCCGCCCCCGCAAACGTCACCGTGAACACCGCCCCCGAGCGGTCTGTCCGGTTTGCCGCCCGGATCGTTCCACCCATCGCCTCGACGAAGCCGCGACAAATCGCAAGCCCAAGCCCGGTGCCAGCCGGCCGTCGGTCCGCCCGCCGGACGCGATAGAATTTCTCGAAAATCCGCTCGAGATCGCCGGCAGGAATGCCCGGCCCCTCATCGCGCACGCAAATCTGCACCGCCCCGCCCTTGCGTCCCGCGGCAACCTCGATCTTCGATCCCGCCGGTGCATACTTCGCGGCATTGTCCAGGAGGTTCAGCAGCACCTGCTCGAGCAGCACCCCATCCAGTTGCAAGAGCGGCAGGTCAGGCGCGATCACCACCTCCACCGTGTGCCGCGCCAGCATCCGCTCCACCCGCGCAAGCGCGGTTGCGATCGCGTCCGCGATATCGGTCGGCACCCGGTTCGCCTCGAATGACCCGGCTTCCAGTCGCGTCATGTCGAGCAGATTATCGATGAAGCGGTTGAGCCGCTCCGCCTCGTCGCGGATCAGGCCAAGCAGCTCCGCTTCGGTGCGCGGCTCGAGCCTCGTCCCCTCCGCCATCAGGCTCGTTGCCGAGCCGAGAATGCTCGCCAGCGGCGTCCTGAGGTCATGCGAGATCGAGGTGAGCAGGGCGGTGCGCAGCCGCTCGCTCTCGGCCGCAAGCCGCGCCCGGTCGAGATCCGAGGCCAGCATGATCCGTTCGATCGCCAGCGCCGCCTGGCCGAGCAGCGCATCGAGCAGCCGTCGCTCGTCGGGGCCGAGAAGCACACCCGGCGCGTCGCGATCGAGACCGAGCACCCCGAGCACGCCCCGCCCGGTCTCGATCGGAACGAACAGCCGCCGCGCCCCCGGCAGCGTGTCGGCCCCGCGTCCCGCCTCGCGATTGTGCTTCCAGCTCCAGCTCGCCGCCGCAACGTCGGCATCGTCCAGCCGGTCCTCCGGCGGATAACCCGCCCGCACCATGAGCTTCTCACCCTCCGGAAGCAGCAGCACGACGCCCGCCTTCAGCATGCGTGCGATCTGGTGGCACGTCGCCCATAACAAATCATCCAGTGTCACCGCGACGGCAAGCTTGCGGCTGAAGGAATAAAGCTCCTCGGTCGTGCGTGCGCGCCCGCGCGCCACTACCGCCTCAGCCCGCACCCTTGCCGCGAGCTGGCTTGCGATCAGCGCCACCACGGTGAAGAAGAACAGCGAGACGATGTTCGCCGGATCGGAGATCGTGAAAGTGTAGAGTGGGGGCAGGAAAAAGAAGTTGAATGCGAGCACGCTCGCAAGACAGGCAAGCAACGACGGCCAAAGTCCATAAGTCACCGCTGCCGCCAGCACGGCGGTGAGGAACACCTCGGCCACGTCGGCAATGCGGGCCACGTCATGCAGCAGCACCGAAATCCCGATCGCCGCTGCCACGAAGCCGAGACTCCCCGCCCAGGCTGCCGGCCGCACCGCTTCACCCGGCTCGAACCATTTCTCCGCCCGCGGCTTCTCCTCCTCCTTCGCCGCGATGACGTGCACGCTGATCTCGCCCGCATGGCGCAACAGGTGGTCCGTCACCGAGCCCCAGATCGCCGCCGCCCAACGGAATCGCCGCGGCTTGGCGATGATGACGTGAGTGAAATTGTTGGCCCGCGCATACTCCAGGATCGTCTCGGCCACGTTCTGGCCGGGAATCGCGACCGCCTCCGCACCCAGTCGCTCTGCCAGCCCCAGCGCCTCCGTGATCCGCGTCCGTTCGCTCGAGCCCATGCGCAGGCTCCGCGCCGTTTCGACATGAAGAGCCGCCCACGGCGCCCGCAAGCGGTCGGCGGCCCGCCGCGCATGCCGCACGAGCACCGCACTGCCCGGCTCTCCGCTGACCGCGACCAGCACCCGCTCCCCGGCCGCCCACGGGCCGGCAATCGCGTGCCGGCGCATGTACTTCACCATTTGATCATCGACGCGCTCGGCCGTGCGCCTGAGCGCCAGCTCGCGAAGCGCCGTCAGGTTGCCGGGCGAAAAATAATGCCGGATCGCACGCTCGGCCTGGTGCGGCACATAGACCTTGCCGTCCTTGAGCCGCTGAATCAGATCCTCGGGCGTCAGATCGACAAGCTCGATCTCGTCCGCCCGGTCGAGAACCGAATCCGGCACCGTCTCCCGCACGCGAATGCGCGTGATGCTGGCAACCACGTCGTTCAGGCTCTCCACATGCTGGATGTTGAGCGTGGTGAGCACGTCGACGCCAGCCGCCAACAGTTCTTCGACATCGAGATAGCGCTTCGGATGCCGGCTGCCCGGCGTGTTGGCATGGGCAAGCTCATCCACCAGCACCAGGCGCGGCCGCCGCGCGAGAATCGCGTCGAGGTCCATTTCCTCGAGCGTCTTCCCCTTGTATTCCACGTTCCGCCGCGGAACGACCTCGAGCCCCTCGAGCAGCTTCTCCGTCTCGATGCGCCCGTGCGTCTCGACGATCCCGACCACGACATCGACCCCCTCGCGCCGCCGCGCCTGTGCCACGGTCAGCATCGAGAATGTCTTGCCGACTCCCGGCGCGGCCCCGAGAAACACTTTGAGCCGGCCCTGGCGCCGCCGCGCCTCTGCCTCCAGCAGGGCGTCCGCCGATGGCCGCCGCTCGCCCGAATCGCTCATCGCCCCGCGTTATACCCCAGCGCAGGGTGATCCGGCGCCGGCGTTCTCCCGACCCGCTTAGCGATTGAGCGCGTCGAGCGCGAGGTTGAGGTCGAGCACGTTGACGTGCGGTTCACCCAGGATGCCGAGGAAGCGCGGATCGATATGCGCAAGCACGAGCCGGCGCACCGTCCCATCCGGAAGGCCGCGCGCCTTGGCAATTCTCGGCACCTGGAAAAGCGCGCCGGCGGGCGTGATGTCCGGATCGAGCCCGCTGCCCGAGTTCGTCACCAGGTCGACCGGAATGGCTGTGGCCGGATTTTCGCGCGCCAGCTTCGCCGCCTCCGCCTGCACGAAGCTGACGAGCGCTTTCGAGGTCGGGCCCAGGTTCGAGCCCGAAGAATTGTCTGCCGCATAGGGCACGCCGATCGTCTTCGTGGGGTCCTTCGGATCCGGCTCCGTGGTGGCCGAGGGCCGCGGATGGAAGTAGCGCGGTGACGTGAACTCCTGGCCGATCAGCGCCGAACCGATCACCTTGCCCTTGACGCGGATCAGGCTGCCGTTCGCCTGGTAGGGGAACACAAGCTCAGCGACGGCCGTCATCGCGAGCGGATAGGCGACGCCGGTGATGACGGTCATGACGATGATCATCACGATTGCCGGGCGGATATGGTGCATCATAGAAATGACTCCCTAGGCGAGCCCGACGGCTGTGACCAGCATATCGATCAGCTTGATCCCGACGAAAGGCGCTATGATGCCCCCGAGGCCATAGATCAAGAGGTTTCGGCGCAGGATCCCCGCCGCACCGATCGGGCGGTATTTCACCCCGCTCAGCGCCAGCGGAATCAGCACCACGATGATCAGCGCATTGAAAATGATCGCCGAGAGAATCGCCGAACGCGGGTTGCCGAGCCCCATCACGTTGAGCGCGTTCAGCGTCGGGTAGAAAGCGGCGAACATCGCCGGAATCATTGCGAAATATTTCGCGACGTCGTTGGCGATCGAGAAGGTCGTGAGCGCCCCGCGCGTCATCAGGAGCTGCTTGCCGATTTCGACGATCTCGATCAGCTTCGTGGGGTCGCTGTCGAGATCCACCATGTTCCCCGCCTCGCGCGCCGCCATCGTGCCGGTGTTCATGGCGACCCCGACATCGGCCTGGGCCAGCGCCGGTGCGTCGTTGGTGCCGTCCCCGCACATCGCAACCAGCTTGCCCTGGCCCTGCTCCTTGCGGATCAGGGCAAGCTTGGCCTCCGGCGTCGCCTGGGCAAGGAAGTCATCGACGCCCGCCTCGGCCGCGATCGCCGCCGCCGTCAGCGGATTGTCGCCGGTGATCATCACGGTCCGGATTCCCATCCGCCTCAGCTCGGCGAAGCGTTCCCGGATGCCGCCCTTGACGATGTCCTTGAGGTGAATCACGCCGAGCAGCCGCGCCCCACGCGCAACCGCAAGCGGTGTGCCGCCGGCGCGCGCGATCTCGTCCGCTTTTGCCCTGAGCTCCTTCGTCGCCGCGTCTTCGGACACCTTCTCCCGGACGGCAAGCGTGCCACCCTCGCCATTGCTCCCCTTGTCCCGCACGTAGGCGAGCACCGCATCCACTGCGCCCTTGCGGATCGAAGCGCCCTCGTAATCGATGCCCGAAAGCCGCGTCTGCGCCGAGAAGGGAATGAAGCGCTGGCCGCCAGGCGCCATCTCCCGCCCGCGGATTCCGAATCTCTCCTTCGCCAGCACGACGATCGAGCGTCCCTCGGGTGTCTCGTCGGATAAAGAAGCCAGTTGCGCCGCGTCCGCGACCTCCGCAGCGGTCGCCCCACCCACCGGGATGAATTCCACCGCCTGGCGATTGCCCAGCGTGATCGTTCCGGTCTTGTCGAGCAGCAGCGTATCCACGTCCCCCGCCGCCTCGACCGCGCGACCCGACATCGCGAGCACGTTGAACCGCACCAGCCGGTCCATCCCCGCGATCCCGATCGCCGAGAGCAGGGCGCCGATGGTGGTCGGGATCAGCGCCACGAACAAGGCAACGAGCACGACAACGGAGACCGACCCGCCGGCATAGTGGGCAAAGCTCGGGATGCTCGCAACGACGATCACGAAGATGATGGTGAGGCCGGCCAGCAGGATGTTGAGCGCAATCTCGTTCGGCGTCTTCTGCCGCTCCGCACCCTCGACGAGGGCGATCATCCGATCGAGAAAGGTCGCGCCCTGGGCGGCCGTGATCCGCACCTTGATCCAGTCCGAAAGTACGCGCGTGCCGCCCGTCACTGCCGAGCGGTCCCCGCCGCTCTCGCGGATCACGGGCGCCGATTCGCCGGTAATCGCCGATTCATCCACGGAAGCGATGCCCTCGATCACCTCGCCGTCGCTCGGGATGATGTCGCCCGCCTCGACGAGCACGACATCGTCGGGGGCAAGGTCGGGCGCCGGGACCGTCTCAAAGCCACCGCCGCCGTTTCCCCCAAGCCGCTTCGCCATGGTCTCGGTGCGCGCCCGCCGCAACGTCGCCGCCTGCGCCTTGCCGCGCCTCTCGGCCACGGCTTCGGCGAAGTTCGCAAACAGCACGGTGATCCAGAGCCAGGCGATGATCTGAAGCGAAAAGCCCGGATAAGGCGCACCGGCGAAGAGCCCGCGCAGGAAGGTCACCGTCGTCAGGCAAGCAACGATCTCGACCACGAACATCACCGGATTGCGGATCAGGGTGCGCGGATCGAGCTTGACGAAAGATTCGCGGATCGCCGGGGCGAGGATTTCCGGGTCCAGTATGGTCGATCGCGCGCGACGCATTCCATGAGTCTCCATGGCGATTTTCCGCTCGTCCCGTCAGTAAAGGGTGTGGTGCAGCATCGCGGTGTGCTCGACGATCGGGCCGAGCGACACGGCGGGGAAATAGATCAGCCCGCCGGTGATGATGATGACGCCGACGACGAGGCCAACGAAGAGCGGGCTCGTGGTCGGAAAGGTCCCGAGAGAGGCCGGCACGATCTTCTTCCGCGCCAGCGATCCGGCGGCGGCCAGCATCGGAACGATCATCAGGAAGCGGCCGATGAACATCCCAAGCCCGAGCGTCGTGTTATAGAAGGGCGTGTTGGCGCTGAGCCCGGCGAAGGCACTGCCGTTGTTCCCGGTCACCGAGGTGAAGGCATAGAGAATTTCCGAGAACCCGTGCGGCCCGTTGTTGGCGATGCCGGCAAGCCCGGCGGGCAGCACCGCAGCGATCGCGGTGAAGCCGAGGATGGAGAGAGGCAGGATCAGGATCGCCAGCATCGCCATCTTCACTTCCTTGGCTTCGAGCTTCTTGCCCAGATATTCCGGTGTCCGCCCGACCATCAATCCGGCCACGAACATCGCCACGATGACGAACAGCAGCATGCCGTAGAGGCCGGAACCGACGCCCCCGAAGATGATCTCGCCCAGCATGATATTGACCATCGGCACCGCGCCGGCCAGCGGCAGCAGGCTGTCATGCATGTTGTTGACCGCACCGCACGACGCATCGGTGGTGGTCGTCGTGAAGAGCGCCGAATCGGCAATCCCGAACCGCACCTCCTTGCCTTCCATGTTGCCGCCCGGCTGCATCGCGCTCGGCGCCTGATCGACGTGGAAGGCGGCCAAGGCGGGGTTGCCCTGGCTTTCGATCGCATACTCGGGAATGACACCGCCCAGAAAGAGCACGAACATGACCGCGAAAATCGCCCAGCCCTGCCGCTCACTTCCTACCATCCGGCCGAACACGTTGGTCAGTGCCGCCCCGATCGCGAGCATCAGCAGTTCTTGCAGGAAGTTCGTCAGCGCGGTCGGGTTCTCGAAGGGATGCGCGGAATTGGCGTTGAAGAAGCCGCCGCCGTTCGTGCCCAGGATCTTGATCGCTTCCTGGGATGCAACCGGCCCCTGCGCGACGACCTGCGATCCGCCTTGCAGCGTTGTCACGTGCGTATAGGCAGCGAGGTTCTGCGGGCAGCCCTGCCAGACGAAGATCAGGGCGAAAACGATCGCGATCGGCAGCAGGATGTAGAGGACGGAGCGCGTGAGATCAACCCAGAAATTGCCGATTCCCGCAGCCGAGCGCCGTGCGAAGCCACGGATCAGCCCGAGCGCGAGCGCGATCCCACTCGCCGCGGAGACGAAATTGTGCACCGTGAGACCGGCCATCTCGGTGAGATAGCTCATCGTCTGCTCGGGCACGTAGGACTGCCAGTTGGTGTTGGTGAGGAAGCTCACCGAGGTATTGAAGGAGAGATCCGGAGAAACCGCCGTCATACCCGCGGGATTGAACGGCAGCATCCCCTGCAGCCGCTGAATGCCGTAGAGGATGACGAAGCCGGCAAAGCTGAATATGAGCATGGAAGCGGCATAGGTCAGCCAGTGCTGGTCGTCCGTCTCATCGACGCCGCAAATCCTGTAGATGCCGCGCTCGAGGGGGCGGAGCAGCGGCGAAAGAAACGTCCGCTCGCCCGCGAACACGCTGGCCATGTAGCCGCCGAGCGGCCTCGTCAGCAGGATCAGCACCGCACCGAAGAGGGCGATCTGGACCCATCCGTTGATGGTCGTATGGTTCATCGGCCGGAACGGCTCCTCTGGGGTCCTCGCGGATCCGAAGCGAGACGCTTGTCAGAATCTCTCGGGGCGGATCAGCGCATAGACGAGATAGACGAAGAGGCCGGCGGTCACCGCGGCCCCGAGTCCATAGTCGAAGATCACCGGGATGGCTCCTCAGAGGCGCTCGCAGGCGTGTGCGTAGAGGATCGCGCCGCCGAGAAAGACGGCGCCGATCAGGATGTAGATCACGTCGAGCATGGCTCTGCCTTCCGCGGATTGTCGCGATCGGCTGAGCAACCTAACTACCGCGCCATATAAATGCGATGGTGCCGGCAGCGCTCCGGTATATATATTTCGTATGAAAGACGGTTTCCGGGAACGCGCCTTTTGTCGTGGTGCGCAGCGACCGGTGCCTCAGATGTCCACCTCGGGAACCGAGGGCGCGTGCTCCTGGATGAACTGGAAGCGAAGCTCCGGCCGCCGCCCCATCAGGCTCTCCACCAGCGAATCGGTTTCCGCCCGCTCGGCGGAAGCAACCATCACGCGCAGCAGGATGCGTCGTTTCGGGTCCATCGTCGTTTCGCGCAGGAGCGCGCTCGGCATCTCGCCGAGCCCCTTGAAGCGGCTGACCTCGACCTTGGCGCCCGGTTTGAAGTCCAGGGCGAGGCGCCGTTCTCGGTCCGCATCATCCATCGCATAGACCGACTTCGGGCCTTGCGTCAGGCGATAGAGCGGCGGACGGGCAAGATAAAGATGACCGTTCTCGATCAACCCGGGCAACTCGCGATAGAAGAACGTCATCAGAAGCGAGGCGATGTGCGCGCCGTCGACGTCCGCATCGGTCATGATAATGACGCGCGCGTAGCGCAGCTTCGCCCGATCGAACCGCTCGCCGACGCCGCAGCCAAGGGCTTCGATGAGGTCCTTGAGTTCCTGGTTCTGCCTGAGCTTCTCGACCGACGCCGAAGCGACATTGAGAACCTTGCCGCGCAGCGGCAGCACCGCCTGGGTCTGGCGGTCGCGCGCCTGCTTGGCCGACCCGCCGGCGGAATCGCCCTCGACGAGGAAGATTTCCGTTCCATCGCGCTCGGCGCGCGTGCAATCGGCGAGCTTTCCGGGCAGGCGGAGGCGGCGGGTCGCGGTTTTCCGCGCCGTCTCCTTCGCTTCGCGACGGCGCACACGCTCCTCGGCACGATCGACGGCAAGCCCGAGCAGGCTGTCTGCCTGCGCCGGATCGGCGGCCAGGAAATGCTCGAAACGATCGCGCAACGCCGTCTCCACGAGGCGCTGCGCCTCCGGGCTCGCCAGCTTCTCCTTAGTCTGGCCGACGAACTGCGGCTCGCGCAAAAAGACCGAGAGCTTGGCGGCGATCGGCCCGAGCACGTCCTCGGCCAGCACCTGCTGGGCACGGCGATTGCCGCGCTGCTCGCCCCAGGCGCGGAGAGCGCGAAAGAGCGCGGCGCGAAACCCCTGCTCATGCGCCCCGCCTTGCGGAGTCGGCACCGTGTTGCAGTAGGAATGCAGGAACCCGTCTTCTTCGGCGAGCCAGGCAACCGCCCATTCCACCCGCCCGTTCTCGCCTGGCAGGGGCGCCTCCCCGGCCCAGAGAGTCGGAAGCGCACGCGCCACCTCCTCGATCTCGGCGGCGAGGCTGTCGGCAAGGCCACCCGGAAAATGCAGCACCGCCTCGGCGGGAACATCGGTGCCTTGCACGAGAGCAGGAGCCGCAGACCAGCGGATTTCGACGCCGCGGAACAGATAGGCCTTGGAGCGGCAGAGCCGGTAGAGTCGCGGCGGCTCGAAGCGCGCCGTACCGAACACCTCCGGATCGGGATGGAATCGAATTTGGGTGCCGCGCCGGTTCGGCGCCGCCCCCGCATTCAGAAGCTTTCCCGTTGACTTGCCGCGCCGATAGCTCTGCCGCCACAGCGTCCGCTCGCGTGCTACTTCCACCTCAAGCCAATCGGATAGCGCGTTCACGACCGAGCTTCCGACCCCATGCAGCCCGCCCGAGGTGGAATAGGCGTTGCCGCCGAATTTTCCGCCCGAATGCAGCGTCGTGAGGATCACTTCGAGCGCGCTCAGGTGCTTGAACTTGGGATGCGGATCGACCGGGATTCCCCGCCCGTTGTCGCGCACGGAAAGCACGTCGCCTTCCTCCAGCACGACCTCGATGAAGCTCGCGTGGCCGGCCACCGCCTCGTCCATGGCGTTGTCGATCAGTTCGGCGGCCAGATGATGGAGCCCCGATCCGTCGGTGCCCCCGATATACATGCCGGGCCGGCGGCGCACCGGCTCGAGCCCTTCCAGGACCTCGATATCTTTGGCCGTGTAGGCGCCACCGCTCCGGCCGTTGCGCCCGCCGTTGCGCGCACCGCCACCAGGGCCGCCAACCATCGAGTCGAAGAGATCGTTCATGCTGAGTTCCCGATTCGTGGGCGGAGGGTAAAGCCGATCGCGAGGCATGGGAATCGGGTTGCCGGCTTGGTTCCCGCGCCGCGAACCAACCGGCGCTGCCCGACACGGCCGCTACCTCGTCCCGCCCACCACGGCGAAGAAACCCTCAACCAGCGGCAGGCGCCTCCGCTCCGCGAGGCAGACCAGGTACTCGGTGACCGCCAGATCCGCGTCCCGCACGGCAAGCGAGCGCGTCTCCGGATCCCGGCCAAGCTCCCTCTCGAACACCACGCCAATGCCGAAGCCGGCCAGCACCGCCTCCCGCACCGCTTCCCGCGATTCCACTTCCAGGAGCCGCCCCGGCAGCACGCCCATCTCGGCAAGCCGCGATTCGAAAACCTCGCGCGTGATCGAACCGCGCTCGCGCAGCACGAGATCGCAACCCGCGAGATCGCCCATGGCAAGCGTGCGCCGCCTGGCCCAGCGATGCCCGACAGGAACGAACACGACCAGCCGGTCATCACGGATCGGCAGGGAATAGAGGCGCGGATCGGAAACCCGCTTGGCCATCACGCCGACATCGCACTCGAATTCCAGCACGCGGCGGATCACATCCTCGGAATTGCCGATCCGGAGCGAGAAAACCAACCCGGCATGCCGTTGCTTCAACCGCGCCAGGAGCGGCATCACATGCGTCGGGCTGTCCGCCGCCACCCGCAACTGCCCCCGGGCAAGTGTGGCGACATCGCCGAGAAGGTGGCTGATCTCGTCTTCGGCCGCGAAGAGGCGTGTGGTGATGGCGAACAGGCTGTGGCCCAGCGGCGTCAGCGTGGTGTGCCGGCCGCGCCGGTTGAACAGGCTGATCGCGTACGCGGCTTCGAGCCCGCGCACCTGCGCGGACAGGGTCGGCTGGCTGACCGCAGCGGAACGGGCAGCAAGGCTGAACCCGCCCGCCTGGGCGACACGATGGAAGGCACGCAGTTGCGTCAGGTTCATCGCACGCTCCGGCCAATCCTATCGAAATCATCTATATAGAGGATAAAAACTAACTATTGGAACAATATCAGTGCCTGCTCCAGGTTGCCGCAATCGGCAAAAAGGCTCGCACCATGACGCCGCTCCGCCCCGGCGAGGCCCGCCCGGAAACCTCCGACCCGCTGCTCCTCACCCCAGGACCCCTCACCACCTCCAAATCGGTCAAGGGGGCGATGCTGCACGACCGGGGTTCGCGCGACCCGAACTTCATCGCCATCAATCGCCACGTGCTCGCCTCGCTCCCCCGCGTCGCCGGCGGCGCGGAGGACTATGTCGCCGTGCCCATGCAGGGCTCCGGCACGTTCGCCGTCGAGGCCATGCTGACCACCTTCGTCCCCCCCTCCGGCCATGTGCTCGTTCTCGTCAACGGCGCGTATGGCAACCGCGCGCGCCGCATTCTCGAGATCGCCGGGCGCAGGACCACGGTACACGAGACGCCCGAAGACACCCCGCCCGACCTCGTTGCCATCGGCCGGCTGCTGCAAAGCACGCCGGACATCACGCACGTCTTTGCCGTGCATTGCGAAACGACCAGCGGCATCCTCAATCCCCTCGAACAGCTCGCCGCCCTCGTCTCGTCCCACCGCCGGCGGCTGCTCGTCGATGCCATGAGCAGCTTCGGCGCATTGCCGCTCGATGCCGCCGCACTCGGGCTCGACGCGGTCGCCGCCTCCTCCAACAAGTGCCTCGAAGGCGTGCCCGGCCTCGGCTTCGTGATCTGCCGGCGCGCCGCGCTCGCCGCGGGCCGCGGCAACGCCACCACGCTCGTGCTCGACCTCTTCGACCAATGGCAGGCGATGGAGGCTACCTCCCAGTTCCGCTTCACCCCGCCCACGCATGTCATCGCGGCCTTCCACCAGGCGCTCGAAGAATTCGACGCCGAGGGCGGCGTGGCCGGTCGCGGCGCCCGCTACAAGGAGAACTGCCGCATCCTGGTGGAAGGGATGCGCGCCTTCGGATTTCGCACCCTGCTTCCCGACGCACTGCAGGCGCCCATCATCGTCACCTTTCATATGCCGAAGCAGCCGGGCTTCGTTTTCCAGCGCTTCTATGACGGACTGAAAGAGCGCGGCTTCATCATCTATCCCGGCAAGCTCACCGTCGCCGACTCATTCCGCATCGGCTGTATCGGCCGCCTTTACCCGAAGGACATGCGGGCGGCGATCAAGGCTGCCGGCGAGGTCCTCGAGGAGATGGGGCTCGCCGTGCCGTTGCCGCGCGCGGCATAAGGGGAAAGGCGCATGGATGCCGGCGCCCTTGCCGCCCGCACCGTCACGGTGAACGGCCGCCTCTACCGCTTCCCCCGCCAGCCTGTGGTCGCCGTCTGCATCGACGGTTCGGAACCGGGATATATCGAAGCCGCGATCGCCGCCGGGCTCGCACCGAACTTCAAGCGCCTGATGCAAGACGGCGCCAACCTGCAGGCGCTCTCCGTCATCCCGAGCTTCACCAATCCCAACAACATCTCCATCATCACCGGCGCGCCGCCTTCCGTGCACGGCATCGCCGGAAACTATTTCCTCGACCCGGCCACGGGCGAAGAGGTGATGATGAACGAGGCACGCTTCCTCCGCGCGCCGACCATCATGGAGGCGTTCGCTGAAGTGGGTGCCAAGGTCGCCGTCGTGACGGCCAAGGACAAGCTCCGCGCGCTGCTCGGCCACGGGCTCGAGATGCGCTCCGGCCGGGCGATCGCCTTCTCCTCCGAACGCGCCGATGCGGCGACGTTCGCCGAAAACGGCATCGACCACGTGCTGGATTTCGTGGGCCAACCCCTGCCCGGCGTCTATTCCGCCGCCCTCTCCGAGTTCGTTTTCGCCGCCGGGGTGCAGATCCTCGCCCGCCACCGCCCCGACCTGATGTATCTCTCCACGACCGACTACGTGCAGCACAAGGCCGCTCCAGGCTCGACCGAAGCCAATTCCTTCTACGCGATGATCGACCGCTACGTGGGAGAGCTCGACGCCTCGGGCGCCGTGCTCGCCATCACCGCCGATCATGGCATGAACGACAAGTACCGCCCGGACGGATCACCGGACGTGATCTACCTGCAGGACTGGTTCGACGCCCGGCTGGGGAAGAACGCCGCGCGCGTGATCCTGCCGATCACGGATCCGTACGTGAAGCACCACGGTGCGCTCGGCTCCTTCGCAACCGTCTATCTGCCGCCCGGCGCCGACGCGGCCGGGATCCTCTCCGCCCTCTCCACGCTGGAAGGGATCGCCCTTGTCATTGGGCGCGAAGGGGCCTGCCGCAAATTCGAGCTGCCTGCCGACCGCATCGGCGATCTTGTCGTCATCTCCACCCGTCACAAGGTGCTGGGAACCAGCCTCGCTCGCCATGATCTCTCCGGCCTCGGCGGCCCCCTCCGTTCGCACGGCGGCCTCAGCGAGCAGACCGTGCCGATGATCGTCAACCGAAAGCTGGCCGTTCCCGCCGCCCGCACGCTCCGCAATTTCGATGTCTTCGACGTCGCCCTCAACCTGGTGTCCTGCCCCCGAAGTTCGATGCCTCTGGCCGCGAACGGAGGGGATCAGCAGGCCCCCGGAAACACATCATCGGTGGAGTGACATGGACGCACCCGTTCAACCCCTGATCCGCACCGAGGCAATGCGCATCGCCGGCCGCACCGTAGGCACCGATGATGTCATCGAGGTGCACAACCCCTACACCGGCGCGCTCGTCGGCACCGTTCCCGCCGCCCGCTCCGAGCACATCCGCAACGCCTTTGCCAGCGCAAGGGCCTTCCACGCGCGCCTCACCCGCCACGAGCGCCAGCGGATCCTGCTCGCCGCCGCCGCCGCGCTGGCTGCGCGCAAGGAAGAAATCTCCGCCCTCATCACCGCCGAATCCGGCCTCTGCCGCAAGGACTCGCTCTACGAGGTCGGCCGCGCCTGCGACGTGTTCTCGCTCGCCGGCCAGGCGGCGATCCAGGACGACGGCCAGATCTTCGCCTGCGACATCACCCATCACGGCAAGCCGCGCCGCATCTACACGACCCGCACACCCCTTCTCGGCGTGATCTCCGCGATCACGCCCTTCAACCACCCGCTCAACATGGTCTCCCACAAGATCGCCCCCGCGATCGCCACCAACAACCGCGTGGTGCTGAAGCCGACCGAGCAGACCCCGCTCACCGCGCTCCTGCTCGCCGACCTGCTCTACGAGGCGGGCCTGCCTCCCGAAATGCTGGCGGTGGTCACCGGCCGCCCCGACGCCATCGGCGGCGCCATGATCACCGACCCCGACGCCGATCTCGTCACCTTCACCGGCTCCGTCAGGGTCGGCAAGGAAATCGCCGCCATGGCCGGCTACCGGCGCCTGATCCTCGAGCTCGGCGGCAACGACCCTCTAATCGTGATGGAGGATGCCGACCTCGACCGCGCGGCCGAGCTTGCGGTCAGCGGGGCGACGAAGAATTCCGGCCAGCGCTGCACCGCCGTCAAGCGCATTCTCGTCGTCGAAAGCGTCGCCGACGCATTTGCCGAGCGCTGCCTCTCCAGGGCGCGCAAGCTCAAGGCCGGCGATCCGGCCGATCCGGATACCGACATCGGCACCGTGATCAGCGAAAAGGCGGCCCGGCTGTTCGAGCGGCGGGTGGAAGATGCCGTCGCGCGCGGTGCTCGCCTGCTCCATGGCGAGCCCCGCCGCGGCGCCTTGTTCCCCCCGACCGTCGTCGATCGCGTTCCCTACGATTGCGAACTGGTGCGCGAAGAAACCTTCGGACCCGTGATCCCGCTGATCCGCTGCCCGGACGATATCGCCGAGGTCATCCGCATCTCCAACTCGACCGCCTTTGGGCTCTCCTCCGGCGTCTGCACCAACCGCCTCGACTACATCACCCGCTTCGTCTCCGAGCTCGAGGTGGGCACGGTGAACATCTGGGAGGTTCCGGGCTACCGTACCGAAATGTCACCGTTTGGTGGTATCAAGGACTCCGGGCTCGGCTACAAGGAAGGCGTGGTCGAGACGATGAAGGGCTATACCAACGTCCGAACCTATTCGCTTCCCTGGCCGGGCTGACCCGTCGGAGAGAGCGACGGCCCGGGGAGAAAGGTCGCGTCAACCAAGGGAGAGGAACAACACATGCGTATCGGTTTGATGCTTGCGGCGGCGTCGCTGGCCGCCGGTCTGGCGGCAGGGCCCGCCCATGCCCAGTCGAATGTCGTGACGATCTATGCCGCGGACGGCCTGCACGACGGCTCGCCCAACTGGTTCCAGACCGAGTTCGATGCTTTCACCAAGGCAACGGGGATCAAGGTCCAGTATATCGAGGCGGGTTCGGCCGGAGTGGTCGCCCGGCTCGAACGCGAAAAATCCAACCCGCAGGCGGATGTGCTGGAGACGTTGCCGCCCTTCGTCCAGAAAGCGGCGACCGACGGCCTGCTCGATTCCTACACGCCTTCGGCAGCCGCGCACATGCCGGCGGAGAATAAGGATCCCAAGGGATTCTATTACGTGCTGGTCAACAACTACGAGAACTGGATTTACAACACTTCCGTGCTGAAGGCGCCGCCGGCAACCTTCGCAGATCTGCTCGACCCCAAATTCAGGAACAAGATCCAGTATTCAACCCCCGGCCAGGCCGGCGACGGCACTTCCGTGATGCTGAACGCCTTCCACGTGTTCGGCAGCAAGGAGGCCGGCTATGCCTATCTCAAGAAGCTGCAGGCGAACAATCTCGGCCCCTCCTCCTCGACGGGTAGGCTCACCGCGCTCGTCAACAAGGGCGAGATCTGGGTCTCCAACGGCGACATGCAGATGAATCTCGCCCAGATGGCTGACAACCCGAACATCCGCATCTTCTTCCCCGCCGGGCCGAACGGCCAGCACGCAACCTTCGCGGTGCCGTACGACATCGCCCTCGTGCATGGCGCCCCGCACTCCGGGAACGGCAAGAAGCTGATCGACTTCCTGCTCGGCAAAGAGGCGCAGTCCCAGGTGGCCGATCTCGCCAAGGGCCTGCCCGTCCGCGACGACGTGCCCACGACCGGCCCGACCATCAAGGAGATCCAGACGCTGCTCACGGGCGTGCAAATCTGGACCCCGGATTGGTCGCAGGTGGTGCAGGATCTCGAGTCGGACGTGGCCGAGTACCACCGGCAGACCGGAAGCTGATGGCCGAGGCCGTACTCGGTCATCCGGCCGCCGCACCGGGCTTAAGCGTTCCCTTCATCGGACCCGATGCCGCCCGTCGCGGCATCGGGTATGAAGGCATTGCGGTCGCCTACAAGGGCACCATCGTGCTCGCCGACTTCACTCTCGCAGTGCGGCCGGGCGAGATCATGGCCCTGATCGGGCCCTCCGGCTCGGGCAAGACGACCGCGCTCCGTGTCACCGCCGGCTTCGTCCGGCCGCTTCGCGGGCGGGTGCATATCGGCGGCCGCGACGTGACGGATCTGCCGCCCTACGCCCGCAGCATCGGCATGGTGGTGCAGAACTATGCGCTGTTCCCGCACATGCCTGCGTACGAGAATGTCGCCTTCGGCCTGCGCGCCCGCGGAGCCCAGGAGGCAACGATCCGCGAGCAGGTGGCTGCATGCCTGCGCATGGTGGGCATGGAATCCTTCGCGAAACGCTATCCGCGCGAGCTTTCCGGCGGCCAGCAGCAGCGTGTGGCGATCGCGCGCGCGCTGGCGATCCGCCCTGAGGTGCTGCTGCTGGACGAGCCGCTCTCGGCGCTCGATGCGCAAATCCGGCTCACCATGCTCGAGGAACTCTCCCGCCTCCACCGGAGCCTGCCGACGCTCACCGTCATCTATGTGACGCACGACCAGACCGAGGCACTGACTCTTGCCGATCGCATCGGCATCATGCGGGACGGAAGGCTGGTCGCGCTCGGCGACTGCCAGGGCCTCTATCGCCGGCCGCCGAACCGTTTCGCCGCCGAATTCCTCGGCCGGGCCAATCTCTTGCCGGTCACGGTCGAGGCGGAGGATGCGGCGAGTGGCCTCGCCCGCGTGCGCTTCGGCGCCGCTTCATTGATGGTGCGCCGCAATCCGGAAGCGACGGCGGGCCAGGCCGCGCTGCTGTGCATCCGTCCACACGATCTCAGGCTGGAGCCGCCAGGCCCGTCCGCCAACAGCCTTGCCGCATCGGTGAGCGAGGTGCGCTGGAAGGGCGATCTGCACGACATCGGCTTCGAGATCGGCGGGCACAGGCTCCGCCTGACCGCCGCCCCGCTCAGGACCCCGCCCGAGGCGGGCGCCCTGGTGAATTGCTACTTCGCACCCGAGGACGCCACGCTGATCCCCGAGGAGCGGCGTGGCTAGCCTTGCGCTGCCGCTTCCGGGCCGCAGAGCCTTCCGTCCCGGCGGTTCCTGGATCATCCCGCCGGCGGCGGTTCTCGGCGCTCTCTTCTTCTATCCGCTGGCCCTGATTCTCGGTGAGTCTTTCGCCGGCGGCAAGGGCGCAGCCACGCTCCTCAACTATGCGAGCGTGCTGACCTCGGTGCAGTTCGCGAGTGCGCTCTGGCACACGGTCGTCATCGCGCTCCTCGCGACCGCGGGCTGCCTCGCGCTCGGCCTCGTGCTCTCCCTCATCCTCGCTTTCATCCCGTTTCCCGGCTCCCGCGTGCTGGCGCGGGTGATCGACACCTTCATCGCGCTGCCCACGTTCCTGATGGCGCTCGCCTTCACCTTCATCTACGGCACGGCGGGCATCCTCAACGCCTCGCTGATGCAGGCGCTGCATCTCGGCCTGCCGCCGCTCGATTTCCTCTACTCGCAATGGGGCGTGATCCTGGCCGAAGTCACCGTCTATACCCCGTTCGTCATGCGGCCGCTGCTCGCCGCCTTCTCTCTGGTGGAGCGGGCCGAGATCGAGATCGCGAGCAGCCTCGGCGCCGGCGCCTTCCGCATCATGCGCCAGATCATCCTGCCGGCGGCGGTGCCGGCGCTGCTCGCCGGCGGCAGCCTCTGCCTTCTTTTGACAACGAACGAGTTCGGCATCGTGCTGTTCATCGGCGCCAAGGGCGTCGTCACTCTGCCGCTCCTGATCTACACCAAGGCGATCCAGGAGTTCGATTACACCAGCGCCTGCGTGCTGGCGGTGATCAATGTCTGCCTCTCGCTCTCACTCTATTCGCTCTATCGCGCCACGCTGAGCTGGTTCGGAGGGCGCAGTGCTGGTCTGGTCTAGAGCCGGGCGCGCCGGCGCCTGGGCGGTGCTCGCCCTGCTGGTCGGCGTCATCTATGCGCTGCCTGCCATCATCATCATCCTGGCCAGCGTCACCGGGCAATGGAACGGCGTGCTGCCGAGCCATTTCACCCTCCGGCATTACGCGAATGCCCTGCACGGCTCCTCGGCGGCGATGCTGCGCGCAAGCATCGTCACCGGCCTCCTGGCGAGCGCGCTTGCGCTGGTCAACGGTAGCTGGGCGGCGCTCGCGCTCCGCAACACACGCCCCCTGCCGCGCCGCGTGCTCGACATCGTGTTCTTCATTCCGAGCGCGGTGCCCTCGGTTTCCGTCGGGCTCGGCCTCCTGGTCGCCTTCAGCCGGCCGCCCGTTCTGCTGAACGGCACCCTGGCCATCGTCTTCGTCGCACACTTCGTGCTGGTTTCCGCGTACAGCTACGGCAACGTCTCCGCAGGCCTTGCCCGTATCACGCCGGAATACGAGCAGATAGCCGAAAGCCTCGGCGCGCGCCCCTGGTATCGCCTGCGCCACGTCACGCTGCCTCTTCTGATGCCGTACCTGATCGCCGCCTTCAGCCTGAGCTTTGCGCTTTCCATGGGCGAGCTTGGCGCGACCGTGATGGTGTATCCGCCCGGCTGGGTGACGCTGCCGGTCGGCATCTTCGGGATCACCGACCGCGGCGCCGTATTCGACGGCAGCGCCCTCACCGTGCTGCTCGCAGTGACGGCGCTTGCGGTCCTCATCGCCCTCTCGCGCATTCCGATCAAAGCCGCGCAGCGCTGATCGCGCCGGCCGGCGAATCTGATGATCACCTCCGCCCGCTTCGATCTTTCGGGATGAAGTGGGGAAGAGCCGTTCCTCGTCCGGGACGGACATGGCTCACCACAAGCAGGTCATCCGCGCCGCCTCTCCGCGGTTCGCCCGCCCGCCCGCTCCGAGGCTCGCGGCCGACCCCGCTCTTGTTGCATAAAGAGATCGATCCGGTAAGTTCATCATGGAGTCCCCGCGATGATCACCGACCCGGCCCGCCTCGCTCTCGTTCTCATCGATCTCCAGAACGACTTCCTCGATCCCGCCGGTGCCTTTGCGCGGGCCGGCGTGAGTGTGGCAGCCATGGCGGCATTGCCCGCCCGCCTCGCTCCCCTCGCCGCCGCCGTACGCCGGACGGGCGGGCTTGTCGTCTCCACGCACTTCACACTTGTTCCCGGCCGCGGCGGCGAGCCCATCATCGCGCCGCGCCTGAAGGCGCTCCGCCCGTTTCTCCGCCGCGATGATTTTGCGCCCGGTAGCCGGGGCCACGCCCTCGTCGCTTCCCTCGCGCCGGCGGACATCGCGGTCGAGAAGGTGGGTTATTCCGCCTTCTACATGAGCCGCCTCGACTGGGTGCTGCGCCATACCGGGATCGACACGCTGGCGGTCAGCGGCATCGCTACCAACACCGCGGTGGCCTCCACCGTACGGGACGCTGAATTGCGGGAATTCCGCTCGATCGTCCTCGCCGATTGCTGCGCCGCCTTCGACGAGGCTCAGCACGCAACGGCCATCTCCGCGCTCAGGACAGTCGCGGAGGTCACGAATTCCACCGCATTGATCGCGGCCCTCGCGAAGTGGGGGTAACCCGCACCGTTCCGATCAGGATGCCGTGGCGGGAAAAATTGCCGCCGGGCAGTACTCCAGCGCTGCCCGACGGCGAGTTTGCGAGCCCCCCGGAGTGGCGGGAGGAAGCCATCCGAGAATGCAACCACTCTCTATCGCGTCGACGGCACAAGGAATGTGACCTGCGTCACATCCGAAACGAGCCGCCGCCGCTGCGGTCGATCGGACCGGCCGCTCCCGGCCGGGTGAGCCTGTAGAATCGGTGGCAGCGCCAACATCCGCACGGCAGGGGGTCCACGCCGCGACTGCCGCCGGCCACGCCCGGTTCCCAATGAGAAGCGCCGCGGCCGCACCGCTACCGGGCCAACGATGCAATGCCGACGCTCGGACTTGAACCGAGGACCTACTGATTACGAATCAGTTGCTCTACCGCTGAGCTACGTCGGCACGCCGGGACGGCCGCTATACCGCCTGCTCGGCCGGCTCGCAACCGGCCGTCCTGAGCACCTTCGCCGGCGGCGGCTTGCGAACCGCCCCGATCAGCGCCCTGACCTCCGCCCGGGCGGCGACGTGACTCATCCCGAGCGACATGCCGAGGC
>JASHOF010000083.1 GCA_030041255.1 Acetobacteraceae bacterium
ACTGCCGAGGAGTGCGTCACCTCGTACGGGTGCGAGGCAGTGGCCGGGGTGACCGAATAGCCGACGTGATAGGCGCGCGCGAGCGCGGCGAGTTGATCAGCCGTTCCGCGCAGGCCGGCGATTTCGGGCGCGAAGAGCCGGGTGTAGCGGCCGAGCACCGGAAGCGTATCGCGGTTCGGATCCACGGTGACAAAGAGCACGCGGACATTCTCTGCATTCTTGCCAAGCCGCTGCAGAATTTGCGCGACATTGTGCAATGTCAGCGGACAGACATCCGGGCAGTGCGTGTAGCCGAAGTAGAGCAGGACGAGCTTGCCCAGGAAGTCATGCGCCGTGACCACCTGCCCGGTATCGGCATCGGTCATGGTGAATGCGAGACGTGGCAGGTGCCAGCTCTCGACATCGACATTGCCCGAGGGGCTGGCCCGGGCCGTGAGCGCGACCAGCAGGAAAGAGCAAGCTCCGCCCGCCATCAGCCTCCGCCGTCCCACGATCCTGCACGAATGACCGCCTTGCCTGTCCTGACCCATCCTGTTCGCTCCTTTGCCGATTCCGGTGCGCAGGGGAAACGCGGATCACATCGGCATTTTCATCTTCATGCCCGTCTCGGCGCCGTTCGGTGCGGAACCCGGCGGGCCGCTCACCCCATAGACCACGAACGGCACAGGAACCCGGCTGCCATCAGCGAAACTCAGCGTGACGGTGACGGTCTGCCCGACATGCATGGCCGGATTCATGCACATCATGTGGTAGCCACCCTCGGCGAAGCGGAATGTGCCGTCGGCCGGCACCGTGACCCTCGGCACCGGAACCATCCGATCGACGCCGCCGCTCGTTTCCGTCCGATGCAGCGCCAGCGTTCCGCACGCAGCCGAGCTGGCTCCGGTCAGTACCATGGGCTGAGAGGAGGTGTTCTTCAGGGTCATGTACCCGCCGGCCGGAACCTGGGGCATGATGTAGCGGAACCAGGAATTCATCGCCGTAACGGGCGGATCGGCCCGGCCGGCCGGCGGCAGGATGAGGGAAGATCCGAGGGCCAGGGCGGCCAGCACGGTGAGCCTGCAGCGGCGCCGGCGAGGAATGCAGCTTCGGCACGCGGGCAGGCGATCGGGCGCTGGCCGCGGCACGGTTGGCGCATCAGGCATGGTGTCACCCCTCTCTGTTGTCCGGCCGGAGATCATGAAAGATGGGATCATGAAAGATACCGGGCGAGAGTCGCGGCCATGGCGGGAGCCGTCTCGCCGGCCCGGATGGGAGCGACGAAGCGGCCATCCGGGCTCATCAGGTACAGCACTGCGGAGTGGTCCAGATCGTAGCCGATTGCGGTGCGATGAACGATGCTGGTGATGTGAAAGGCGCGCTCGATCGCGGCAATCTGCTGCGGCGTGCCGGTCAGGCCGATGAGTTGCGGCGTGAATTTCGCGAGATACATCTGCAGCACCGTCGGCGTATCGCGCCCGGGATCGACGGTGACGAACAGCGGCTGTACACGATCGGCGTCGTGCCCGAGGAGCTTGAGCGCCCCGGCGAGGGCAGCGAGTGTCGTCGGGCAGATGTCCTGGCAATGCGTGTAGCCGAAATAGAGCAGCGTGAAGCGACCGGGAAAGCTCCGGTTGTCGATGATCTGGCCGTTGCTCGCGGACAACCGGAACGGGCCGCCAATCGCCGCCGTCGCACGTGGCGGCGCGTGGAGGAGCCAGAGAACAGCACCCGCCAGCAGCAGGGATGCCGTCCCGGCGACGATCACGGCGATGCGCTTCTGCTCTCGGGCGCGCCGTTCTTTCACCCGCCGTGATCTACTTCTGGACATGGCCATGGGCGCCTCCCATTTCAGCCATGGGATTTGCGTGCATGACGGCCATTTCGACCGAGGGCGGCAGGCTGGCCAGTACACCGGCAGCGAGCACCACGAGCAGTCCGATCATCGTCTCTCTGGCAAGGCTGCGGTGCATCCGCCGCCGGGCAAGTGCGGGTGCATCGCCGGCGAGCGCGGCCCATTGCAGCAGCAGCACATGGCCCTCGTCGGTGGTGCGCAGGAGAATCCGGGCGGTCGCGGCGGTGCCGGCAAACCCCGGTCCATCGGCGAGGGTAGCCGCGATCAACCAGGTCCAGACGCCGGATGCCAGCACGGCGAGTGCGAGACTCAACCAGACGAGAGTCCGCCATCGGCGAACATTAGCTCGCCCGGGGCGGCAGGGAAAGAGGGAGCGAGGCACCCGAGATCGCAGAAAAGCCTTTGGCCGAGGGCAGGCGATCGCCTAATCATTGCCCGACGGGCCGATCATCTGGGAAATATCGGGTACGCCGCGATGAAGGGGAAAGTCTCGCTTGCGTTTCTCGTCGCCGCCTTGGCGACGGCGGTGCCGGCCGAAGCCGGCCACGAATGGCCGATCTACTCGAGCTTCTACCCAAGCGTCATCCGGGTCATGACGGTCGATCCCGCGGCTGCGGCACGACTTCTGCCCAAGGGCGGAATTCACGCCTACGTCGGTGATACGCCGCCGCTTTTCGTCGGAACGCCGCCGCCGCAGGTGGCGTCGATCGAATCGCTCGGCGCCTTCGTGGTGGTCTCCGTCGATCGGCCCGATTGTCCGGCGCTGGAGGCCGCCGTCAGGAACATTGCCGCCCACCCGCCAGGCGGGATGGTGTTTCATCCCTATCCCGTCACACCGTTCCACGCCGATTACCTGAGACAGCAAGACCTTGCCCGAAAAGCCGCGGCGCGGGTGCGTGCCGCACCTGCCTCGGCAGTCGTGGACAAGGTGCAATTCATCGATGCGGATTCGCTGGTCGAAAGGGCGATGACCCGGTTCGATGGCTGGTCGGGCCCGCCGTGGATCAAATCCGGCTGGTTCCAGGCCTATCAGCTTCTGGCTGATGCGCTGCCTGCGGCCGAACGCGAAGGGGCCGCAGGCGACCTCTTCCAGCTCGAGCAAGGTGATTTCGATGACCCTGCCGCTAAAATCAATGCCCAGCGCGACTTTGTATCGCTGTTGACCTCGAACTGCAGCCGCGCGGTTGCCGGCTATACGATCCGGCACGAATGGTACGACAACGGTTACGCGACCGGGATCGAGAACATCGCTTCCGATTCGATCGCAGGGCTCGATTCTCCTGTGTTCATCCGCACGGCCAAGCTCAAAGACTACCCGTGGAACGGCATTCTGCGGCTCGGTGTGCCGACGCCTCCGAAGGCGGCCTGGAACCCGGTCGGCGGCTTCACCGATCCGGCTGGCCGGCTGATCTGGTCCGCGCTTGGTGACAGGGCTGGTTTCCCGGCACCTTACGGCGCCGGCTGGGAACTCGATCGCATGGCCAACATCACCCCGATGCGATGAAAGAGGTGCCGCCCGCACGCCACAACCCCTCGTGGATCCGGATCGCGACGGGCATGGTCGGGTGGTCCATCGCGCTCATGACGATGCTGATGGCGAGCGCGAGGGATGCCGATGCCCATGCGTTCGGCGTTCGCTATGACCTGCCGGTGCCGCTTGGGCTTTATCTCCTCAGCGCCGGATCCGCAGTGGCGTTCTCCTTCGTCGTCATCGCGCTTTTCGTCCGTGCTCCCGCCGCTGTACCCACGCAATCCGGGCGGCGGTTTCTTCCCGTCTTGCCTGAACGTTCCCGGCCCGGCGAGGCCATCAGCGTCTTTCTCTTTCTTCTCGTGATCGCCGCTGGCTGGTTCGGCAATCAAAATCCGCTGCGGAATTTCGCTCCCGCCGCCGTGTGGATCATCTGGTGGGTGGGATTCGTTTACCTCTCGGCTTTGTTCGGCAACGTCTGGGCGGCCGCCAATCCCTGGGCAGCGCTGTTCGCCTGGGCGGAGACGATCGCCCGGCGTCCCTTGTCGCTCAGGCTCCGCTACCCGGCCCGGCTCGACTGCTGGCCGGCCATTTTTCTCCTGATCGTCTTCGTCTGGATCGAGCTGATTTTTCCGTATTCCGCCTCGCCGTTCTGGATCGCCACCCTCGCCGCTCTTTATTCGCTCCTCACCTGGATCGGCATGATCCTGTTCGGCCGGACCGCCTGGCTCGAGCACGGCGAGGCGTTCGCCGTTTACTTCGGCGTTTACGGCCGCCTTTCGCCGTTCTCACGCAAGCCGCCTCCATCGAGAGCGGCGCCGCCGCTGGTGCTGTTCCTGCTGTCGTCGGTGATGTTCGACGGCTTTCTGGATACCCCGCTCTGGACCGCCATCGCAATGCGGCTTCCGGGCAGCTCGACGGTCAACGCGACTCTCGGGCTGATTGTGATGTGGCTGCTTTTCGGTGCGGCTTATTATGCGATCTCGGCACTGATGGCGGCGCTCGCCGGCAACGAGCATGCGCCGGAGGAGGTTGCACGCGCCTTCGCCTTTACCCTGGTGCCGATCGCGCTCGCCTACCAGATCGCGCATTATCTGACCTATATCCTGATCCAGGGCCAGTACATCATCCCGCTGGCCTCGGATCCGTTCGGACACGGGTGGGACCTGCTCGGCACCGCCGGCTATCGCGTCAACATCGCGATCGTGGGCCCGCGGTTTGCCTGGGCGATAGCGCTCGGCGCGATCGTGCTTGGCCATATTGGCGCGATCTGGCTAGCCCACAAACGTGCGCTCACGTTCTTCCGGACACCGCGCCGGGCGCTCCGCAGCCAATATGCGATGACGGCGTTGATGGTGGGATTTACCGTTTTCAGCCTGACGATCATCGCCCAGCCGATCGTCGAGAATGTGGCGAAAGACCTCGGCGCGCCCCCAACCCAGGTCGCAGTGCCGGCCGATGCGATCATACCCGTTGCCGGCAGCGGTCTCTTCCGGCCCGTCGGTCCCGGCCAGGTTGCCCGCGCACGGTTGCGCTTCCGCGTGCTGCTGTCGCCATTTCATGACGGAACAGAGATGACCGCCGCCGATGTCCTCTACGCCTATAGCTTCGCCTGGCGCTGGTCGAGCGGCAAGAACGCCGATCCCGCGGTCGCCGCGGCCACTGCACTGGCCCGGCAGCGCATTGTCGGGCTCAAGGTCGTTGGTACCAACAACATCTCGAACGCAATCCGGTTTGGCGATCTGACCTTGACGCGCCCCTTATTGGACCTGGATGTCTATGCGTACGTCGATCCGGCCGACCCCGACAGCACCGCGGCGCTGGTGCCACCCTGGAGCACGGTGCCCTGGACCGTGCTCGCGCTGATGAATCAGGCGGCGACACGCGGCTGGGCGGCCTTTTCGCAGGCCGAGGCCGAACGTGAGGGCGTTCCGTGGCTCGATCTCGTACGCGATCGGACCCTGCTGCCACGCCTCGCCGGCCTGGTCGCCGAATTCGCCCGAACCGGCTATCGGCCAAAGGCGATCGAGTCACTCGTTTCGGTGAAAGAGGCTCGTGCCCGCTGGGCGGCGCTCGAAGACTTCTATCGTCAGAACCACAACTTCCTCGTCACCAACGGCCCCTATGAGCTGACATCGTGGTCGGCGGACGGTGCTGCCCTCACGGCGTGGCGCGACTTGCGCTATCCGCTGGGCGTCGGCTCCTTCGACTATCTGCCGATTCCCCGCCGGGCTTACATCACCAAGGTGCAACGAACGCCGGCAGGCGATTTGCGGCTGTCGGTCGAGGTCGAGGCAGTGCACAAATTCGCGCGCAGCTATAAGCTTGTCCGCGAACCGTTACCCGATCTTGCCTCGGATCCGCTGGTGGTCGGCCCGATCGATGTCGTGTGTCACTGGCTGGTGCGGGGGAAGACGGGCGAGGTCGTTGTCGCCGGCACAACCGCGCCCGACGGGAACGGAAGGATCGTGGTGCCTGTCGGCGGGCAGTTGCGCCCCGGGACTTACACGGTCGCGGCGGAGGTATTGGTCGGGGGAAACGCGATCAATGCCCAGATCGTGCACATACCCTACACCGCGCATAGCTGGTGAGAAACCTTGAGTGGTGCACAGGGGGCTTCAGCATCGCGCCGGCGATATCCGCCCCGGAGGCCGGGGATCCGGGTTACGCGATTCGCCACGTTGCGCTACACGGCGAACCGCATGCCGATAGCGTGCGCCGCTCATCGCCATCGCTCTCCAGTACCCGGAATCACTCACCCATGAAAGTCGGTACTAGCGCACCTCGAATGCCGTGTTCATCAAATGGTGGGAAAGTCCGCAATAGGTGAGGCAGAGAACATAATAGCTGCCAGGTTTGGTGAATGTATAGAGCAGGCGGCTGGTATGGTTGGGGATGGCCGGCATCTGGGCGATGAGCTT
>JASHOF010000084.1 GCA_030041255.1 Acetobacteraceae bacterium
TCGAATGCGACGGTGTGACGATGCTTCGCCTGCCCGACGCGCTGCATCGCGCGCGGGACGGATTCGCGCTCACCGATGCCGGCATGCCGGACGCCGCCGCGCTGGCCGAGATGCACTACTGCATCTGGTGCCATCATCAGGGCAAGGACAGTTGCAGCAAGGGCCTTGCGGATCGCAAGGCCGGCGGGTTCCAGAAATCCGCGTTCGGCGTTGCGCTTGCCGGCTGCCCGCTCGAGGAGCGGATCAGCGAGATGCACGAGCTTCGTGCGGAAGGCTGCCTCCTGGGCGCGTTTGCCGCCATCGTCGTCGACAATCCGATGCTGGCCGCGACCGGCCATCGCATCTGCAACGATTGCATGAAGGCCTGCATCTACCAGAAGCAGCAGCCGGTCGATATTCCGCAGGCCGAGACCTCGATTCTGCGCGATGTGCTGCGGCTGCCCTGGGGATTCGAGATCTATGACCTGCTGACCCGATGGAATCCGCTCGATGTCCGCCGGCCGCTGCCGCGGCCCGTGAGCGGGCGGAGCGTGCTGGTGGTCGGCCTTGGCCCGTCCGGATTCACGCTCGCGCATCACCTGCTGAACGAGGGCCATGCGGTGGTGGCGATCGACGGGTTGAAGATCGAGCCGCTCGGCTTCGATCCGCGCCAGCCGGTACGGGAGGTAGGGCGGCTGTTCGAGGATCTGGATGATCGCGCGATGGCCGGCTTCGGCGGTGTCGCCGAGTACGGGATCACGGTCAGGTGGAACAAGAACTACCTGAAGCTGATCCGCCTGCTGCTCGAAAGGCGGGCCACGTTCGCGGCCTTCGGGGGCGTGCGTTTCGGCGGCGGCGGCACGCTCGATATCGACCGGGCGTTCGCGATGGGGTTCGATCATATCGCGCTTTGTCTCGGTGCCGGCCGGCCGACCGTGCTCGACATTCCGAACGGCCTGGCGCGCGGCGTCCGCGAGGCGTCCGACTTCCTGATGGCGCTGCAACTCACCGGGGCGGCGAAGCGGTCCTCGATCGCCAACCTCGAGCTTCGCCTGCCGGTGGTGGTGATCGGCGGCGGCCTGACGGCCATCGATACCGCGACCGAAAGCCTCGCCTATTATGTCCGGCAAGTGGAAAAATTCGCCGCCCGCTGGCGCACTCTCGCCGATGAGCAGGGCGAAGCGACGCTCTGCGCGCGGCTGAGCGAAGAAGAGGCCCGCATAGCCGAGGAATTCCTCGCCCATGCCGCGGCCATCGCCGCCGAACGCGCCGCCGCGGCAGAGGAGAACCGCAAGCCGCGATTGGGCCCCCTCCTGGAGGCGTGGGGAGGTGCCACGATCGCCTATCGCCGGCGGATGGTCGATTCGCCTTCCTACACCCTGAACCACGAGGAAGTGGGAAAGGCGCTCGAGGAAGGCGTGCGATTTGCCGAGAACCTCGCTCCCCTCGCGGTCGAAACAGACCGTTTCGGGCACGCGGCAGCGGTTTTGTTCCGCACTCGAGACGGTGGCGAGAGGCGGCTTGCCGCCGGCGCGGTGCTGGTCGCGGCGGGCACCTGGCCGAACACCGTGCTGGCGCGGGAGGATGGGCGGATCCGGCGGGACGGCCGCTATTTCCAGGCGATCGACGAGAAAGGAGAGCCGGTCGCGCTGCGGGCGGGAGACGTCAAGCCGGAGCGCGCGGAGGTGCTGGTGCATCGCGCAGAGGACGGCCGCTTCGTGAGCTTCTTCGGGGATTTGCATCCCAATTTCGCGGGCAATGTCGTCAAGGCGATGGCGAGCGCCAAGCGCGGCTATCCGGTGCTCTCCCGCATCCTCGCCGGGCGGGAGCCCGCCTCCGCGCCGGCGGCGCTGCTCGCCGCCGCAAGGCGCGATCTCGCGCCCGTCGTGCGTGCCGTCTATCGGTTGGCACCTCGCATCGTCGAGGTGGTCGTGCACGCGCCGGCGGCGGCGCGGGCGTTCCGGCCGGGCCAGTTCTTCCGCCTTCAGAACTATGAGCACCATGCCGCGCGCCTGGTCGAGCCTGGATTCGGGGCGACTGTGCTGGCGATGGAGGGGCTCGCGATGACCGGCGCGGGTAGCGACCCGGAAAGCGGACTCGTGTCGGTGATCGTGCTCGAGATGGGCGGGAGTTCGGATTTGTGTGCGCTGCTGCACCCCGGCGAACTGGTGGTGCTGATGGGTCCGACCGGTACGCCAACTGACATTCCTGCCGGCAGGACGCTGGCTCTTGCCGGCGGCGGGCTCGGCAATGCAGTGCTGTTCTCGATCGGGCGCGCGGCGCGGAAAGCCGGCTCGCGCGTGCTCTATTTCGCGGCCTACCGCGAGCGTGCCGATCGCTACAAGGTCAGCGAGATCGAGCGTGCGGCCGACGTTATCGTCTGGTGCTGCGAGGAAGCGCCGGGTTTTCCGGTCAACCCGGAGCGCAGGCAGGATCGGAGCTTCGTCGGCAATATCACGGCCGCCATGACGGCCTATGCGGAAGGCGCGCTCGGCCCGGCGGCGATCGGGCTAGGCGAGGTGGATCATCTGGTCGCGATCGGATCGGATCGGATGATGAGGGCCGTGAGCGAGGCACGGCGGGGCCGCCTGGCCCGGTTCCTGAAGCCGGACCACACGGCCATCGGCTCCATCAACAGCCCGATGCAATGCATGATGAAGGAGATCTGTGCGCAGTGCCTGCAGCCGCAGTGGGATCCGGTGAGCGGCGAGCGCAGCGTCGTCTTCAGTTGCTTCAATCAGGATCAGAGCCTGGATCGCGTGGATTTCGATGCTCTTGCAGAGCGCCTTGGGCAAAACAGCCTGGCCGAAAAACTGGGCACGCTTTGGATCGACCGCGCGCTGAGAAAGCTCAACGCCCGCCCGGCCCTGGCTCTCCAGGCGTGACGGTGTTGCGGCCTTGGCCGGCCCCAAGGCGAATGCGATAACAGGCGCATGCGGCTGCTTTATCATCTTCCGCTTTCCCCGTTTTCACGCAAAGTGCGCCTGGTCATGGCCGAGAAACGCCTGCCGTTCGAACTCAGGCTGGAGCGGGTCTGGGAACGGCGCGCCGAGTATCTCGAACTCAATCCAACCGGCCAGGTGCCGACGCTGATCGAAGAAGGCGGCCTGGCGATCCCGGATTCAGGAGTGATCTGCGAGTATCTCGAGGAAGCCTACCCGGATACGCCGCTTCTGGGGCGGACGGCGGCGGAGCGCGTCGAGGTCCGGCGACTGGTCGCCTGGTTCGACGGCAAGTTCGCCGAGGAGGTGACGCGCAACCTGCTGGGCGAGAAGTTCATGAAGCAGCTTAGCGGGAGGGGCCAGCCGGATGCCGGCGCGATCCGGGTCGGCTATGCACAGCTTCGTGAGCATCTGAAGTATCTCGCGTGGCTGGCGGAGAACCGGAAATGGCTGGCCGGGCCAACACTTTCGCTCGCCGACTTCGCCGCCGCCGGTCATCTTTCGGCGCTCGATTTCGCGGGTGACGTGGATTGGTCGATCGCGCCTGGCGCACGCGAATGGTATGCAAAAATGAAGTCTCGCCCGAGCTTTCGTGGTGTGCTGGCTGATCGTGTGCCGGGTGTCGTGCCGCCGGCGCATTACACGGACCTCGATTTCTAGAATTGACGCGTCGGCTGCTTTTGTTCGGACCGGGCTATTGCGGCGCCGCCTTGGCGGAGGATCCGCTGGCGGCAGGCTTCGCCGTTGTCGCGGCGAGCCGCGAGCCCGAGCAGGTTGCGCTGAAGGCGGATATTCGCGTGATCGCCTTCGAGGCTGCCGCCGCAGAGCTTGAGGATGCGACGCATCTCGTTTCGACCGCGCCGCCGAGCGCCGCCGGCGATCCGGTGCTGGCCCGATACGCCGAAGCGATTGCCGCCGCGCCGCGCCTTCGCTGGATCGGCTACCTCTCTTCGACCAGCGTCTACGGAGACCGTGCGGGCTCGGTGGTGGATGAAGAGACTCCGCCTTTGCCCACATCCGAACGCGGTCGGGCGCGGCTTGCCGCCGAGCGGGCCTGGATCGCGGCGGCGGGCGGCCGACCGCTCGATCTTTTTCGTCTGGCGGGCATCTACGGGCCAGGCCGATCGGCCTTCGACCAGCTCCGGGCCGGCAACGCCCGGCGAATTCTTGCTCCCGGGCATGTATTTTGCCGCATTCACCGCGATGACATCGTGCGCGCGGTGCAAACGGCGATGCAAACACCCGGAGCATGCGGGCGGGTTTTCAACCTCGCGGACGAGGAGCCGGCGGAGAGCGCGGCAGTGCTGGAAGAAGCGGCGCGACTGCTGGGGATTCCGCCCCCGCCCGCGATTTCTCTTGCGGAAGCCTGGCCCGGGCTGAGTGCGATGGCACGGAGCTTCTGGCAGGAACGGCGGCGGGTCTCGAGCGCAGCCACCCGCGCTCTGCTCGGTCTTGACTGGCGCTATCCCGAATTTCGCGCCGGGCTAGCTTCCATTCTGGCTGAGGAACTCGGCAAGGGTTGAGGAGAGCAGGCGCAAATCCTGCGGCCGGGAGAGGCGATGCTCGCCATCCTTGATCAGTATCAGCCGGACATCGTCCCCGGTCATGCGCTCGGCTGCCCGGAGCGCGGTTTCCCACGGCACGTCCTGGTCGCGCTGGCCGTGCAGCAGCCTGACCGGACAGGAGATCGGAATCGGGGCGCCGAGCAGCAGATGGCGCCTGCCATCCTCGATCAGGCGGCGGGTGATGATGAGCGGCGGGTCGGAGGTGCTTTCGACCGTGAGCGAGCCCGCAGTCAGCAACCCGGTTTGCTGCGCCGGCGTCATCGCCTGCCACATCAGGTTTTCGGTGAAATCCGGCGCGACGGCGATACCGAGGAGCCCGGCCATCCGTTCCGGACGGCGGACGGCGACGAGAAATGCGATCCAGCCGCCCATCGAGGAGCCGACCAGGAGGAGTTCGCCCTCTGTCTTGCGATCGATGACGGCAAGCGCATCCTCCGCCCAGCGCCCGATCGAGCCCTCCTCGAACCGCCCGCCGCTCTCGCCATGTCCCGAGTAATCGAAGCGCAGCAGGGCGGTTCCGTGCTCGGCGCAGAAGGCGGCGAGATGGCTTGCCTTTTCGCCCTGCATGTCGCTGCGGAACCCGGGCAGGAACACGACCGTAGGGCCGCGCCCGGCCGCCTTGATCCACGCGAGTTCGACGCCGTCGCCGCGATCAAGCCGGCCACGTTCCTCCATTCCCGCTCTCCTCCGCCTCGATGGGCTCTGGTATATCGTGGATGATGCCGACGGTCCTCTTGCCTTGAAGCGCATCCTCGTCATCAAGCTCGGCGCGCTCGGCGATTTCGTCCTGGCTTTCGGCCCCTTTGCCGCCATCCGCGCCGCGCACGGCGCGGCGGAAATCTCGCTTCTGACCACGCAACCGTACGCCGGACTGGCCAGGCAGGCGCCGTGGTTCGATCGCGTCCTGATCGATCCGCGCGCACCCTGGTGGAACCTCCGGCAAGGCTTTCGCCTGGCGCGAAGGCTCAAGGGCTTCGACTTCGTCTACGACCTGCAGACCAGCGCCCGCTCCGGACATTACTTCCGCCTGGCGGGCCGTCCGCCATGGTCGGGCGTGGCGCGCGGTGCTTCGCATCGGCACGGAAATCCGGCCCGCAACCGCATGCATACCTTCGAACGCCAGCGCGAGCAGCTCCGCCTGGCCGGTATTCAGCATTTCCCTCCGCCCGATCTGGGCTGGCTCACGGGCGGGGCGAGCCGCTTCGAACCGCCCCGGCCATATGCGCTGCTGGTTCCGGGCGCCGCCGCGCATCGGTCCGCCAAGCGCTGGCCGGCGGAGCGGTTCGGGGTCCTTGCCCGCCACCTCGGCCTCGACGGGCTCACGCCGGTCCTGGTCGGAGGGCGAGGTGAAGAAGGCCTCGGGCGGACGATCGGAGCGATGGCGCCGGAGACGATCGACCTGATCGGCAAAACGGAGCTTGCCGATCTCGGGCCGCTCGCCGCCGGCGCGACCCTGGCGGTCGGCAACGACACCGGGCCGATGCATCTCGCCGCAACCCTTGGCGTCCCCACGCTGGTACTCTTCTCGGCCGCGAGCGACCCGGCACTGACGGCGCCACGCGGGCCGGCGGGGGAGACCGTCCGGGTGATCGCGGCGCCCGCTCTCGCCGAGCTTCCGGTGGAGCGGGTTGTCGCCGCACTTCCGCGGCGGCATAGAGCAGCGCTCCATCCGGAAAGCTCAGAGCAATGCCTGCCATCCGCCTTCCCGACGGCTCCGTCCGCCAGTTCCTTCCGCCCCTGACCGGCGAAGCCCTTGTCCATGCGATCGGGCCCGGCCTGGCGCGGGATGCCGTGGCGATGGTGGTTTCGGGCAAGCTCATCGATCTCGCGTCCCTGATCGAGACGGACGCCGAGGTGCGGGTCATCACCCGCCAGGATCCCGAGGCGCTGCCTCTGATCCGCCACGATGCCGCGCACGTCCTGGCGCAAGCGGTGCAGGAGCTTTACCCCGGAACGCAGGTGACGATCGGGCCGGCGATCGACAATGGCTTCTATTATGATTTCGCGCGCGAGCCGCCCTTCACGCCGGAAGATTTTCCGCCGATCGAGGCGAAGATGCGCGCAATCGTCGCCGCGCGCGCCCCGTTCGTTCGCGAGGCGATCGGGCGCGAAGACGCGATCGCCTTCTTCGAGGGGAAGGGAGAGCGATACAAGGCCGAGATCATCCGCGACCTGCCGGACAGCGAAACGATCACGCTCTACCGGCAGGGCCGGTGGGTCGATCTCTGCCGCGGCCCGCACATGCGCACGACCGGCGATGTCGGCACCGCGTTCAAGCTGATGCGAACGGCCGGCGCCTACTGGCGCGGCGATCATCGCAACCCGATGCTCTCGCGAATCTACGGCACCGCCTGGCGCAACGAAAACGAGCTGGATGCCTATCTCGCGATGCTGGCCGAGGCCGAGCGGCGCGACCACCGCCGGCTCGGCAAGGAGATGGATTTGTTCCACTTGCAGGACGAGGCGGTCGGCAGCGTGTTCTGGCATCCGCTCGGCTGGCGGCTCTACCTCACCGTCGAATCCTACATGCGCCGGCGGCTGGATGCGGATGGCTACCAGGAAGTGCGGACGCCGCAACTCGTCGATCGCAGCCTCTGGGAGGCTTCGGGGCACTGGGAAAAGTTCGGCGCGTACATGTTCACCGCGCATGTCGAGGACGAGCACCGGACGCTCGCCCTGAAGCCGATGAACTGCCCCTGCCATGTGCAGATCTTCACCCAGCGGGTGCGCTCCTATCGCGAACTGCCGCTCCGGCTTGCCGAGTTCGGCTCCTGCCACCGCTACGAGCCCTCCGGCGCGTTGCACGGCATCATGCGGGTGCGCGCCTTCACCCAGGACGATGCGCACATCTTCTGCACCGAAGGCCAGATCGCAGCCGAGACGATCCGCTTCATGGCGCTGCTGTCCGCCGTCTATCGCGACCTTGGCTTTCCCACCTTCGAGGTGAAGTTCGCGGATCGCCCGACCGAGCGGGCCGGCTCCGACGAGACCTGGGACCGCGCCGAATCGGCGCTCCGCGAGGCGTGCGCCGTGGCGGGCGTGGCCTACGCGTTCAACCCCGGCGAGGGTGCCTTCTACGGCCCGAAGCTCGAATTTGCCCTCAAGGATGCGATCGGGCGGGAGTGGCAGTGCGGCACGCTGCAAGTCGATTTCGTGATGCCGGAGCGGCTCGATGCCGAGTACGTGGCCGAGGATGGCACGCGCCGGCGGCCGGTCATGCTGCATCGCGCCATCCTCGGCAGCTTCGAGCGCTTCATCGGCATCCTGATCGAGCAATATGCTGGCCGGCTGCCGCTCTGGCTTGCCCCTCTGCAGGCGGTGGTGGCGACCATTGTTGCGGATGCCGATGCCTATGCCGCCGAAGTCGCTGCGGCCCTCGAGGCCAAGGGGCTGTTCGTCCAACTCGATACGCGGAACGAAAAGATCAACGCGAAAGTGCGGGAATGGAGCCTCCGCCACGTGCCGGCCCTGCTCGTCGTCGGCCGGCGGGAGGCCGCCTCGGGCACCGTGGCGCTGAGACGGCTCGGCGCGACGGAGCAGGAGGTTCTGCCCCTGAAAGACGCCGTCGCACGGCTTGCAGCGGCGGCGGAGCCGCCCGATCTTCGGCTGCCTGCGGCTTGATTGCGGCCCGCGGGTGCGGCAACTATCCCGAGGTCGCGTTTCGTTCCGCGACTCTGACACCAACCAGGACAGGAGAGCGCTATCCCCAGACCCCCATTGCCCGCCTCACCCACGCGCGAGGGCCCGCGTGTCAACGACGAGATCCGCGCCGAGAAGGTCCGGCTGATCGACGAAGTCGGCGAGATGCAAGGTGTCGTGAACCTGCGCGAGGCGCTCAACCGGGCCACCGCGGCCGGCCTCGACCTTCTCGAGATCAGCCCGAACGCCGACCCGCCGGTGGTCAAGATCCTCGATTTCGGAAAGTTCAAATACGATCAGCAGAAGAAGAAGGCCGAGGCGCGGAAAAAGCAGAAGGTCATCGAGATCAAGGAAATCAAGGTCCGCCCCAACATCGACGAGAATGATTACCAGGTGAAGCTGCGGGCCATGAAATCGTTCATTGGCGAGGGTGACAAGGTCAAGGTCACGCTCCGCTTCCGCGGCCGCGAGATGGCGCACCAGGAACTCGGCGTGAAGGTGCTCGAGCGCATCCGCTCCGACATGGAAACCGATACCAAGGTCGAGCAGATGCCGCGAATGGAAAACCGCCAGATGGTGATGGTGCTGAGCCCGCGCTGAACGGACCTGCCCGGGCCACTCATTCAGCGCGGTAGTGGTTCCGTCAGCCGTTCGAGCGTGATCGGGAAGCGGCGGATGCGGCGGCCGGTGGCGTGCCAGACCGCGTTGGCGACCGCGCCGGCGGTGCCGGTGATCGCGATTTCGCCGACGCCCTTGATGCCGAGCGCGTTGACGTGGCGGTCCTCCTCCGCGACCAGGATCGCCTCGATCGAGGGAATATCGGCATTCACCGGCACGTGGTACTCGCCGAGATTCGGGTTCATCGGGCGACCCGAGCGCGAATCGAACGCGCCGTGCTCGTGCAGGGCGAAGGACACGCCCCAGATCATGCCGCCATAATACTGGCTCCGCACCAGCCGCGGATTGATGATCCGCCCGGCGGCGAAGGCGCCGACCAGACGAGTGACGCGGATCTGCCCGAGTTCGGGATCGACCTTGACTTCGGCGAACACCGCGCCATGCGCGTGCATCGCATAGTTCGCCTGGGCGACCGGATCGGCGGCGCTGCTGCCCCGGCCTTCGATTTCGGCAAGGCCGGCGCGATTGAGGATGTCGGCATAGCTCTCGCTTCTCGACTCGTCGTCGCGGCGGAACAGCCGGCCGCCGCGCGCGATCACCCCGGCATTCCCGGCGCCGAACAGGGCCGAGCGTTCATCCCCGGTGGCCAGCGCCGCGAGCTTTGCGATCGCCTCCGCGCCAGCCCCGGCAATCGCCATGCCGGCCGTCGCGGTATGCGCAGATCCGCCGGCGATGCCGGCATCGGGCAGGTCGGAGGAGCCGGAGCGGAACTCCATTTGTTCGAGGCTGAGGCCGAGCCCGTCGGCCGCAATCTGGGCCAGCGCCGTCCAGGCGCCTTGGCCCATGTCCTCAGCGCCGGTCTCGACGATGCCGGTGCCATCCTTTCGGATCACCGCGCGCGCCTGGCCCTGGAACATCAAGGCGGGGAATGTCGCGGTGCCGACGCCCCAGCCGACCAGGAGCCCGGACGCATCGCACATCTCCCGCGGCTTCAGTGGGCGCGCCTGCCAGCCGAAGCGTTCGGCGCCCTCGGCGTAGCAGGCGCGCAATGCCTTCGAAGAGAACGGCTTGCCGGAAATCGGCTCCAGCTCGGCGTAATTGCGGAGGCGAAAGGCGAGCGGGTCCATCCCGCATGCCTCGGCCATCTCGTCGATGGCGCTTTCGAGCGCGATGGAACCACTGGCCTCGCCGGGGGCGCGCATGAAGGTCGGCGTTCCGGTGTCGAGCCGGACCGCTTCGTAGGAGGTGCGGATGGCGGGGCTCGCATAGAGCGTGTGCGAGACGTCCGAGGCCGGCTCGAAGAAGTCGTCGAACGTGCTGCTGGCCGTCCGGGTATGGTGAGAGAGCGCGAGCAGCGCGCCGTCCGCGCTGGTGGCCAGGCGCAGCGTCTGCCGCGTCGGCGCGCGATGGCCGACCGGGCCGAACATCTGCTCCCGCCGCAGCACCAGCTTGACCGGCCTGCCGACCAGGCGGGCCGCCATGATGCCGAGCACCTGCGGCCCGGTGAACAGGCCCTTGCAGCCGAAGCCGCCGCCGAGGAAGGGGCTCCGGATCAGGATGTTCTCCGCTGGAATGCCGAACAGCCCGGCGATACGCGCCTGAGCCATGGCGAGCCCCTGGCTCGGCGTATCGACGGTCAGGGTATCGCCGTCCCAGGCGGCGACGATCGCGTGCGGCTCCATCGGGTTGTGGAATTGCGTCGGCGTCTCATAGGTCGCTTCGATGCGCCGCGACGAACGGGCGAGTCCCGCCTCGACATCGCCGATCTCTGTCTCGGAAGGCTGGCCGACACCGACCGCCGGCGGCACGAAGCTCTCGGCGGCATCGAGGCGGGCGCGGGGAGCCTCTTCCTCGTAACGGGGGGAGAGGAGCGCGGCACCTTCCGTCGCCGCTTCCAGGGTCTCGGCGATGACCACGGCGATGGGCTGGTTCGCATACCGCACGCGGTCGTTCTGCAGAAGCTCGAGTCTCCGCATGAACGGATTGGTCTTGGCGTCCGGATCGAGGGCGAGCGGCGGCTTGTTGGCGGAGGTCATGATCTCGACGACGCCGGGATGCGCTTTGGCTGCTGCGACGTCGAGTAGGGCAACTCGGCCGCGTGCGATACTGCTGACCGCAAGCACGGCATAGAGCATGCCCGGCGGGTGGTTGTCGGCCGCAAAGCGCGCGCCGCCGCTGACTTTCAGGATGCCGTCGCGGCGGGTGAGCGGCTGGCCGATAGTGGATCCGTGCCGGAGGTGGGCCGGCGCCGCGCTCAACACGATCTCAGGCATGCAGAACTCCGGCAACGGGGGCGAAGGGAGAGGCGGGAAGCGCGGGCAGGCGCGCGGGTGTGCCGGCGGCGGCCAGCGCGAGCGCACGCGCGACGATCCGGTGGGCGAGTTCGATCTTGAAAGCGTTGTCGCCGGATGGTCTTGCATCGGCGAGCGCCGCCGCTGCGGCGCGATCGAAGTGAGGGCGATCCGGGCCGACGCCGATCAACGTCCTCTCGGCCAGGCGGGCCCGCCAGGGCTTCGGCGCGACGCCCCCAAGGGCGATGCGCGCCGCGACGATCGCGCCCTGCTCGATCCGGAGCGCGGCGGCGGCCGAGGCGACAGCGAAGGCAAAGGAGGTGCGGTCGCGTATCTTGAGATAGCGTACGTGCCGCGAAAAGGACGCGGCTTCCGCCGGCAGGCGAACGGCGATGATCAGCTCGCCCGGCTCGAGCACGCTCTCCTGTTCGGGCGTCTCGCCGGGCAGGCGGTGGAAGCCTTCGAGCGGTACCGCGCGCTCGCCTCTCTTGCCCGCGATCTCGACCACCGCATCGAGCGCAACCAGCGCGACGCAGAAGTCCGACGGGTGCGTCGCGATGCAGTGCTCGCTCCATCCGAGCACGGCAGCGTTGCGCGTCTCACCGCCGCGCGCTTCGCAGCCGGCGCCGGGCTGACGTTTGTTGCAGGCGCCGGCGACATCGTAGAAATAGGCGCAGCGCGTTCGCTGCAGGAGATTGCCGCCGACTGTCGCCATGTTGCGGAGCTGGGCCGAGGCGCCGGAGAGCAGCGCTTCTGCAACCGCGGGGAAGCGGCGCGCGAACTCCGGATCGTGCGCGAGGTCGGCGTTCCGCACCAGGGCGCCGATACGGACGCCGCCATCGGCGAGCCACTCGATCGCGCCGAGCCCGGGCAAGCGCGAGACATCGACGAGACGGCCCGGCCGGACGACGCCGCCCTTCATCAGGTCGAGCAGGTTGGTGCCGCCGGCGAGATAGGCCGCACCGGGTTCCGAAGCCGCCGCGATGGCTTCCGCGAACGTCGCCGGCCTGACGTAATCGAAGCGGTTCATGCGGCCTCCGCACGGTCGCGTTCGGCAAGCCGGCGTCCGGCATCCAGGATTGCGGCGGTGATGCCGGCATAGGCACCGCAGCGGCAAATGTTGCCGCTCATGCCTTCCCGGATACGCTCGGGATCATCGCCGGCATGGCCTTCGAGGATCAGGCCGACCGCGCTCATGATCTGGCCGGGCGTGCAGAAGCCGCATTGGAAACCGTCATGGGCGATGAAAGCCTCCTGCACGGGATGCAGTGCACCCTCCTCGGCCAACCCCTCGATGGTGAGGACCCGCGCTCCGTCACAGCTCGCGGCCAGTGCGAGGCAGGAATTGATCCGCCGCCCGTCCACGAGAACCGTGCAGGCACCGCACTGGCCGCGGTCGCAGCCCTTCTTGGTCCCGGTCAGGCCGAGGCGTTCGCGGAGGAGATCGAGCAGCGTCACGCGCGGGTCGTCCAGGGCGACTTCCCGCGCCACGCCGTTCACGCTAAGCAAAACCGACACGCTCATCCAGTGCTCCGTTTCGTGCTCTTATCGAATGCAACTTGCGCCCAGACCGGCTGGGCCGTGCGGAGAATCGGAACGCCGCGGCAACATGCCGGACGCCTTTTCGGGAAATGCCCGCCGCTTCGGCGCGCGGCGGGCCGGGACGGCGGCGTTGCCGTCGCCTTCCGTTGTTCTTTCGGATATACGGAGGATGCCTCCGCTTTGCAAGACGCCTCGGAGAGATGAGCGGCGAGAAGGTCAACCCCGTGCGCAAGACAGCCAGGCAGCCGCGCACCGATGCGCTGCGCAATCGCGAGCGCCTGCTCGTGGCGGCGAAGGCGGTGTTCAGCGCCGGCGGCCCGGAGGCGAGCCAGGAGGCCGTCGCGCGGCGCGCCGGCGTCGGCATCGGTACGCTCTATCGGCATTTTCCGACCCGCGAAGCGTTGTTCGAGGCGGTCTATCGGCGCGAGGTCGATCAGCTTGTCGATCTCGCCGGGCAATGGCAGGGCGAAACCCTGCCGCTCGAAGCCTTGCGCCGCTGGCTGCGCTGCAATGTGGAGTTCGTCGCCACGAAGAAAGGGATGGCGGCGGCGCTGGCGCTGGCGGCGCATGGCAACTCGGAACTCTCCGCCTATTCCTTCGAGCGCCTGACCAGCGCGCTCGGGATGCTGCTGGCGCGCGCGGCGGCGGCGGGCGAGATCCGTTCCGACATCAGCCCGGAGGACCTGCTGCGGGCGTTGGTAGGCATGTGCGTGATCCACGACCGGCCCGGCTGGCAGGCCGGCGCGTTGCGTCTGGTCGATGTGCTTGTGGACGGGTTGCGCTCAAGTGCGCCGGCTGCGAGGCTTGGTGCCGATTGATGCGCCGTAGCGGTCGGCGCACTACTCTTTATTTTCAGTGGCCTGCTGATCCCCTTTTCGTTTGCTGCCGATGCCAGCAAACGGCGGGGGCAGGACACTGGGAGGGGAGCGATGCCCGGTTCTGCTCTGCCGCGGCAGCAGCAGGACACTGGCAGGGCGGATCGCGGGTCTCCATAATGGTTCGGCGGGCAGAGCGCGCCGCAGGGAGAATCTGATGGATTCCGGGCTCGGAGCCGCCGCCATCGGGCTCGAAAGCCGGTTCGTCGATCTGGACGTGCCGGTCCTGCTCTCCGGCATCCAGGCGCTGGTGCGGGTCCTGCTCGAACAGGCCCGGCTCGATCGGGCGGCGGGGCACAGCACGGCCGGCCTCGTCTCCGGCTATCGCGGCTCGCCGCTCGGCGGTGTCGATCTCGAGCTCTGGCATCAGGCGAAGCTGCTCAAGGCCAGCGACATCCGCTTTCAGCCGGGTCTGAATGAGGACCTTGCGGCAACGATGCTGTGGGGCGCGCAGCAGGTCGACGTCTTTCCGGGCAAGCGCGTCGATGGCGTGTTCGGCATGTGGTACGGCAAGGGGCCGGGCGTCGAACGCAGCGGCGATGCACTGCATGCGGCCAATATCTTCGGCACCTCGCGGCTGGGCGGTGTGCTCGCGGTTTCCGGCGACGATCACGCCGCGCATTCTTCCACTTATCCGCACCAGACGGAGCCGGTCTTCCATTCGGCGATGATCCCGGTGCTGGTGCCGGCCGATGTCGGAGAGATCCTGGATTTCGGCCTGGCCGGGATTGCCTTGTCACGTTTCGCCGGCTGCTGGGTGGCGTTGAAGACGATCGCCGAAACGGCAGAGCAATCGGCGACTCTGGTCGTGCCCGCGGTGCGTGAGTTCAGGGCGCCGGACTTTCCGATCCCGCCGCACGGCCTGAACTATGACGTGCGTTTGCCCTGGCCGGAGCGTCGCGCCGAACTGGAGCGGCGGCTGGTCGAGGAACGCCTGCCGGCGGCGGTGGCGTTTGCCGCTGCGAACGGGCTCGACCGGCACATCGCCGGTGACGCCGCGGCTCCGCTCGGCCTCGTCACCATCGGCAAGGCGCATCACGACGCCATGCGCGCCTTGGCCATGCTCGGGCTTGCCGGCAGCCCCGCGATCGCCGTTTACAAGCTCGGCCTGGCATGGCCGGTCAACGCCGAAGGATTGAGAAAATTTGCCGACGGCAAGCGCGGGATTCTCGTCGTCGAGGAGAAGCGCGGCCTCGTCGAGAGAGAGGTGCGCGACGCGCTCTACAATCTGCCGGCCGAGCGACGGCCGTGGGTCTGCGGCAAGCACGACGTCGAAAATTCGCCGCTCCTGCCGGCGGTCGGGGAGCTTTCGCCGGAGATCGTTGCGCCGTCTCTCGCCCACTTCCTGCGCCGCTTCGGCATCGCGGTGGAAGATCCCCTCCTGCCGCCGCCGTTCGAGCGGCCGGGCGGGCTCCTGGTCCGGCTGCCGACCTTCTGCGCCGGCTGCCCGCACAACACCTCGACCCGGCTGCCGGAGGGAAGCTTTGCCTCGGCCGGCATCGGCTGCCACACCATGGTGATCGAAGGCTGGGGTCCGACCCGCACCTTCACGCACATGGGCGGTGAGGGCGTGACCTGGGCCGGGCTTGCGCCGTTCGTTGCGACACCGCACCTGTTCGCCAACATGGGCGACGGCACCTACCAGCACTCGGGCATTCTCGCGATCCGCCAGGCGGTCGCGGCGAGCGCCCCGATCACCTACAAGATTCTCTTCAACGACGCGGTGGCAATGACCGGCGGGCAGCCGGTGGAGGGTCATCCCACGGTCGTGCAGATCGCAGAGCAGCTTGCTGCCGAAGGGGTGAAGCGAATCGCCGTGGTGGCGGACGATCCGGGCCGCCTGCCGTCGGCGGCGCTGCTGCCGCGCGGCACGATGCGCGCGGGGCGGACACAACTCGAGGCGGTGCAGCGCGAACTCGGCGCAACGGAAGGCGTCAGCGTCATCATCTACGATCAGGTCTGTGCGACGGAAAAGCGCCGGCGGCGCAAGCGCGGCCTGATGCCCGAGGCCACGCGAAGCGTGCTGATCAACGCCGAGGTGTGCGAAAACTGCGGCGATTGCACGGCCCAGTCCCACTGCATCGCGATCGAGCCGGTCGAGACGCCGTTCGGCCGCAAGCGGCGCATCTCGCCGAACGCCTGCAACGCCGACTTCTCCTGCCTCAAGGGGTTCTGCCCGAGCTTCGTCACCATCGCGGGCGCGCATCTTAAGCGGCAGGAGGCCGAGATCCTGGCCCGCGAGGCGGAGCTTGCGGCAGCGCTCGAAGAGGCGGCGTGGCAGGACGTGGCATTACCATGGCGCGCGCTCTGCGCCGGGATCGGCGGCGGCGGAATCGTCACCACCGGCGCGATCGTGGCGATGGCCGCCCATCTCGAAGGCCGTGCCGTGCGGACGCTCTCCTTCACCGGGCTCGCGCAAAAGAACGGCCCGGTCATCTCGCACCTGCAGATCGCGCGCGCCGAGGCCGATCTCGATGTCGTCCGCATCCCCCGCGCCGGCGCGGATCTGATGCTGGCGGCCGATCTCGCGGTGGCCTCGAGCGGCGGCGTTCTGGATCGCTGCCGCAAGGACGCGGCGGTGATCGGTAATCTGGACCTTGCCGCGACGGTGGCCTTCATGGGCGCGCGCGACCTTCCGATCGATGCCGAGCGCCATCGCCGTGTCATCATCGGCATGACCGACGCGGCACGTTCCTGCTATCTGCACGCCGGCACGATCGCCGAGCGGCTGTTCGGCACGACGCAGGCGCTGAATACGCTGCTGCTCGGCCTGGCGTGGCAGCGTGGCGACATTCCGGTCGGCCGCGCGGCGCTGGAACGCGCGATCGAGCTGAACGGCGCGGCAGTGGCGATGAATCGCCGCGCCTTCCTGTGGGGCCGCATTCTCTCGAGGCACCCGGAACTGGCCGCCGACATTCTCGCGGAAAGCCCCGGCATGGCGCCGCCGCAGGACCTCGAAACGATCGTCTCCACGCGTGCGGCCGCGCTCGCTTCCTACCAGGACGGGCGGCTGGCCCGGCACTATCGGGCACGCGTGGCGGAAATCGCCGCCCGTGAGAGTGACCTCACCGGCGCACCCGGCCCGCTTGCCCGCGCTGCTGCGGAAAATCTCCATCGTGTGCTGGCGTACAAGGACGAATACGAAGTGGCGCGCCTGCATGCGAACACCGAATACGGGCCGAAGCCGGTGTTCCATCTCTCTCCGCCGCTGCCGCTCGGCCGCGATCCGGCCACCGGAAGAAGGCGCAAGTTGGCACTCCCCGGTTGGGCGGCGCTGCCGCTGTTCCGCGCGCTCAGCCACGGCAAACGGCTGCGCGGCGGCCCGTTCGACGTGTTCGGCTGGCAGAAGGAACGGCGGATGGAGCGACAGATGATCCGCGATTACGAGGCGGATCTGGCGCTGATCGCCTCCGGCCTCTCAGTGGAGAAACTGGACGCCGCGATCGCGCTTGCCTCCTGGCCGGATGGCGTACGCGGCTTCGGGCCGGTGAAGCAGGCGGCGAGAGAAGCGGCGATGGCCGAGCGGCAACGATTGCTGGCGGCGTTTTCCGCGCCCTCCGTTCGCCGCGCCGCCTGAGAGGATCGAATGGAAGAGGGGACGGAAGATGCTTGAACAGACTCCCCCGGAAGCGGATCTGGCGGTCATCGAAACAGTTCGCCGCTTCGCGCACGAGCGGCTCACGCCGGGTGCCGCGGCACGAGAGAAGGCGCGCGCGATCGAGCCCGAACTGATCCGCGAGCTTGGCGAGCTTGGGCTGTTCGGCGCCACGATCGACCCCCAGTGGGGCGGGGCCGGGCTCGATGAAGTGACCTACGCGCTCGCGCTCGAGGAAATCGCCGCCGGCGATGCCTCCGTCTCCACCATGATCACCGTGCACAATGCGCCGACCTGCCTGATCCTCGAACGGTACGGCACCACGGCACAGAAGGAGCGGTGGCTGCGCCCGCTCGCCAGCGGCCGGATGGTTGGCTCCTTCGCGCTCACCGAGCCCGGCACCGGCTCAGACGCCGCGGCCATCCGCACCCGCGCGAAGCGGCGCAACGGGTACTACGTCATCGACGGCAGCAAGCAGTTCATCTCGAACGCCCGCGTCGCCGGCGCGGTCGTGATGTTCGCGGTCACCGATCCGGCGGCGGGCAAGCACGGCATCTCCTGCTTCGTCGTCAGTCCCGACATGCCGGGGTTCACGGTGGCCAAGCTCGAGGAGAAGCTCGGGCAGAAGGCGTCCGACACCTGCCAGCTTGCCTTCAATGCGATGGAGGTGCCGGACGAGCAGCGAATCGGGGCCGAGGGCGAGGGCTATCGCATGGCGCTTTCCACCCTGGAATCCGGCCGCATCGGCGTGGCCGCGCAAAGCGTCGGCATGGCGCGCGCCGCGCTCGACTATGCAATCGGCTACGCCAAGGAGCGAAAAAGCTTCGGCAAGCCGATCATCGAGCACCAGGCAGTGGGATTCCGGCTGGCGGAGGCGAAGACCCGGCTCGAAGCGGCGCGCCAGCTCACCCTCCTCGCCGCGCGGCTGAAGCGGGATGGCAAGCCGGCCCTGGAGGCGGCCTGCATGGCCAAGCTGTTCGCCTCCGAGGCGGCCGAGCAGATTTGCAGCGACGCGCTGCAGACCCTCGGCGGCTATGGCTACCTCGCCGACTATCCGCTGGAGCGGATCCTGCGCGACGTGCGCGTCTGCAAGATCTACGAAGGCACCTCGGACGTGCAGAAGATGATCCTGCAACGCCTGCTCTGACGGCAACAGCCTGCGTGCCTGCCGCATGGGGGCTTTGTCCTGGCGGCGACGCGCTCGGTGGCGCACGCGGTGCCTCCTGTATCGCAGGCCACGTCCGCGCCGGCCCGTGGATCGCTATTGCCGGGCGCGCCACTCGGGGTTTCTTGATACTTCATGATACGTCATGATAGGTTGAACGAGGAGCAGCGGAGGTGAGCCATGGGATCTCGAGCCCGGGAGAAATTCGCAACTCAGGTGAATTCGGAGATTCTGTCCGCTCTCCGCCGCATCGCTGCAAGCGAGGGGCGGCAGATTCAGGCGCTGATCGACGAAGCGCTGGCCGATCTGATTGAAAAGCGAAAGCAGGGGAAGCCCCGCGCCAGTGTCATGGCCGCCTATCAGGTGAGCCATGACAAATTCGGGACGCTTTACAAGAAGCTGGCTGAATGACGGACTATCTGACCGTTGTCGAGGTCCTCGCCATTCATGACGACCAGATCGATCGCTACGGCGGCGCGGCCGGGGTGCGGGATCGCGGCCTTCTGGAATCCGCCCTGTACCGGCCGCAGACGGGATATTACGCCGATCTGATCGAGGAAGCCGCTGCGCTGTGGGAAAGCCTGGCGCAAAACCATCCCTTCTTCGACGGCAACAAGCGCACGGCCTTTGCTGTCACCTATACTTTTCTCGCCATCAATGGCGCACGCATCACGGCAGAAGCTGACGCAACCCTTGCCTTCATCATCGGCCTTCACGAGGCCGGCGCCTTCGAGTTCGGGCGATTGGCTGACTGGCTCCGCGCCAACGTGGTGCTCACATCTGCGGGCTTCGTCTTTGACGAAGGAGCCGCCGGCGGCGAAAATCCCGCGGAAAGAATCGGCTCGAGAATCGCACGCTCGTGATCCGTGTGATCGTGCCCGTTGCTGAGCCTCGGACGGTCATGCCCAAGCCCGGGTGACAGGATTGCACATGTGCCAGCCCGTCCCATTCGACCTCGACACCCGGTTGGATTCACCGTTCATCCGAGGAGCCAATTCCGAGGCCGGCTCGTTCCGCTTCAGTTCCAGAATGGCCTCTCACGATCCGACTGCACGAGAACCGGAGAACCCGCATGCCCGAATCGGCCATCGATCTGCTCGCCCAACTGGTCAGGATTCCATCCGTCAATCCGGACCTCGTGCCGGGCAGCGCGGGCGAGGCCGCGATCGCCGATTTCTGCCAGGCTTGGCTTGCCGCGCGTGGCTTCGAGGTGCATCGGCTGGAAGCGCGGCCGGGCAGGCCGAGCATCGTCGGCATCGCGCGCGGCACCGGCGGCGGCCGATCGCTGATGCTGAACGGCCATTACGATACCGTCACACTCGCCACCTACGAAGGCGATCCTCTCTCGGCCGAGCGCCGCAACGGCAGGCTCTACGGGCGCGGCGCATACGACATGAAATCGGGCGTGGCAGCGATGATGGTCGCAGCGGTCCGCAGCAAACGGGCAAAACTCGCCGGAGATCTGCTGGTGGCCTGCGTTGCAGACGAGGAGCATGCCTCGTTCGGCACGGAGGAAGTTGCCCGACGTTTTCGCGCCGATGCCGCCATCGTCACCGAGCCGAGCCACCTGGAACTGACCGTCGCGCACAAGGGCTTTGCGTGGTTCGAGGTCGTGGTGGAAGGGAAAGCCGCGCATGGATCGCGCCCGGACCTCGGCGTGGATGCCATCACGAAGGCCGGAGAATTCCTGGTCGCGCTGGGAGAATGGGACCGCCGGCTGCGCGCAAGCCCGACGCACCCGCGGCTAGGCGCTGGCTCGGTGCACGCCTCGCTGATCAAGGGCGGCCAGGAACTTTCGAGCTATCCCGCCGAATGTCGCATCCATCTCGAGCGCCGCACCGTGCCGGGCGAAACGGGGGCGAGCGTCATCGCCGAGTTGCAAGCGATCGTCGATGGAATTGCGGCGCGGGACCAAAACTTCCGCGCGGAAATCCTGCCCGGCCTCGTTCGTTCGCCGTTCGAAATCGGTGAGGACGCGCCCGTGGTGCAGGCGTTGCGGGCCGCAGCGACGGCCAGGCTGGGCAAGGCGCCTGCGTTGCGGGCCGAGCCGTTCTGGACGGATTGCGCCATTCTCGCCGGCGCCGGCATTCCGGCGGTGATGTTCGGCGCCGACGGCGAGGGCGCGCATGCGGCCGAGGAGTGGGCGGACGAGGCGAGCGTCGAGGCGCTGGCCGACATCCTGACCGATACGGCAGCGTCGTTCTGCGGGTGAGGGGATCGCCCCGCTTCAGCCGGCGAGGCGCCGGCCCGCGGCCGATAAATGCGCAGTATCGTGTTCTGCCGGCTCCAGCAGCGCCGGCACCATGGCCTCGACATCCGCGCCGGCCTGCGAGGCGGGATGGCGCGTGAGCAGCAGGCATTGGCGGCGGATCGCCTCGCGCACCCGTTCGTCGCGGCGCACGACGCCCGCGAGGGGCGGCTGGATGCCGAGGAAGTTGCGGCATGCACGAACGAGGGTCGCGTAGGTCCGTTCGCCGGCGCCACGCGAGGGCGCTTGGTTGACGACGACGCGCGCATCGGCGGTGCCCCGGTCGGCGGCATTGAGCTTGAGGACGGCATAGGCGTCCGTGAGACTGCCGGGCTCGTCGGTGGCGAGAACGAGCAGGGTATCCGCGGCTCCCGCCATCCGGCGCGTGCTGCGATCGAGCCCGGCGCCGAGATCGAGAAGAAGGATGTCGTAACGTTCCCCGAGCCCGATCAACCCGGCCAGCAGCCGCTCGAAAATGGCCGGCGGCAGCGCCGCCAGCGCGCCTGAGCCGGAGCGGCCGGGCAGGATCTCGAACCCGCCCGGAGGATAGGGGCGCGCCACCTCGGCAAGCCGCATCGACCCCGAAACGACGGCGGAGAGATCCGCCGCCGGCAGCAGGCCGAGCTGGATATCGACATTGGCGAGGCCGAGATCGCCGTCGAACAGCAGGATGCGCTTCCCGGCACGGGCCAGCGCGTGAGCCAGCGTAATGGCAAACCAGGTCTTCCCGACGCCGCCCTTGCCGGAGGCGATGGCGATCAGGCGGGCGTGGCCAGGACTCATGGGGGGAGATCTCCATTGCGGCCCGCACGCTGCAGGCGTTCGGCAAGAAAAGCCGCCGTCAGCGCGGTGAGCCCCGTCGGCCGCACCCGGCCCGATGCCGGCTTCCGTCAGGGCGAGCGGGCCTGCGTGCGCTGCCGCCAGCACGCCGCCGAGCCGGCCGACGATATCGAGGCGGGTCGGCAGCAGGAGCGAGGCGCCGATGCGCGCGAATGCCCCGGCGAGGTCCGCTGCCTCATCCGGATCGAGCCCGGCTGGCAGCACGAGCACGGTGGTGGCCCCGGCCGTGGCGGCAAGCGCGGCCAGCTCGTCCCGCTGCACCGGGTCGAAGGGATTCGTGCCAGGCGAATCGATCAGCACGCTTGCACCTGCGGCACGCTCGGCCAGCGCGCGGCCGAGCGTGAGCGGATGGCCGGCGACGATGAGCTTCAATCCGAGCAGGCGCGTGAAGGCCGCGAGCTGCTCGGTTGCGCCGGCACGCCTTGTGTCGGTGGTGACGACCGTCGGCGCGCTGCCTGCCATGACGAGCCGCGTGGCCAGGCGCGCGACGGCAAGCGTCTTACCAGCACCCGGCGGGCCGGCAAATAAAAGCGGCTCGTTGCCCGGCGCGAGCGGCAACTCTGCAAAAGTAAGAGAGCGCCGCAGCCCCTCTTCGAGCGGCCCAACGGCCAGCAGCCGGTCGAGCGGCGCAGGAACACGATGCCAGGCGAGAGCCGCCTCCCGCCTGAAGCGCGGTTCGGGAACCTCCTCGAGCGCGGGCTCGAGGGCAGCCGAGACCTCGATGCCGCCACCGATACGCCTGCTGCCGAGGATCAATGCCTCGGCGCCGAGATCGGCGCGGATCGAGGCCATCGCCTCGGGCATGCTGGCCGCGCGATAGAGCTTCAGCCGCATCGAGCGCCCATCCCCGGTCAGACCTGGCCTGCGGTTCGGATACGGGCGCGCGCATAAATCTCGTTCTGCACGAGCACCGGAGTGGCCGGGCGCACGCGCTCGACGACAGCGCGGACATGGAAGCGGACTGGCCCGGAGGTGGGCAGCACCGGCTGCTCGCCGGCGGAGCTGGCCGTATCGAAGGCGGCGCGGAGCTTCTGCATGAATTCGGTAAGCCGCGCCGGCTGGATGGCGAGCTGGCGGTCTTCCGGCGGGCCGGTCAGCGCCTGCGAGAACGCCTCCTCCCACTCCGAAGAAAGCCCGATCAGGGAAGATAGTCGGAGGGGGTGGTGTAGGAATCGCAAAGCTGGCGCGAGAGGCGCGTGCGCACATGCCCGACCAGCACCGGAAGCGAGCGCGCCCCGCCGACAGCCGCTTCGTGGATGCCTTCGAGTATGGTCGGAAGATCGCGGATCGAGACGCGTTCGGCGAGCAGCGCCTGCAGCACGCGCTGCACGCCGCCGACACTGACCTGGCCTGGAATGAGGTCGCCGATTAGCTTCTGCTGCTCGCGCGGCAGCTCATCCAGAAGCTTCTGCGTCTCGCTGTAGGAAAGCAGCTCCGCCATGGTCTGCTTCACGACCTCGGTCAGATGCGTGATGAGGACGCTGGGCGGATCGACCACCGTGGCACCTCGGAAGAGCGCCTCTTCCTTGCAGGTGGGTTCGATCCAGAGCGCCGGCAGGCCGAACGCGGGTTCACGGGTTGCCTCGCCGGGCACGTCCGGAACGCCGCCCTTCGGGTCCATGGCCAGCAGCATGCTCGGCCGCAGTTCGCCGCGCCCGGCTTCGATTTCCTTGATCCGGATCACGTAGCTGTCGGGGCCGAGCTGCATGTTGTCCTGGATGCGCACCGGCGGCAGGACGAAGCCCATTTCGGCCGCGATGCTGCGGCGGAGGCTCTTGATCTGTTCGGTCAGGCGCGGTGCATCGCCCCCGGCCAGCGCCAGGAGCCCGTAGCCGAGCTCGAGGCGGATCATGTCGATGCGCAGGGCCTCGCTGATCGGCGGCTCGGTCGGAGCGGCGGGAGCCGGCGCCGGCGTCGGCTCCCCGCTCGGCGGGGGATTGCGATGGCGGAAGAAGGCTGCCCCACCGGAAAGCCCGGCCAATGCGAGGAAGGGAAGGGCGGGCAGGCCCGGCATCAGGGCCAGCACGCCGGCCGCTCCGGCAGCCAGCGCGAGCGGCTTCGAGCTGCCGCCGAGCTGGCGGACGAGAGCGCGATCGGTCGTGCCTTCGGTACCGCCCTTGGTGATGACGATGCCGGCCGCAACCGAGACCAGCAGGGCCGGGATTTGCGAGACCAGCCCCTCTCCGACCGTGAGGCGGGTGAAAGTGTGCGCGGCATCGGCGAACGGCATGCCATGCTGGATGATGCCGATGGCGAGCCCGCCCACGATGTTGATGCCGGTGGTGATGACGGCGGCAATCGCATCCCCGCGCACGAACTTGGCCGCCCCGTCCATCGCGCCGAAGAAGCCGCTTTCCTGCTCCAGCTCCGAGCGGCGGCGGCGGGCGGTTTTCTCGTCGATATGGCCGGCGGAAAGCTCGGCATCGATCGCCATCTGCTTGCCGGGAATGGAATCGAGGCTGAAACGTGCCGCGACCTCGGCGATGCGGCTCGAACCCTTGGTGATGACCATGAAGTTCACCACCAGGAGGATCGAGAAGACGATCAGCCCGATCACCACGTCCCCGCCCATCAGGAATCCGCCGAACGCGGCGATCACCGCGCCGGCGTCGTCGGTGCCCTCACTGCCGTGCGAGAGAATGAGCCTTGTGGCGGCGATATCGAGCGAGAGCCGGAGCAGCGTGGTGAGCAGGAGGAGGGTCGGGAAACTCGTAAAATCGAGCGGCCGGCGGAGAAAGTGCGCGACCATCAGCACCAGCACCGAGACGGTGATGGAAAGGGCGAGGCCGAGATCGATGAGCGGGGTGGGCAGCGGCAGTATGAGGACCGCCAGCAGCGCAACGACGCCGACCGCAAGCGCGACATCCGAGCCGGGCGCGAAGCGGCGAAGCTTCTCCGGGAGGCCGGCCGGAACGAGGCCGGCAGGAAGGCTGAGGGCCGCCATGCGGAGCGCTTAGGTGAAGGGTGCCGGAACGGTGGCGCCGGGCGGCGGTGGCACGGCCATGCCTTCCCTGGCGTAGTCGCGCAGCTTGTTGCGCAGCGCGCGGATCGAGATGCCGAGAATGGTCGCCGCGTGGGTGCGGTTGCCGAGCGTGTGCGCGAGCGTTTGCAGGATCAGCGCCCGCTCGACCTCGTCCATGCTGTGCCCGACCAGGGCGGCCACGGCACCACCGGCGGGGACATCCGGCAGCGATGGTGCTGCCGGCGCGGGCCGAGGACGGGCAGGCACGAGGGCGGCCGGGCCGGTTGCGGGAGTATTGGCAGGATCAAGTTCGATCGCCGCAGCGGTGATCGCCTCGCCGTCGGCGAGCAGAACGGCGCGGTGCATGGCGTTCTCGAGTTCGCGCACATTGCCGCGCCATGCGTGTGCGAGGAGGGAGCGGATGCCATCCTCGGCCAGCGGGCGATCGGGAAGCCCGTTCACTTCGGCGTAGTGGTGCGCGAAGTGCCGCGCGAGGGCAGGAATGTCCGCCGGACGTTGCGCCAGCGGCGGCACCGTGAGGGCGACGACATTGAGGCGAAAATAGAGATCCTCGCGGAACCGTCCGGCAGCGGTTTCTGCCACCAGGTTGCGATTGGTGGTGGCGACGATCCGCACATCGACCTTGACCGGCGCCGAGCCGCCGAGCCGGTCGATCTCGCGTTCCTGCAGCGCGCGCAGCAGCTTGGCCTGCAAGCGGATATCCATCTCGCTGATTTCGTCGAGCAGGAGGGTGCCGCCGCAGGCCGCCTCGAACTTGCCGATGCGGCGGGCGATGGCGCCGCTGAAGGCACCCTTTTCGTGTCCGAACAGTTCCGACTCCAAGAGCGCCTCCGGGATCGCGGCGCAGTTCAGGGCAACGAAAGGACCGCCCGAGCGGCGCGAGCGGCGATGGATGTGGCGCGCCAGCACCTCCTTTCCGGTGCCCGACTCGCCGCAAATCAGGACCGAGGCTTCCGAGGCGGCCACCTGCCCGGCACGACGGACGCAGGCCGCCATCAAGGGATCGCGGACGATCAGGGTGTGGCTTTCGCCGGAAGCTGCCTCGAGGATGGCGGCGATCAGGTCGGGGTCGGGCGGCAGCGCCAGGAATTCCCGCGCTCCGGCGCGGATCGCGGCAACCGCCGCGCCGGCGTCGGCGTTGCTGCCGCAGGCGACGATCGGAACGTTGATCCGTTCGCTCGCCAGTGCGCGCACGAAGGCCGCGATGTCGTGACCGATCTCCATCAGCACGAGATCGACCCCGGCTGCCGCACGCAGCCGTTCGAGCCCCCGGCTCGGCATCGTCGGCCTGATCGAGCCTGGCACCGCGGGCGATCGCGATCCGCGCCGCCTGGCCGAGTTCGCCGGCCAGTGAACCGATGATCAGAACGCGCATCGAGGTGGGCTCAGCCGCCGCGCTCGGTCTTGACGATCTCGGTCATCGTCACGCCGAGCCGCGTCTCGTCGATCATGACGACCTCGCCGCGCGCCACCAGGCGGTTGTTGACGTAGATCTCGATCGCCTCGCCGAGCTTGCGATCGAGTTCGATCACCGCCCCGCGTGCGAGCTTGAGGAGCTGGTTGACTTGCATGGTGGTCCGGCCGAGCACCGCACTGACCGTTACCGGAATGTCGTAGACCGCCTCCAGGTCGCGTGCCGTGTGGCCGGCCGTTCCCGTGGACTGGCGCTCCGCCTGCGGCGTTTTGGCCAGCTCGTCGAGCGGCATGTCAACCGGCATGCGTGGCCTCCTCGTTCGAAGTCAGCGGAGGGGGACAGCGGTTCAATAGACCATCTCCTCGTCCTTGCTGTTGCCGAGCTCGATCTCGCCTTGCTGGGCGAGCTCCTTGGCGGTGGCGACGACGGCAGCCTGTGCCTCGTCCACGCCGCGCAGGCGGACCGGCCCCAGCGCCTCGATTTCCTCGCGCAGGATTTTGCCGGCGCGTTCCGAGAGATTCTTGAAGAAAAGGATGCGCACGGCTTCCGACGCGCCCTTCAGCGCGAGCGGCAGGCGGTCCTTCGGAACCGCCCGCAACACGGCCTGGATCGCCTGCGGCGTCAGGCGCTGCAGATCGTCGAAGGTGAACATCAGCGCCTTGACCCGCTCCGCCGATTCACGGTTGCGTTCCTCGAGTGCCGTCAGGAAGCGGGACTCGGACTGGCGATCGAGGCTGTTGAAAATCTCCGCCATCACCTCGTGCGGATCCTGCCGGGTGCTGCGCGCGAGGTTGGACATGAACTCGGCGCGCAGCGTCCGCTCGACGCCCTCCAGCACGTTCTTCTGCACGCTCTCCATGCGCAACATGCGGAGCACGACCTCGATGGCGAAGGGTTCGGGCAGCAATCCAAGCACCCGTGCCGCATGCTCGGGCCGGATGCGCGAGAGCACCACGGCGACCGTCTGCGGGTATTCGTTCTTGAGATAGTTGGCGAGCACCGCCTCGTTGACGTTGCCGAGCTTGCCCCACATCGTCCGCCCGGCCGGGCCGCGGATCTCCTCCATGATCTGCCCGACACGCTCCGGTGCCATCGCCTTGCCGAGCAGGCGCTCGATCGTCTCATGGGAGCCGACGAGAGTGCTGGAGCCGCCGAGGCTTTCCGCAAACTCGTGGCAGAGCCGCTCGACGATCTCCGCAGAAACCGGGCCCAGTGTGGCGACCGCCGCGGAGATCTCCTTGATCTCGTCGTCCTCCATCAGCCCGAAAAGCCGGGCCGACTGCTCTTCGCCGAGCGCCAGCATCAAGACCGCGGCCTTCCGCGCCCCGGTGAGCGTGCGATATTCCGTCCCCCGTTCCATTCAGCCGGCTTCCTTTGCCATCCATCCGCGCACGATCGAGAGCGTCTCCTCCGGATGCTTATCGACCAGGTTGCTGACCCGGCGCACCGAAGAGACGCGAAGCTGGCCTTCGACGTTGGCGACATCGATCATGCGTTCGTCCTCGATCAGGCGAAGCGGCCCGGGCCAGGAAGATTCTGCCGGCTGTGAAGCCGCGGCGGGAAGCGCTTTCGCCCCGGGCGACGGCAACTGGGCAGCCTCGGCGGGGCCGCCGGCCACCGCACTCAGGCGGAACACCATCGGGCGGAGCACGAGCAGGAGGGCGAGCACCGCGATCACGCCGAACAGCAGCGTCTCGGCGAGCTGCATCACGTCGGCGTGGCTGAGCTGAACGCCGAGCCAGGACTTCGGCGCCGCCGGCTGGGACTCGCCCACGCCCGCGAAGCGCATGCTGGCCACCTCGACCGTATCTCCGCGCTTGGCATCGAAGCCGATCGCGCTCTTCACCAATGCCGTGATGGCGGCAAGTTCGGCCGGCGAGCGCGGCTGCCAGGCGACCTTGCCCTTCGGATCGACGGTCTTCTTCCAGTCCACCAGCACCGCGATGCTGATGCGTTTGATGTCCGGCTGGTTGTGCGTCAGGTTGCGAACGGTGCGGCTGATTTCGTAGTTCGTGGTCTCTTCGCGCTTCTTCTCGACCGTGCCGTTAGGGGGGCCGGCGGCAGCCTGAGCGCCGGGCAGGTTGTTCTGCACGGTCACGGTGGCGGGCCCCTTGGAACTGGTGTTGCTGGTATCGATGCTCTGCTCGGAGCGCGCCACCTGCCCGTTCGGACCGTACTGTTCGGTGGTCTGGCTGATGCGGTCGAAATCCATCGCGACCGTGGCTTCGGCACGCGACTGGCCCGGGCCAAGGGTACGGTCGAGCATCGCTTCGACTGCGTGCGAGAGGCGCATCGCGGCCGACTGCTCGACAGCATCGGCACTCTTGGCGCCGCCGATATCGCTGAGCGGTGCGCCGGCGCGGGCCAGAAGTTCGCCACGGCTGTCCACGATCGCGATCTGGTCGGGCTTGAGACCGGGCACGGCAGCCGCAACCAGGTTGAGGATCGCCTGCACGCCCTCGCGATCGAGCGTTGCGGCACCCTGCATGGTGAGCAGGATGCTCGCCCGCGCCGGCTGCTCTTCCTGGGCAAACGGCGCACGGTTCGGCAGCACGAGATTGACGCGCACCGCCCGCACACCCTCGATGGCGGCGATCGTCCGCTCCAGTTCACCCTCCAGGGCACGGGTCTCGTCGATGGTCTCGACGAACTGGCTGGTGGTCAGGCTGTTCAGGTGGTCGATGATCTCGTAGCCGACGGAGCCGCTGTTCGGCAGGCCCTTGGCGGCGAGCGGCACGCGCACGTGCGGCACCTCGTCGGCCCCGACATAGATGGCGTGGCCGTCATCACCGAGGCGGTAGGGGATGTGCTGGGCGGAAAGCTGCTCTGTCATCCGGGCCGCGTCGGAGAGGCTGAGATCGCCGTACAGCAGCGCCGTCGGGCGGCTGCCGCCGCTCACTGCCAGGAGGGCGAAGAGCGCGAGCATGCCGACACCGACGGCGCCGAGCGCGACAAGCCGCACGGTGCCGAGAGCCCTGAGCCCGGCGATGAGCGCTTTCATCGCGCCGACCCCTTTTGGAATCCGCTGGGCTGGAACCCGCCTGCGCGCATCGTACCCCCGGCCCTGATGCCGCGCTGCAAGGGCGCGAGGGTGTGATTACTGTCGGGTAAATGCCCGGCAGGAAATGCCGGGCTCAGCCCGCGATCGCCCGCGGCGGAATCGTCGGAGGGCGTAAATCGCGGGCTCGAATAAACCGCGAGACCCGTGTCGGCTGCACAGCCAGCCCGCCACGGATCTAGTCTGCGGCGGCGGGCAGCCTTGCGCCGGCGACGCGCTCGCAGACCGCTTCGCCGAAGGCGGCGAAGATGCGGCGCGAGAGCGGATCGGTCTCGAAATCGTACTCGGGATGCCACTGCACGCCATAGGCGAAGGCCGAGGCACCGATGACACGGACTGCCTCGATCGTCCCGTCCGGTGCTGTTCCCTCGGCGGCAAGGCCAGGGGCGAGAACGTCGATGCCCTGATTGTGAAGGGAATTGACGGCGATCTCGCTCGTGCCGGCGAGGCGATGGACGAAGCCGCCCGGAACGAGGCGCACGGCATGCGCCTTGGCGGTGCGCATGCGCGCCGAAGGCTGCATCGGGGTCGAATGATCGAAGTGCCCGGGAAGCTCCTGCAGCCGCTGATGCAGGCTGCCGCCGAGTGCGACGTTGAGTTCCTGCAGCCCGCGGCAGATCGCAAGCAGCGGCACTCCGGCGGCGATGGCACCGCGGATCAGCGGCAGCGTGACGGCATCGCGCGCCTCGTCCTCGGGCGTTCCCTCCGCGTGCGGCGGACCCTCGTAGTACTCGGGCCGGACGTTGGAGCGGCTGCCGGTAAGGATGATGCCGTCGAGCCGGAAGAGCAGGGAGGGGATGTCCGCGGCCTCGCCATTGGCGGGGATCAGGACGGGTACCGCCCCGACGAGCCGATCGACGGCGCGGACGTAGGTATCGGAGGCGGCGTGGCTCGGGCTTCCAAAGCTACCGAACTGTTTGCGACAACAACTGATGCCGACGAGAGGCTTCATCATGGTGTGCGAAGAGCTTGTTCTTGGCTCGAAGATTAGCTCAGGCGCGCACGTCCGCCTAGCGTCCCTTGGCGTTTGTGCCGACCTGAGGCTGCGGAACAAAGGTAAAAAGATGGTCAGGAAACTGCCCGCCAAGCTCGACATCGTAAAGCGTGACCCTGGTCACCTTGTCCTGGGCGTCGCGCACGGCCCATTGGCGGAGCTGGAGCGGGCTGGTGGAGAAGACGAGGGTGAGGCTGCCCGCTTCAGGGGCGGCGGTGCGGACCAGGGTGAGGTCGATTTCGCCCGGCAAGCGCTCGAATGCAGTGACCGTCACCGAGCCGGAGAGTTCGATGTGCGGCGCGAGCAGCACCCCGAGCGGCGTCGATGAAAGCAGGATGTTGGTGGTCTGGTTGAGGCTGGAATCGTGGAACACGAGCAGGCCATGCCCGGCAACCAGCAGGTAGGGGCTGGGCGGGTCGTACTGAAAGCGCATCCGCCCCGGCCGCTCCAACCAGGCGAGGCCCTGGCTCACCGAGCCGTCCGGCGCGATCTGCAGGAACTTCGCCTTCAGCGAGGCGAGGCTGTTGAGATAGGCCGCGATCTGCTCGACCGTCTCCTGGTCCGCCGGCGTCAGGCGGGCCGGGACGGGGCCTTGCGCAGCCGCCGCGGGTTGCAGGAGCGGCAGCATCGCCGCCGCAGAAACCGGCAAGGCCAGCAGAAGATCGCGCCGTCGCATGGCGCTGATGTGGGACCTCGACCGCTGATTTGCAAACGCAGGATCGCGGCCCTGTGACACGCCGTCCGGGTGGCGGAAGGCACGCCGGCCCGCGCAATCCACAACCTTGGACTCCCGGGTCGGCACGGCCCTCAGTCCGAAGGGACGCTCACGAGCACTCGACCGCGATCACACCTTGCTTCAGTTGCCAGCCGCCCTGGTCAGGCCGCTCATCGTTTCAGGTGACGAACAGGAGCGGCTCAATTCAGTCGCCGCGTCGCCGAGTGCCCGCAATTCCGGGGCCTGCTCGACGAAAAATTCCGGGTGTCGCTGGCGCAGCTCATCAGTGTAGCGGAATATCCGCCGCAAATGATTCCGTAGTGTCTGATCAGCCTTCGCAAGATCGCCTCGTCCCAATGCCTCGACGAGTATGCGGTGCTCGCCGTAAAGCGCTTCCATGAGCCCGAAGTTATTTCTGAGCGAAAGCTGCCGGAGTCGATCCAGATGCGCGCGCGCCGAATTCGTGATCTTGCTGATGCCGGAGTGGCCACTCATCGAGCACAGCAGATTATGGAACACCTCGTCGCAGCGGTAGAATTCGGCAGACTCCCGCTCCCGGATGGCGGCCCGTTGAGCACGCAAGGCTTTACTCAAAGAGACCATGATATCTGGATTCGGGACTTTCGCGCCGGCTGCCAGGCACGCCCTTTCCAGGACCTCGCGCACGAACTGCGCCTCGTAGACCTTCCTCAGGTCCACGAGCGCCACGCTGGCACCGACCTGCGGGACGATGACCACCAATTCCTCTTCAGCGAGTTGCAGAAGTGCCTCGCGGACCGGTGTGCGGCTGACGCCATACGCCGTTGCGACACCCTCGATCGAGATTTGGTCACCCGGGCTCAGATCGCCGCTCACGATGCGTCCCCTGACATCAAAATAGACTCTGTTGCGCAGCAGGTGGCGCTGGCCACCGGGGCCGGTGGCGTTCCGGTTGATCTGCGGCATCCCTCGCGTCTCCGAAAGGAGCGCACGATCATGACGGGTCATCGGCTCTCCGTGCCCGCGATCAGCCCCTGCAGGTAGCCAACCGCATATGCGCGAGCCCGATGGTGATATGACGTGTCGTTGATAACGGCCGGCACGTGGTCATCCATGACGAATCCGTCGAATCCGGCGTCCTGCAACGCCGCCATGACCCTCATCGGGTTGAAGTTTCCTTCCCCCAGAAAGCACTCCTCGAAACTGGGAACGGTGCCCTTCACGTCGCGGAAATGGACGTATGCAATTTTGTTTCTACCGCCGAGCACCCGAATCGATTCGAGTACGGCATCTTCCCCTCCTGTTTCCGATACAGACCCGAGACACAGCAGCACCTGCCAGCACGGGCTGTCGACGACGGACATGGCTCGGTCAAGCGCCTGCGGGGTGTTGATGATCCGGGGAAAGCCGCCAAGCTCGTTGACGGGTGGATCGTCAGGGTGCAGCGCACAGATGACGCCAGCCTGTTCCGCTACCGGTGCCAGCGCCGTCGCGAAATATCGGTAATTCTCCCAGAGGTCTTCAGCCCGACATCCGCTCCCGTCCTGGAGGCCTTCGCCTTTCACAAAGGAATCGTGCTCGGATGTCAGATCTCGTCGGGAGATCAGCAGCGTCCCGTTGCGCGCGGCTTCGGCAACCTGCCCGGCGTCGAAACTCGTCACGTACGCCCCGCCACGGCCGCTCGGGAGATTGCCAGTTCGCCAGACACTCAGCGGCATGAAATGGTATCCGAGGTAGCGCACGCCTGCCCTGCCGAGATTCCTGATGGTTTTCGCTACATTCGCGATCTGTTCATCCCGACCGGGCAGGCCACGCATGACTTTATCGTAGAAGCGGATGGGCAGTCCCTCGATCGCCTCGAGCTCGAGCCCCTGGCTCGCACACTTCTCCACCAGTTCGGCGATGCCGCCGTACTCCCAGGAACCGTCACCGGGCAGGCGTGGCGTGTTCACCTGTACGCCGTGGAGCCCGAGCTGCTTCGCGAAACTCAGAAACTCGTTGTCAACATCCTGGGTCTGCCCCAATACCACCCGCATCATCTTCTCTCCATCGCAGCAAAGTGCCCGGCTTACCAGTCCGGCTTGAAGATTTGGACATTGCTCTTGTCGATGACGTAATTGTACGGCTTGAGCACGCTGACACCCGGCAGGTCCTGCTCCAGGAAGGCAACCGGGTTCTTGTCGCCATGGATACAGTCGTTGACGAGCTTGACCCCCTGGACGCCTTCCTGGACCGGCACTTCCGGAACGTCGGCGGCCGGATAGCCCTGGCCAATCAACTCCAGCATCTGCTTTTCACCGCCAACGCTGGCAATCGCGACGTGGTTGCGGTCGGTTGTCGTGTTGATGGCGCGAATGGCGACGACGGAGCCGGGGTTGGTATCGATGAGCAGGGCTTTCAGGTTGGGGCCGTACTTGGTGACCAGGGCCAGGACCTGCCCCCTGATCGTGTCCAGGTTGAAGTTGTACTGCTGAAGGGAAACAACGTGTATGCCGGGGTACTTTTTCCACTCCGAGAGCGCCCCCTGGTAGCGCCACGCACTCGCACCATGCGCCGTATCGCCGAGTTCTACTGCCACGTCGCCTTTGTAGCCGACGTGCTTCGCGAGCCAATCGCCCGCCAGGCTTCCGCTGTAGAATTCATTCCAGCCTACGTAACCCTTGGCTCCCGCCGGATAGACGACCCCCGTGTTCGGCCCGAAATTGTCTGTCACGGAGACGACGCAGACACCTGCATGAATAGCATCCGAGATGGCGGGGACCAGCGCCGTGGAAGACAGAGGATTGATGACGATTCCCACCGCATGGGCGATGATCGCGTCATGGATTTGCGCGATCGCCGTCGTGACCGAGCCGTTCGCGTTCGCATAGACGACCTTCAGGCCAAGCGCCTTCGCCTCCGAGTCCACTCCCTGATTCGTCGCTGTGACATAGGGGAAAAGGACCGGTTGCAGGTTGTAGATGACCGGGGTCGAGGTGGTAGCAGCCCTTCCGCTGCCACAGCCTGCGAAGGCGACCATCCCGAGGGTGATCGCAAAGACGGCAAACTTCCTGGCGGAGGGCGAGCATGCGTTGCCAGGCATCCTGGCGGGGACTTGCATCATTCCGGCGTCTCCTTTTCTGGCTTGTTCAGTTGCTGTCTCCGACCCGGTGCGCCGCCTGCCCCCGAGCAGGGGCTTCGGCACCGGCGCCACCGGCAGGGGTGATTCTCGTCGGTTGTTGCCTTGGTGCGGCCAGCCTGGGGAATCTGATCTCACCCGCCCTCTTCAGCGCGGCATCGCCGAACCGTTGCCTGAACCGCACATCGGCAGCGACGGCAAGAATGATGACGATCCCGAGCACCACCGTCTGCAGGTTGCTGTTGATCCCGAGCAGCACAAGACCGTTCTGCACCACCCCGATCAATGCCATCCCGACCACCGCAGCGAAGATCGAGCCTTCGCCGCCCGTAATGCTGATTCCTCCAACCACGGCGGCCGCGATGGCCTGGAGGGGCCAGTCGGTCCCGGTCTCCGGAACCCCGCCTCCGATGAACGCGATCGTCACGACGCTGGCAATCGCTGCGAACAACCCTGTCAGGATAAAGGGGATGAAGGATACGAGCGTCACGGGAACGCCGGCCAGGCGCGCTGCTTCCCGGTTGGCGCCAACGGCATAGAGGCTGTGGCCGGCAATCGTGCGCGAGTACCAGAATGCGATGGCGATCACCGCCAGCGCAATGATCACCGAGACCTGGATGCCTCCCGGTGCGTAGGTAATCATGTCCGGGAGATCGTTTGTGCTCAGCGTAATCGGGCTGGACCCGGCGAGCACGTACGCCAGCCCGGACCAGATATAGCCAGTACCCAGCGTCGCAACCAGTGAGTTGACGCCGACAATGGTGACGATGAACCCGTTGATCACGCCACATAGGAGGCCCGTCACCAGCAGGGCCATGACGCCAGCAAGGGTGCCGGCATGATTGATGATGAGCGAACCGGCGACGACGCCAAGCGCTCCCACCCCGCCGACCGAGAGATCGAAGTTGCCGGATATCAGCAGAAGCGCCATGCCCATCGCGACGATGGTGATGGGGGAAATCGTCGACGCGATATTGATCAGGTTGCTGCCCTGCAGGAAGACCGGGCTGGAGATCCCCATATAGGCCACGAACAGCAACAGGACTCCCGGCACGGCAAGCTTTTGCCCGTGCCGCTCGAGAAACTCACCTGCTTCGCGCAAAATCCGCGGCCCTGTCATGCTGTGCATCCTACGCCACAGCCGACTGGCCTGCCCTGGTCCGCGCAAGATATTCGAGGCTGTCACTCGTTATCTCCGCGCCTGCCAGCTCGCTCACGATGTACCCTTGAGCGAATATATAAACCCGGGAACAGAGTTCCGTGATTTCACCCGGGTCGGTCGACCATACGATGACGGCGACATCCTCGCCGAGCGTCGCCTTCATGATCCGATGGATCTCCGATCTCGCGACTGCATCGATGCCTCGCGTCAGATCGTCGCCCAGTATCAAGAGCGGCCTGTCCAGCTCCAAGGCGCTTCCGACGATCACCTTTTGCTGATTTCCCCCGCTCAGCGCCGCGAGGCGGGTCCACACGTCGCCTTTGACACCAAACCGGCGAACCAGCACCTCGGCGGTCCGCACGAATTCGCGCTGAGGCACAGGCAGCAACATGGAGCGTTTGAATAATCTGGGCAGGCCAACGTTGAGGTACAAAGGCCAGGAAGAAATCGCTTGCCGGGACCTGTCTCCGGAGCACAGGACAACGCCGTGCCGGAGCCTGTGGGTCGCGTTCTGCTTGAGACGCATGTTGTTCCAGCGCACGGTCCCACGGTGCGGGATCAAACCGGCGATCGCCTCCAGGGTTTCCGTTGCCCCGCAACCGGGGTAGCCGTAAAACCCGACACATTCGCCAGCGGAGACGGTGAAGCGGAGCGGGCCGATGCTCCTTGTGGCCAGGTCTTCCACGGCAAGGACAGGCACTCTGTGTCCTTGGGAAGCGCTCGGTTCGCGAGGGCGCGAGGTCGAGGGTGTCGGCTGCGTGACGTGGAGTTCTCCCGAAATCGCGCGGATGATCCCGGCATGGGAAATGCGAGCGCCCGTCTCCCCCTCGTAGACTTTCGCCCCATCCCGCAAGACGACCACCCGATCGCCGACATCGATCGCGTCGTCGATGAAGTGCGTGATGTACAAAACCGCGAGACGGCCCTGGTGAGCCAGTCGCTTCAGCACCTCCTGGAATTCGTGGCGCTCGGTCAGGTTCCAGCTCGAGGTGCCCTCGTCGATGATCAGCAACCGGGGCTGATGGGCCAGGGCCCTGATGATGGCCACCTTCTGCCTTTGGCCGACGCTGAGCGGGCGCAGCACGGTATTCGGATCCGGTGCGGCCGGGACCAGCACTGAGTAGCGCTTGTACACGCGTTCGGCGGCCGTCGCGGAGAACGGACCGAGCATGCTGCCTGGGGAATTGCCGAGGACGACGTTCTCCGCCGCAGTCAGGTTCGGCAGCAGGTTCAACTCCTGGAAGACGATGCCGATACCGAGCCGTTTCGCTGCTGCCGGCGAGGGGATCTGCAAATCCCGTCCATCCCAGCTGAGTGTCCCGCTGGTCGGCGTTTCAGCGCCGGTCAGAATCTTTGCCAGCGTGGATTTTCCCGCTCCGTTCGCTCCGAGCAAGGTGACGATCTCACCACTCCGCAGCGTCAGGTCGACCTGGCGCAATGCGTGCAAGCGGGGCGGATAGACCTTGGTGACATCGACCAGTGACAGCAATGGCGGCGCGCCGGCACGCGGCAAGGATGGGTGAGATTCGCTCATTTTGCCGCCGGGGAATGCATTGCCGGGCTCTGGGTCGTCACGGTCGACCTCGCCCGAACCCGTCTGCGGCCATCCCTGTCGGCCCGGGACGGCACACGAAGACGGATCCCGCCAGCGGCTCGTTGGCAAGCTGCTGGACATTCAACTTGTACCGCGCGGTCGTGATGAACAGCAGATCATGGTTCTCGCCGCCGAATACACAGCTTGCTGCGAGACTCACCGGGACCTTGATGTGCATGTCCAGAACGCCATCGGGTCGATAGCGGCGCACCGCGCCGCCGCCCCAGAGCGCAACCCAGATGTGCCCTTCTGCGTCGATGGTCATTCCGTCAGGGCGACCTTCGGCAGGGGGAATGGAAAGGATGCTCAGGAGGCTTCCGGGCAGCCCGACGTCGACGTCATAAGACCAGGTTTCGATGACGCTGCGTCCGCTGTCCGCGACGTACATCATGGTGCCGTCGAGGCTCCAGCAGAGTCCATTCGGGAGATCGGCAGCACCGCTCCATTCGAACAGCCGGTCATCGCCCGACACGCGGTACCATCTCCCGTCCTTCCAGTGTTCATCCGACATGGTACCGAGCCAGAGCCTGCCGCGAAGGTCACATTTGCCGTCGTTGCTTCGATAAGCCGGGCGAGTTTGTTCGAGCGCAACCCTGGGCACATACGTGCCGTCGGAAAGGGTGAGGATGCCTACCGAGTCTCGGGTCCCGGCGACAAACGCTTCCCGATCGAAAGGTACCACGAACCCGAGGCTCCGGCCGATAGACGCGCGGACTTCATCTCGTCCGCCGGGACGGCAGGCGTGCAATTCGCCTTTCAGAAGGTCAACCCACCAAAGACAGTTTCGCCTCTCGTCCCAGAGCGGGGACTCGCCGACCTCGGTCTCTACCCGGCAGAATATGTCGGGCTCCATCGTTTCCTTCTCCGCGAGGCACGCACGTGACACTAATATGCTAGTATCTTAGCCGGCCGCCGTCAAACGGGCTTGGGTTGGCGGAGTAAGCAGCGATTGCTCCGATGCCCGGCGTCGCCATCCGGCCAGTGTCCTGCTCCCGAAGTTCGCTGCCCCTTGCAACGAACGGAGGGGATCAGAGGCCACTGGAAACAAATGATCGAGTGTCCCGATTCCGGCCCGCGGCAATCCTGACGAACGTCGGAATCGGGACCCGAGGTGCCGTGGAAGGAGCCCCCGCTTCGCCGCCCACCCTTCTCTGCGGTCGGGTGCTGGGGTAAGGCCAGCCCCGGAGTTAAGCCATGCTGCCTAACAGCCCCGCCTTCAAGAAGAACGCCTCGGCGGCGCTTGCCGACGCCGGACTGCAGCGTGCGCTCGAACGCACCAAGCCGCATTTCCAGCACCGCCGCGCCGCGGCGGTCGCGGCATTGCCGGAATTCGAGGAACTCCGCGAGATCGGGCGGGAGATCAAGGACCACACGCTCGAGAACCTGGATTTCTATCTCGAGACATGGGCCGAGAACGTCGCCAAAGCGGGTGGCGAAGTGCATTGGTGCGCCACCGCCGCGGATGCGCGCGAGGCAGTGCTCGGCATCTGCCGCGGGGTCGGCGCGAAGGTCGTGACCAAGGGCAAGTCGATGATCAGCGAGGAGATCGGGATCAACGACTTCCTGGAAGCCAACGGCATCACGCCGGTCGAGACCGATCTCGGCGAATACATCATTCAACTCGGCCACGAGCCACCCAGCCACATCATCGCGCCGGCCTTCCATCTCAACCGCGAGGACTGGGAGGCCCGGTTCCGCGCCGCGCACAGGGATTTGCCGGCCGATCGCGTCTTCCACGAACGGCATGACATCCTCACCGAGGCGCGCGATGAACTCCGTCAGCGTTTCCTTGCCGCCGACGTCGGCATCACGGGCGCCAATTTCCTGATTGCCGAGACCGGCTCCAGCGTGATCGTCACCAACGAAGGCAACGGCGATCTCACGCAGACGCTGCCCAAGGTGCATATCGTGCTGGCGAGCATCGAGAAGATGCTGCCCACGCTCGAAGACGCCAGCGTGCTGCTCCGCCTGCTCGCACGCTCGGCCACGGGGCAGGATTTTTCCGTCTACACGACCTTTTCGACCGGGCCGCGCCGTCCGGGCGACCTGGACGGGCCGGAACAGTATCACGTCGTGCTGCTCGACAACGGCCGCTCCGCCATGCTCGGGACCGAGTTCCAGGACATGCTGCGGTGCATCCGCTGTTCCGCCTGCATGAACCACTGCCCGGTGTTCGGGGTGGTCGGCGGGCACGCCTATGGCTGGGTTTATCCCGGCCCGATGGGAGCGGTGCTGACACCGGCGCTGATCGGGGTGGACAAGGCGGGGCACCTGCCGAACGCCTCCACCTTCTGCGGGCGGTGCGAGAGCGTCTGCCCGATGAAAATCCCGCTGCCGGGGATGATGCGGCATTGGCGGGAGCGCGAGTTCGAACGGCACCTCGGACCGCCCTTCGTGCGGCGCAATCTGGCGCTCTGGGCGTGGCTCGCGCGGCGCCCCGGCATCTACCGTCTCGCCACCCGGGCTGCCGCACTGGCTCTCGGCCTCGCCGGGCGGAGGCACGGACGCTTCCGCCGGTTGCCCCTCGCCGGAGGCTGGACGGCGGGCCGCGACCTGCCGGCACCCGAGGGCGAGACGTTCTTCAGCCGCTACAGGCGCCAGGGTCGGAGCGGGCGGTGAGCCGGGAAGCCGTGCTCGCGACCATCCGCCGCTCGCTCGGCCGCGGCCCGCTGCCGCCCGACCAGACGGCCATGCTGCTCGGTCGGCTGGCCTGCCATCCGCGCGGCCTCATCCCGGCCCGCTCGCGCCTGCCACGCCCCGAGCAGATCGCCCTTTTCGTGCGCAGCGTGGAGAAGGAATACGGAACGGTCGAGCGTCTCGCCGACCTCGCCGCCGTGCCGGGGGCCATCGCCGACTATCTGGCTCGCCAGAACCTGCCGACCGACCTGGTCGTGGGACCGCACCCCGAACTCCTGGCGCTGCCCTGGTCGGAACGGCCGCTGCTGCGGCTGCACACGGGCCGGGCCGAGGCAACGGACATCGTCGGCGTCCAGCAGGCCTTCGCCGCGGTGGCGGAAACCGGGACCTTGATGCTGCCTTCGGCTCCTGTCCGGCCGACCACGCTCAACCTCCTGGTCGAAACCGAGATTATCCTGCTCCGCGCAAGCCGCATCGTCGGTGCCTATGAAGAGGCCTGGGATCTCCTCCGGGCCGCGCAGCAAGACGGGGAAACCGCGCGGTTCATGCCGCGCAACGTGATGCTGGTGACCGGGCCATCGCGCTCCGCCGATATCGAGCAGACGCTCGAACTCGGTGCCCACGGGCCGCGCCGGCTGCACATCGTTCTCATCGAAGACGATGCCGCTCCGTCCGGCGAAACCTGAACCGGAAGAAGCGCTCGCCGATCGCAGAGCGTGGCGCGAATTTGCCGCTCAGGTCAGGCCACTTTCGGGCAGTGCCCGACCGGCGGCATCGCCGGCGCACTCAGCACCCGTCGCTCCGCCCGCGCCGAAGCCGCCCGCGAACACCGCAGGCACGCCCATCAGCATACCCATTCCGCAACCCCTCGCATCCCTGGTGATCGGAAAAGCGCCGCCCGGCCTCGATCGCGCCAACTGGCGGCGGTTCTCCTCCGGGCAGATCCGCCCGGAGCTCACTCTCGATCTGCACGGGATGACGGCAATGCGGGCAGCGCGCGCACTCGAGGAGTTTCTCCAGCGCGCCGCCGCGGACGGCCATCGGGCTGTCGAAGTGATCACCGGGCGAGGAGCAGGGCCGCAGGGCGGGGTGATCCGCCGCGAAATTTCGCACTGGCTGAACGGACCTGCCCTCCGGCCCCTGCTGCTCGGCGCCTGCCACCCGCACCGTGCCAATCCGGGCTCGGTGCTGCTCCTGCTGCGAAAGAAGCGATGACCCCGTTCGGCTCGCGCGTGCGCGGTCTCCGGGCAGAAAGAGGGGTCCGGCTGGCCGATCTCGCGGCCGGGCTGCAGGTGACGCCGGCTTATCTCTCCGCTCTCGAACATGGCAGGCGCGGCGCGCCGAGCCCGGGGCTGGTGCACCAGGTCTGCGAGTTCTTCGGCCTGATCTGGGATGATGCCGAAGAACTGGTGCGTCTGGCCCGCATCTCGAATCCGAAGGTGCGGATGGACACCGCCGGGTTGACCCCTGACCAGACGGCGCTGGCCAATCGCCTGCAGCAGACTCTGGCCCGGCTGCCACCCGAAACGGTTGCGGCGATGCTGGCAATCCTCGATGCGGCGAGGCTGCCACCCAGGCCGCGCCCTCCCGGCCGGGCCCGGAAGCCAAGGCCAGCGCCGCAAAAGTGATCCGGACGATCTCGGCCAAGCGTGGCGGGTGGCCGTCCAAAGCGATAATCTTCAACCCTGAACCGGCGCCGCCGGAAAACTTTCAGCCTGGGAGAGTGGCGGGAGATTTGGCTTGCCTTGGGCAACGATGCACGGCTTACTTCAGGCCGCGTCTCAGCTAGCCTGCGATCGTCCGAGGCGGAATCGTCGGAGGGCGTGAATCGCGGGCTGGCCATCCGGGTCCGGTCGATCAGTGGAGGGAAAAGATGCCAAGATTGCTCGCCGCCATCTACGGCCTTGCAGCGACGACCCTGCTCGGGGTGTCGGTCGCGATGGCATGCGCGACGCCGGATGAAGCAGCGATGTTCGATGTGGCGGGGCTGAAGAGCGAGCTGATGGTGACCGCGCTCACCTGTAACGCCGATTCGCAGTACGACGCCTTCGTCATGCGCTTCAAGGCTGTTCTCCTGCAAGACGACGAGCAGCTCCTGGTGTATTTCGAGCACACCTACGGCCGCGCCGGCCAGACCGCGCACGATTCCTATATCACCAATGTTGCCAATAAGATGAGCGAGGTCGGGGTGGCCGAGGGGACCGATTTCTGCCAGCACCACCTGGTGCTCTTCCCGGAGGTCCTGGCGCTTGCCAGCCCGACCCAGCTTGCGCTGTTCGCCGCTTCGCGCGGCTACGTGGAGCCGGTCGCCCCCCCACGGTGCACCATGCTGGCGAACGATCCGCAGCAGAGCGGCGCCCATCGCTGAAAGTGGCGCATCACCGGGCAAGGCCCGGTGACAAGGCTTCCAGCACGTGCGTCAGGACTGCCTTCACAGGGATCGCGGCCATCTCCGCCGAGCCGAAATCCTGCGCACGGATGATCATCCCGCCGGGTGAGAAGGGTGCGAATTTCTCCGCTGCCGTCGGACCAAAGAGCGAAATGAGTTTCGTGCCGGCGGCCGCCAGAAGGTGGCCGGCGCCGCTGTCGTTCGCGACCGCGGCCGCGAGCCGCCGTGCGAGGGCCATGGTCATCAGCGGCGAATCGGTGGCTCCGATCGGCAGCAGGGCATCCGGGAGTTCTTCTTCGACCTGCCCGCGCCACTCCTGCTCATCCGGTCCGAGCAGCACGACCGGCCTCAATCCACGCTCGGAGAGGGCCCGGCCAAGAGCGAGAAACCCGGCCAGCGGCCAGCACTTGTGACGCCCTCCGGCCCCGGGGGCGAGGCCGACGAGCGGGCTGCCCGCGGGGAGCCGCGCCGCTGCCTCGGCCTCGAGGTCCGCCGGAAGTGCGAGGGGCGGCAATGTGGAGAGGTCCGGCGTGGCCCCGCACGCCTCAAGGAGCTGCAGCATCTGGCCGAGCATGGAAGCCCGCTTGCTCCGCTCGGCCGGCCGCAGCGCCGAGAGCAGCCAACCCGCCGCGGCGGAAACGAAAACCCTGGCGCCATACCGGCGCAGAGCCAGGCTGGTTGGGACATGCCGCTGGGTGTCGATCAGGAGATCGGCACGGGGAAGCGCCAATCGGGAGCGCAGGGGATCACGCCATGAGCTTCCGATCGCCGTGTCCTCGATCACCTCGTCGATGAGATTCCCGGTGAGCGGTCGAAGCGTGGTTGCGAAGACGCTCCGGCCTGCCACGACCCAGAGAATGCGCGCCTCCGGGTAGGCCTGCCTGAGAGCGCGAAGGAACGGCAGTTTCATCACGCCATCGCCGGTCAGGTCGCGACCGACGAAGACGATGATCAGGGCGGCGGGAACCGGCCGCGCCGGCGGCGGCGCTTGATCGAAGGGCGCATCTCTTTGCATTTCTCAGCGCATTACAGCCGATTTCGCGGCCGGCGTCATCGACGGGCGCAACCGGGATCGCAATGGACATCGACGGCGCTTCGGTGCGGCGTATGATCGGTTCGTGAGCATCGAATCGAAGGAAGCCCTGTCGCTCCGCGCGCCCGTTGCGGCCGCCGACATGGCGGGGGCAGGGGAGGGGCCGGAGTTCGGGCGGGCGGGCCTCCGCATCACCCGCGAAGGGCTGCGTGACGGTTCGATGCTGGCCCGTTTGCGGGCACTCGCGCATCCGAAGATAGAGATCAGGAGCGATGCCGAGATCGAGGCCTCGCTCGATGCCACGCTCGCGGAACACAGAGCCGGGAGCGATGCCTGCGTGTTCGGCTATGGCTCCCTGATGTGGAATCCGGCCTTCCTGTTCGCCGCCCGGCAGCTTGGCACGCTCTCTGGCTGGCATCGGCGGTTCTGTCTTGGCATGCCGTTCGGCCGCGGCACGCCGGAGCGGCCGGGGCTGATGATGGCGCTGGACAGCGGCGGTTCTTGCCACGGCATTGTCTTCCGCATCTCTGCTGCCGAGGTGCGCGACGAGCTGCTGCTCGTATGGCGCCGCGAAATGGCCGGCACCGCCTATCGCGCCCGCTGGGTCAATGTGCGGACGGCACAGGGGGTGGTCCGTGCGGTGACATTCGTCATCAACCGTGCGCATCCGCACTATGTCGGCACGCTGGAGGAGAGCGCGATCGCCGACATCCTCGCCCATGCCGCCGGGCCGCTCGGCAGTTGCGCCGCTTACCTTCAGCAGACCATGAACGCACTCCACGCTCTCGGCGTGACCGATCGGAGCCTCGAGAGGCTGGCGGCGGAAGTCGCGCGCCGCCAGCCATCGGGGCCGCGAGAGCCATCAGGAACGTCACGGCTTTTCGCCGGCCCGCATATTTCTCTGCTCGCTGAGCATCGACGCGAAGACGGATGCGAATCCGGCTAGCCCGGCCAGGGCCGCAAGCCAGGCCCAGGCGATGCCCGGCGGAGCGAAACCGAATTGCACACGGCCCCTGCCGGAGGGAAGAGAGACCGACTGGAAAAGGGCGCCATTCGGTCGGAGTGGCGTGCTGCGGCCGTTCGCGAACGCCCGCCAGCCGGGCATGAAAAGCTCCCGGCGCAGCAGCGTTGCCGGAGACTCGCAGGTGGCATCGAGGGAGCGGGGGTGAGCGCGCCCATCCGGTACTGGTGCACGATCTGGGATTGTCCGAGGTAGTCGACGAAGGCGAGGAGTTGCGGCGCGGCGATCAGAAGCCCGGGCACGCCCCCGGCAACGACGCGGCCAGCGAAGGCCGCTCGCCCGGGCCTGTCTGCAACCAATCGGAACCAAGCCCACAGCAGGGCGAACAGCGCGCCACCGGTCAGCGCCGCCAGCCGGCCAAGGCCCAGTTCGCGGCTGAGCGCGTAGGCGGCAAGGCCGGCCACCGTCTCCAGGGCGATGCCCAGCCAGAGCACGCCACCCTTCAGCAAAAGCAGCAGTACGAAAGGAAAAAAGAAGGTGGCAGGCTGCATTTCGCCCGCCAGCGGCATGCCGACGCCGGCATCGGGGTTTCACCACGGCACCGTGCCGTGGACCCAGTCGAGCGCCGCCAGGCGGCCAAGCGCTTCGGTGGTCCAGCCGGCATTGGGGTCGGCGTTCCGCAATCCGTTGAAGAGCCCGATCCGGGTCCCGAGGCCGACACCCGAATTCTGCCAGACCGGGTCGGCGCTCAGGCCGAGCAGCCACAGCGGCAGGTGGGCCGCCCAGGGAAGGATCAGCAGCAGAACGGCAGGCAGCCAGCGGTGCTTTTCCAGCCATTTGCTCTGTTCCGTCGCGCGAGCCCGCCCGAGGCCCTCCGTCACGGCGCAATCGGGGCCTCGAGCAGAGCGCGCAGCCGCCTTCCTTCGCGCCCGCCCGGATCGATCAGTGCCAGGCGAAGGAAGAGATCGATCAGCACCAGGGTGACATTGAACTTGAAAGCCTCGGTCTCCCGCACCGCCTCGAGCACGCGCTTGAGCGGCCAGAGCGCAAAGCCCGCCACTTCCCCGTCTGCCGGCCGGGGTGCGAAATCCTCCGGCAGCCAGAGGTCGTAGTGGTGCAGCCGGTCCCTTCTCAGCCCCTCGGGCCGTTCCATGGCGTAGGTCGAGTGCCCGACCGGAACTGCCAGGCGTGCCAGCTCGCCCGGAATGGCTGCCTCTTCCGCCGCCTCCTTGCAAAGCGTGTCCCAGGCCGTGAGCCCGGCCGGCAATCCGCCGGCGACGAGATGATCGAGCTTGCCGGGATCGAGCGCCTTGTCGGCTGCCCGCTCGGCAACCCAGAGCCAGGGCTCGTCGCCGCGGCGGACGAGCCCATTGACATGCACGCCCTCCGTCCAGATGCCGAGCAACGGCAAGGCGCCGCGGTCGAGCCGGGCCAGCTCCGGTTGATCCGGACCGGCACGAACCGAAAACAGCTCGTTTCGCCGCCGCACGATGCCGCGCGCGACCAGCGCCTCCCCCATCGCCTCGAAGGAAGCGGCGTCGGGGAGCAGAAGCCCCTGCTCGCTCTGCCGCGCCTCGGGTGCCACGGCGCGGATCTCGGCCGCGGTCGCAGGCTTGATCCATCCCACCGCCGCTCCACCCAGCCAGAGCCTGAGCCAATTGCCGGGCAGGCGGGCGTTGCGGCAACGAAGGATGTGGCGAAGCAGGCTTCGGGCCATCCGCGGGAGGTAGGCGCCGGGACGCTTCTTCCCAAGAGGGGGACCGCACGCCACATGCGGGGCCATGTCCGCCGCCACCCGAGGCCGGGGCTCGCTCCTCGGCACCCTCCGCGCACTTCTCCCCTATCTCTGGCCGCGCAACAATCCGCGCGCCCGATTCAGCGTCGCCGCCGCGGGGCTGGCGCTGGTTGCCGCCAAGGTCGCGACGGTCATGGTGCCGATCGCCTATTCACGCGCGGTCGATGCGTTGGCCCCCAAGGCCGCCTCGGCCGTCATCGTGCTGCCGGCGGCGATGATCCTGGCCTATGGCCTTCTGCGCATCGGCGCCTCGGGCTTTGGCGAGTTGCGCGATGCATTGTTCGCCGCCGTGCAACAGCGGGCGGTGAGAACCATCGCCCTCGAAACTTTCCGCCACCTGCATCGGCTTTCGCTCCGCTTCCATCTCGAGCGCCAGACCGGGGCACTCGGGCGGGTGATCGACCGTGGCACCGATGGCATCGAAAGCGTGCTGCGACTCGCGGTGTTCAACGTGCTGCCGACGCTGTTCGAGGTGCTGCTGGTCACGCTCGTGCTCTGGCGCGTATTCGACTGGCGATTCGCATCGATCACGCTCCTCGCGGTCGGCAGCTATCTCGCTTTCACGGTCGGGTTCACCGGCGTCAGGCTGCGCATCCGCCGCACGATGAACGAGACCGACAACGAGGCCAAGAACAAGGCGTTGGACAGCCTGATCAATCACGAGACGGTGAAATATTTCGGCAACGAGGAGCACGAAGCGCGCAAATTTGACGAATCGCTCGCTCGCTACGAGCGGGCGGCGGTGCGGTCACAGGTGACGTTGAATGTCCTGAACACCGGCCAGGCGATCATCGTTGCCGTCGGGCTCGCCGCCGTGATGCTTCTGGCGGCAGAGGGTGTTCGGGCCGGCACGATGACGGTCGGAAAATTCGTGCTGGTCAACACCTATCTCCTCCAGCTCTATCAGCCGCTCAATTTCCTGGGCTTCGTCTATCGCGAGATCAGGCAAGGGCTGCTCGACATGGAGCAGATGTTCCAGCTTCTCGAGGCGCCGATCGAAGTCAGGGACCGCCCCTCCGCTCGCGGGCTCCCTGCGCCCGAGCGCCTTGCGGGCCGGATCGAGTTCGAAAACGTCCGCTTCGGCTATCGGCCGGAACGCGAGATCCTGCGCGGGCTGAGCTTCACCGTCGCCGCCGGCGGAACGCTCGGCATCGTCGGGCCGACCGGCTCCGGGAAATCGACGATCACGCGCCTGGTATTCCGATTTTACGACCCGACCGGCGGGCGCGTCCTGATCGACGGGACGGATCTCCGCGAAGTGACCCAGGCGAGCCTGCGCGCGGCAATCGGCATCGTGCCGCAGGATACCGTGCTGTTCAACGATACGATCGGCTACAACATCGCCTACGGCAGGCCCGGCGCCGGCGAGGCCGAGATCGAACGCGCGGCACGGCTGGCCCGGATCCACGATTTCGTGCGCCGCCTTCCCGAGGGCTACGCGACCCGCGTCGGCGAACGCGGGCTCAAGCTATCGGGCGGAGAGAAGCAGCGGGTGGCGATCGCGCGCACCTTGCTCAGGAACCCGCGCATCCTCATCCTCGACGAGGCAACCAGCGCGCTCGATACCGGCACGGAACGGGAAATTTCTGCCGCTCTCAGCGGGCTGGAGCGGGGGCGCACCACGCTGATCATCGCGCACCGGCTCTCGACGGTGGTGGAGGCAGACGAGATCCTGGTGCTGGACCTGGGCCAGGTGGTCGAACGCGGCACCCACGCCGAGCTTCTGGCCGCCGGCGGGCTCTATGCGCGGATGTGGGCCATGCAGGCGATCGAGCGGGAAGAGCTGCCTTTCGCCGAGCGCGTGGCTTGACGGAGCCGGCTGCGCCAGGCCATAAGCCGCGACCTCAGGCATCCTCCCCAAGGGCCACTCCGATGTCGCGCACCTGCCAGCTCACCGGCAAGGGCGTGCTGACCGGCAACAACGTCAGCCACGCCAACAACAAGACCCGCCGGCGATTCCTGCCCAACCTGCAAGAGGCAACGCTGGTGTCGGATCTCCTCGGCCGGCCAGTCCGGCTCAGGCTTTCGACGCGCGCGCTATCCACGGTCGAGCACAAGGGCGGGCTCGATGCCTTCTTGCTCGGCGTGCCGGCGAGGCGACTGCCGGCGCCGGCGCGGGCGCTGAAGCGGCAGGTGGAGCGGGCCCACGCAGCGAAAGCGTAACCCCGTCCGATCCTCGCACGGCCGCCTTTTTTCGCGATGAATGTCATGGGCTTGCCGGATCGATTCGCGAATCTGGCGGAATCGTTACCGATCTTGCCGGGCCGGGCTCCCCGTCGTTAACCCGGCGTTTTCGAACGCCACGCTTATCTCGTGCCATGAGAATGCTGGAACGCCTGGCCGCGCGGCAACGTGTGCGCGGCATCCCCGCCGTATCTTCGTTGGTCCCGGTTGCGTCCGAAGGACCGCCGACACAGCGCGTGCGAATGGCGGCCACGGAAATGCGGGCGCCAGCGCTGGCGCTGCTCGGCCATGCGCAGTGCCTGCTCAGGAACCCGGCCGAGGGGCCGGAGCGCGCGCAGGCGGTGGCGGCGATCGCGACTGAAATGCTCGATCTCGCCGACGAGCTCGAGGATCACACAACCGAGGCGAAGGCACGTTGCACGCTGGTTCCCGAGCCGGTCGAACTGGCCGCACTGACCGGCGAGGTGGTGGAAACCGTGATGGCGGCGCTCTCCCCCGGGAAGCGCCTCTTCCGGGTCGCCCCGGGCCTCGCCGCAATGGCGCTCGAAGCGGACCGGCGAGCGCTTCGCCAGGTGCTGAACCGGGTATTGACCAGCGCCGCACGGAGCACGCGCGAGGGCGACTGGATCGAAATCGCGCCGGAGTCTCGTCCGGGCACCTTTGCGCTCGTGGTTGCCGATGAAGGCTCGGGGCTGGCCGGATGTCGTGGAAGAATTGCCGACCGCCGTGGACTGGGATTCGGACTCTCGCTCGCGCGCACGCTGATGGAAGCGCACGGCGGCAGCCTGGCGGTCGAATCGCTGGCCCGGATCGGCACCCGGGTAACGCTCTTCTTCCCGAGCGCCTTGGTCATTGCTCCGCTGGCATCGGCCGTGGCCTGACAGAGCCACGCCAACGGCGAGGCCCGCCTGGCCTCAGGCCGGAACCAACGCGCGCCGCCCACCGCCAGGGCGGAAGCGTCGCAGATACTGCGATACCACGAGCTCGACCGGCGTCGGCGTGATGCCAAGATCGGCCAGGCCCGGTGCGTCGTCGGAGACAACGTTGTCGCGCGCCAGCAGCAGTAGCTGATCGCGGGTCAGCGGCTTGCCGGGCAGCCATTCGGCAAGCCTCGCCTGCAGCCGGGCGAGTGCGGGTGGAATCGCGACCAGCGTCCGATGGCGGTCCGTTTCGCGCAGCACGTATTCCAGGATCTGGCGGAACGTGAAGATATGCGGCCCGCCCAGTTCGTAGGTATGGCCCGTGGCGTCGGCTCGCTCCACGGCGGCCATCACCGCATCCGCCACGTCCCCGACATAGACCGGCTGCATGCGGGTTTCGCCGCAGATCACCGGCATGAAAGGCAAAAACTGCGCCAGTGCCGCAAAACGATTGAAGAACTGGTCCTCGGCGCCGAACACGACCGAGGGGCGGAGGATGACGGAGCCCGGAAAGGCAGAGCGCACGGCTTCCTCGCCGGCGGCTTTGCTCTTTGCGTACTGGCTCGGGCTCGCCGCATCGGCGCCGATCGCGGAGAGGTGCACGAGCTGGCTCGTGCCGGCAATGGCGGCCGCGCGCGCGACTGCGCCAGCGCCTTCGGCGTGAACGCGCTGGAAGTCGCCGGGCCGGTTCTCGGCCAGGATGCCGACCATGTTGACCACGATCTCTGCTGCCTCGACCGCGCGGGCCACGTCGTCATGCCGCGCGAGGTCCGCGTAGAGCGGCACGATCTGGCCGACCACCCCCATCGGCTTGAGAAAGAGCGCCGCTTCGGTGTCCCGGACCGCGACCCGCACGACGTGGTCCTGGGCGGCCAGGCGCTTCACGACATAACGGCCGATGAAGCCCGAGCCGCCGAATACAGTTGCCACCTTGCGCACTGCCGCCCGCCTCCGCCCGATCAGCGCCGTCGTCGTGCATAGGCCGGGGCCGGAATTCACTCAAGCTGCTCTCAGTTGACGGCCCTTTCAGCGGGCGTTACAGGACCGCCCGCTCGCACCTGCCGTCCGTGCCCAGGTGGCGGAACTGGTAGACGCGCAGGTTTCAGGTACCTGTGGCCGCAAGGCCGTGGAAGTTCGAGTCTTCTCCTGGGCACCATTGCGACAGCAGATCCGTGGCAGCCGTCACCCAGTTCCAGGCCGATGCGACCATCCACCTCCACCGGAACGATCTTCCGGACGGAATCGTGCTCGGCCCGGTGGTTGCGGTCGACACCGAGACGATGGGGTTGAACCCGCATCGCGACCGGCTCTGCCTGGTGCAGCTTTCGTCCGGCGATGGGATCGCCCATCTCGTGCAGATCGTGCCGGAGAGCCTGGGTGGGCGTGGCGCCGAGTGCCCCAATCTCAAGCGCCTGTTGTGCGATCCCGCGGTGGTGAAGCTGTTCCATTTCGCACGCTTCGACCTTGCCGTGCTCGCCAAGGCACTCGGTATCAGGGTCGCTCCAGTCCGCTGCACCAAGATCGCCTCCAGGCTCGTCCGTACTTTTACCGACCGTCACGGCTTGAAGGAGCTTTGCCGCGAGTTGCTCGGCGTCGAACTCGCCAAGCAGCAGCAGACTTCCGATTGGGGTGCCCCGGAGCTGGCCCCCGAACAGCTTGCCTATGCTGCCTCGGACGTGCTCTACCTGCACGCGCTCTGGGAGCGGCTCGAGGCGCTGCTCCGGCGCGAGGGCCGGCTCGGACTGGCCGAGGCATGCTTTGCCTTTCTGCCCGAGAGGGCGGTGCTCGACCTGCTCGGCTACGAGGAGCCGGATCTGTTCGCCCACTGAAGGGCACCTCGCATCAGGCGGGACGTGCGCCTATGCGGGCTGATGCATCGCCGCTTCACGGACGCGCGCCAAGTCCCGCTTCGCCTTGTCCGCCGCGTGGCGGGCCGCGTCGGTCGCGGTGAATATCTCGAGCGCGTCCATTTCCTCATCCGAGACCGGCGCCAGCGCGGTATCCATGTAGGATCGGCGATCCGGGTCGCGCTTGATCGCGCGCCTGACCGCGGCCAGCCGCAGCACCATGCGCAGCACCTGCACGTGCTTGGCGATCAGATCGAAGGCGTAGCGAGGATAGAACAGCAGCGGATTCTCGATCGGCAGGCCGGGGCGGCGGTCCGTACGCACCTTGCGCCTGAGATACCCGCCCTCGAGCGGGTGGATTTTTTCGAGCGTGACACAGCCCCAGAACCAGAGCAGCAGGAACATCATCTTGCCGGGGCTGATCCCGCTGGCGCCGGCCCGGCGCATCACGCGCACCATGTGTTCGGGCGTATAATAGGTCCGCCAGGCCAGCCGGTACGCGCGCTCCCATTCCTCCTTCGACATCAGCGGATGGCCCGCGCAGACATGCTCGAGGTCATACTTGTTCATGTCCGGGTCCATTGGCGTGCCGGCCGTGAAGAGCCGCTTGTGGTCCTCGGATCCCGGCAGCGGCGTCAGGCAGAAGAATTCGAGGAGATCGAGCGGCAGCTCGCGCTGGATGATGCCGATATCCCGCTCGATGCTCTCCGGCGTGTCTGCCGGGAAACCGAGGATATAGCCCGCATAGGTGAAGCAGCCGACGCTCTTCCAGGCGAGCAGCATCCGGCGGTACTCGGAGATTCGGTTCTGCCGCTTCTTGGCAGCGAGCAGGCTTTCCGGGTTGATGCTCTCCATGCCGATGAAAACGCGCGTCACCCCGGCCCGGGCAGCCTTCTCAACGAAGTTCGGGATCTTGTGGCAGAGCGTGTCCACCTGGATCAGGAAGTGGATCGAGGCACCTTCCCCTTCGCGCAATGCGGTCAGCCGGTCGAAGATCGCTTCCCAGTTGCGGTTGCGCGCAAAATTGTCGTCAGTGATGAAGAAACGGTCGACTCCCTGCGAGAGGTTGCGCCTGACGATCGCCTCTATGTCGTCAGCGGAACGATAGCGCGATTTGCGTCCCTGCACATTGATGATCGTGCAGAACGAACACTGGAATGGGCAGCCGCGGCCGGCATCGAAGCTGGTGATCCGTCCGCCCGTCCGCTTGATCCGCCGGCTCGGCAGGATCGGCGGTGGCGCCCCTTCGAGCCCCGGCAGATCCTGCATGAAGTTGTAGACCGGCGCGAGCCTGCCCGCGAGCGCGTCGAGCAGCACCCGCTCCAGCCGGCCCTCGGCCTCGCCGGCAAACAGCGCGATACCGCGATCGAGCGCTGCCTGGAGGTCCGGCTGAATGCCCGGCAGCATGGCCATGCAGCCGGAGACATGGAAGCCACCGATCGCAACCAGGACCCCGGCCTCGCGCAACGGCCGTGCGATATCCAGCGCGCGCGGGTACTGGTTGGATTGCACGCCGACCAGGGCGACCAGGCCGAGCCCACCGCCTTGCCTGATCCAGCGGGCGATCTTTTTCGGGCGGATACGCGAGTTCGTCTCATCGAATGCCGAAATCTCGATCTCGACGTCATCGCCGAGCACCTGGCGATCACGAATATCGAGCGCGAGCCCATGCAGGGAAGCCAGCGTGTTGGAGGGGATGGCCGAACGCAGCCACTGGATGACGTAGCCGTCATCATCGTAGTGAGATGGCTTGATGAGAACCAGCCTGAAGCGGCGCCGGGCCGCAGTTGGCATGTCGTGCCCTTCGCTGGATTGGGACGCAGCCGAAATTAACACGGGCCGGACGGCGCCGGTCAAGCCAGGATTGACGATGAAAATGTTGGCACAATTCTTGCCGCAATTGGGCTCGATGATGCTGTTCGAGGTTGACCCCGCCAGGCCAGCCGGCCATAGAATTATTGTGCAGAGCAGCGAGCACCGACTCCGGATGTCCAGCTTGGCCCTCACCTCGGCCGCAGACGATCTCGACGCCGCCCGTTCGGTTCTCAGGCTCGAGGCCGCGGGCCTCAGCGCGCTGGCCGCCGGGCTGGACCAAGAGTTCGCCCGTGCGGTCGAGCTTCTGGCGGCGGCGAAGGGCCGCGTTGTGGTCTCAGGCATGGGCAAGTCCGGCCATATCGCCCGCAAGGTGGCGGCGACCCTGTCCTCGACCGGCACGCCCGCGCTGTTCGTGCATCCGGGCGAAGCCTCACATGGCGATCTCGGAATGATCGTGGCGGGAGATGCCGTGCTGGCGCTCTCGAACTCCGGGGAAACCGCCGAGCTCGCCGATCTCGTCCAGCACGCGCGACGCTTCGGCCTGCCGCTGGTCGCCGTGACCGGTCGCGCTGGCTCGACCCTGGCCCGCGCGGCTGACGTGGCGCTGGTGCTGCCGGGTACTCCGGAGGCATGCCCGATGGGGCTTGCGCCCACCACTTCCACCACCATGCAGCTCGGGCTGGGAGATGCGCTGGCGGTGGCGCTTCTGAAGCGTCGCGGCTTCACGGTCAGCGATTTTCGCCGCATCCATCCCGGCGGGCGCCTTGGGGCGCGGCTGTTGCGGGTTCGCGAGGTGATGCACACCGGCGCCGCCCTGCCCCTCGCCGCGCCCGATCTGCCGATGGACCAGGCGCTGCTGCTGATGACCGAGAAAGCCTTCGGTTGCCTCGGCGTCATCGAGCCGCCGTGCCGGCTGGTCGGCATCATTACGGATGGCGATTTGCGGCGCGCGATGGGTCCGGATTTGCTTTCCTCCAAGGTCGCCTCGGTGATGACGCGGGCGCCCCGTACAATCGGGCCCGATGCCCTCGCGGCCGAGGCGCTGCACGAAATGAACGAAGGCCCGCGGCCCATCACCACACTCTTTGTCGTTGACGCTGCCGCCGAGGTGCTCGGGCTCGTGCATGTGCACGATCTTCTCCGGGCCGGGGTGGCGTGAGCCCATGGAGAACGCGGGCAGCCCCACCAACCGCAGGCCGCGCCCCGAGACGCCGCGCGAACTTGTGCGCATCGTCGGGCTCGGCCTGGCACGGGCGCGGTCCATGCCCTCGCCCGCCAGCCTGGCCCGCCGGCGGCGTGTCGTCATCTGGGCCAAGCGACTGCTGCCTCTGGTCGGTCTTGCCCTGCTCGCCTCGATCACGCTGTGGCCGAATCTCGAAGGCGGCGCGGCAGGGGAACGGGTCAGCTTCCACGTCTCGGCGAACGTGCCTGCGGGCGCCGGCAAGCTCCTGGATGCGCGTTATAGCAGCGTCAATCAACACGGAGAGCCCTACACCGTGACGGCAGCGCAGGCGGTTCAGGTCGCGCCGGACAGGGTGAACCTGACCCGGCCGAAGGGCGATATCACCCTGCAATCGGGCTCGTGGCTCATGCTGGACGCAAAAAAGGGCGTGTACGGACCGAAAAGCCGCCAGCTCGATCTTTCCGGTGACGTCACGCTCTATCGGGACGACGGCACGACCATACGCACCGCCAGTGCCACCATCGATATCGTGCAGGGAGCTGCCGCGAGCGGTGTCGCGGTGAGCGCCGAAGGCCCGTTCGGCACCCTCGACGCCACCGGCTTCAGCTTGCTCGATGGTGGCGCGGTGATCCAGTTCAGCGGGCCGGCGCGCCTGGTCCTGAACGGGCACAATCCGTGAGACGCGGGAGTCCGGTTTGCCGGACCCCGGCAGTGGCGGCCGGCAAACAGATCTCCCGGACCGGCACCAGGGCTTTTCGTCTTCACTGGCCTGCTGATCTCCTGCGTTCGCCGCGAATGACAATGAACGTCGCGGGCATGATGCTGGCGCTGCTGTTGCTGCTCGGGGCGAGTGCAAAGCCACTTTCCGCACAGCCGCTCGATCTTTCGCAGGGCGGGCCCATCACGGTGACGGCTTTGGGCGGCATCGAATGGCGGCAGAACGAGCAGGAGGTGATCGCCCATGGAGATGCCCGGGCGATACGCGGCGCCGTGACGGTCACCGCAGACAGGCTGATTGCGCATTACAGGCCAAAGCCGCCCGATGCCACCGGAAAGCCCGCCGCTTCGGTCCAGCCGGCCAGTGCAACCGGCGGCATCGATACCGGCGGGCAGGAGATCTACCGGCTCAATGCCGAGGGAAATGTGCACATCTTCACAGCGACAGACCAGGCCTTCGCCGATCACGCCGTTTATGACCTGGATCAGTCCGTGCTGGTGCTGACCGGCGGACATCTCAAATTGACCAACCCGGAGGACGTGCTGACGGCACAAAGAGATGTGGAATACTGGCCGGACAGACACATGGCAGTGGCGCGGGGGGACGCGGTGGTGACCACCAATACCGGGCGGCGGATCACCGCCGATACGCTGGTTGCCTATACGATCCCGTCGACGAACGCGCCGGCGGGCCAGGCGCCGCCATCCCCGACACCTGCCAGCACCGCCTCGGCCGACCCGCTGGCCTCATCGGGGCGAATCAGGCGGGTAGAGGCGTTCGGCCACGTCGTGGTTCGCACCGCAACCGAAACGGCAACCGCGGACCGCGGAGTGTATATTCCCGCCACCGGAATCGCACTGCTTCTCGGCAACGTACATATCACCCGCGGAGAGAATCAGCTCAATGGCGAGCGTGGCGTGGTCGATATGAAAACCGGTGTTGCGGATCTTCTCTCCACTCCGGGTACACGCGTGCAAGGGCTGGTGGTGCCGAATTCCGTGAACAACGCGCCGCCCGCTCAGCCGGGTGCGGCGGAATCGCCACACCCCGCCTCTCCCGTGAGGCCGCAATGAGCGATCGGTTGCGCGTTCTTTCCGGCAGCCCCGGCCTCTTCGCCCGCGGTCTCGGCAAGCAGTTCCGCCGCCGCCCCGTGGTGCATAATGTCAGCCTCCGGCTGACCCGCGGCGAGGCAGTCGGGTTGCTCGGCCCGAACGGGGCCGGCAAAACCACGACCTTCTACATGATCGTCGGCCTGGTTCCGCCTGACACCGGCAGCATCACGCTCGACGGCGCCGATATCACGGCCTTGCCGATGTATCGTCGCGCCCGGCTCGGTATCGGCTACCTGCCGCAGGAAGCAAGCGTCTTTCGCGGCCTCAATGTCGAACAGAACATCAAGGCAGTGCTCGAGGTGACCGAGCCCTATTCCGACCGGCGCGAGCAGATGCTGGAGGCGCTGCTCACCGAGTTCGGCATCGCGCATCTCAGGCGCACCCCGGCCCTGGCCCTCTCCGGCGGAGAACGCCGACGCGTCGAAATCGCCCGCGCGCTCGCCAGCCAGCCAAGCTACATCCTGCTCGACGAGCCGCTGGCCGGGATCGACCCGATCGCGCTCGGCGAGATCCGCGATCTCGTCTCGCACCTGAAGCTGCGCGGCATCGGCGTCCTGATCACCGACCACAACGTCCGCGAGACTCTCGAGATCGTCGATCGTGCCTATATCCTGCACGATGGCCAGGTACTGATGCAGGGCCTGCCGGAGGAGGTGGTGGCGCACGAAGATGTGCGTCGCTTCTACCTTGGAGAAAGATTCAGCCTCTAAGGTTCCGCCATGCCAACCGGCCCACGCCTCGAGCTCCGACATGCCACCGCCCTGGTGATGACGCCGCAGTTGCGGCAGGCGATCAAGCTCTTGCAGCTTTCGAATCTCGACCTGACGGCGTTCGTTGCGGAGGAGCTGGAACGCAACCCGTTGCTCGAGCGCGACGAGGGTCTGGAATCGGGCCGCGAACGGGTGCCGGCAGACGAGCGGGTGGCGCTGCCCTCGGCCGACGCCGACGCGGCAACCCTGTTCGATTCGGAGGCCCTGCCGGCTCCGGACGCGGCTCCGCTCGACGCCGCTTCGTTGGAGGCGGAACTTGCCGACAGCGGAGACGGTGCGGCGCCGGAAAGTGCCGGTGCGGGCGAGGACGCCGGATACCGCGCCGCGCGGCATGACGGTTCATTCGACACCGACGAACGCGGTATCGAAGACGTGCCTGAGGGCCCGAGGAGCCTGCGGGAGCATCTCTCGGAACAGCTCCGGCTTGCCTTCGACCGGCCGGCCGAACGCCTGATCGGGGCGCATTTGATTGCCTTGCTCGATCCGGCGGGAAGGCTTTCCGCCGAACCCCCGGCACTCGCTGCCGCGCTCGGGGCGAGCCTCGAGGAGATCGAGCGCGTGCGTGCGCGCATGCTGCAGTTCGATCCGGTCGGCTGCTTCGCGCTCAACTTGAGCGAGTGCCTCGCCGCACAGCTTGCCGAGCGCAATCGGCTCGACCCGGCGATGCAGGCGCTGCTCGACAACCTCGAACTCCTGGCCCGCCGCGAGATGCGCCAGCTCATGACCATCTGCGGCGTCGATGCCGAAGACCTTGCCGGGATGGTGGCGGAACTCCGCCGGCTCGATCCGAAGCCGGGAACCCGTTTCGATTCCGTTCCGCTCGCGCCGCTGGTGCCGGATATCCTGATGCGCCCCGACGAGGCCGGCGGGTTCCATCTCGAGCTGAACCCCGAAACGCTGCCGCGCGTGCTCGTCAATCATCGCTTCCATGCGCGGATCAGTTCCGGTCTGCAGGGGGCGGAACGGACATTCCTGGCCGAGCGACTGGCCGCGGCCAACTGGCTGGTGCGCTCGCTCGAGCAACGGGCGGCAACCATTCTCAAGGTGACAGCCGAGATCGTGCGCCAGCAAAGCGGCTTCTTCCGCCACGGGGTGCAGCATCTTCGGCCGTTGATCCTGCGCGAAGTGGCCGAAGCAGTGGAACTGCACGAAAGCACGGTGAGCCGGGTGACGGCGAACAAATACATCGCCACACCGCGCGGCATTTTCGAGCTGAAATACTTTTTCACGACCGCCCTTGCCGGGCTTGCCGGCCAGATCCACAGCGCCGAGGCGGTGCGCAGCCGCATTCGTCAATTGGTGGATGCGGAACCACCCGCCGCGGTGCTGTCTGACGACGCGATTACCAGTGCGCTCCGGGCGGAGGGTGTGGACATCGCTCGGCGAACCGTGGCCAAATACCGTGAAGCCCTGCACATCCCGGGCTCGGCACAGCGCCGGAGAGAGAAGGCGGGGCCTCTGTGGGGCAAATCGGAGCTCAGCTCGTAGAGCGGCGCGGACCGGCCGCCCGAGCCGACATGAGAGATATGGCGC
>JASHOF010000085.1 GCA_030041255.1 Acetobacteraceae bacterium
GCCGCGCCGTTGGCGAGCAGATTGGGAAAAGCCGCCGGCAGCACGACGGGTTCCTGCTCTTCCCCATCGTAGGTTGGCCGGAAATCGACGGCATCCTCCTCGATCCCATCGAGCAGCAGTTCCGCCACCATTGTCAGGCGCGCCTCGGTATAACGCATGGCGGCGGCGTTATCGCCGTCGATATTGCCGAAATTTCCCTGCCCTTCGATCAGCGGGTAGCGCTGCGCGAATTCCTGTGCGAGCCGCACCAGCGCGTCGTAAACGGCCACGTCCCCGTGGGGGTGGAATTTGCCGATCACGTCGCCGACGACGCGCGCGCACTTCTTGAAGCCTGCCGCCGGGTCGAGACGAAGCTGGCGCATTGCGTAGATCAGGCGCCGATGCACCGGCTTCAGTCCGTCCCGCACATCGGGCAGGCTGCGCGCCATGATGGTGGAAAGCGCATAGGCGAGATAGCGCTCGGAGAGCGCCTCGCCGAGGCGCGTCTCCTCGATTCGCCCGCTCAGGGAGTCTGGCATGCGCGTTCCGCTTCAAATGCCATCGCCGCCACGCGGTCGTATAGAAGCTGGCGTGCCTGCGGAAGCGGCTTCTGTTTGAGGGCGAAGACGTTGCGCGCCAGGAAATACCCGCTCAGCTTCAGCCCGTCGCACCAATCGTTGGCACCCGATGCGGTCGGCCCGAGCAGGAACTGCGGCAGTTTCAAGAGCCTCTCGCGCCATGGCCCGGCGGCGTCCAGGCTGACGGCGCGCCCGGTGCGCGGAGAGACGAAGAAGAGTCGCTCGGTGCTGCCACTCACCGCGCAGCAGGAAAGATCGAGCCCGTAGCCGAGTGCTGCGAGCAGCGCGATTTCCCAGCGCACGTATTCCGCCAACGCCGCCGGCCCTCCGGCCAGATGCCCGATCAGGTCGAGGAGGCCGGCAAACACCTCCCGATGCGCTGCATGTTCGGGCAGCGCTCCCTCGAGGAGGGCGAGCGCCGCATTCAGCATGGCAAGCTGCAAGCCGTCCGCCATTGCCAATGCCGCCGTCGGATGGATCATCTCCGCGGAGAGGCTGCCAAGCTGCTCGGCAAGCCGCCCGACCCAGCGCGCGGAAACGAGATTGCCGCGCTGCCAGAGCGCCGCGCCCCGCCGGCTGCCGCCCCCGCGCGCCAGGCCCCGGCACATCCCCTGCTCGGCGCCGAACACGGTCGCGACCACATCGCCTTCACCGAACGGCCTGGTCCCGAGCACGATGACCGGCGCCGACCACTCCATCCTTCAGGTCTCTTTCCCCTGCTGCGGATCTGCAAGACCGAGCAAGGCAAGGTGCCTCCGATCCTCGTCCCAGCCCGCGCCCTCCTCGACCCGGAGGACGAGATGCACCGTCCGGCCAAGCGCCTCGCCGAGCACGGCACGGGCGCGCGTCCCGATCATCCGGATGCGACGTCCGCCGGCGCCGATCAGGATCGCCTTCTGGCCTGGCCGCGCCACTTTGATCACGCCTCCGACCCGCACCGAGCCGTCCTTCCGTTCCTCCCACGACTCGGTCTCGACCGTCGCATCATACGGCACTTCATCGCCGCTCTGCAGGAAGACCTGCTCGCGAACGATCTCGGCTGCCAGCCACCGCTCGGAAAGATCGCTGATCTGCTCGGGCGGATAGAGATGCGGGCCTGCGGGCATCGCACCGGCGAGGGCGAGCGGGAGATCGGCTGCGCCGTCGCCCGACGCGGCACTGACCATGAATGTCTTCGTGAACGGGAAGGTGGCATTGAGTTTCGCCGCCAGCGGCAGCAACAGCGGCTTCTGCACGAGATCGATCTTGTTGAGGAGAAGCCATGCGGGTCGCGTCATCCGGGCCAGCCGCTCGACGATCCCCGAGACTTCCGGGCTCAGCCCGCCTTTGGCGTCCATGACGAACAGGATCACGTCCGCCTCCGCCGCGCCCCGCCAGGCGGCGGCCAGCATCGCCCGATCGAGCGTCCGGCGCGGGGCGAAGATGCCGGGCAAGTCCAGGAGCACGATCTCCGTCCGATCGCCCTCGGGATTTGCCGCGACGACGACGCCTTTGATGCTGATCCGCGTCGTCTGCGCTTTCGGTGTTGCGATTGAAAGCCTTTCTCCGACGAGCCGATTGAAGAGTGTCGATTTGCCGGCGTTCGTGGCGCCGATCAGGGCGGCCAGCCCCGAGCGCGTTGCCATCACCGGATGCGGGAGAGCAGCTCGGTAGCCGCCAGCCGCTCGGCTTCGCGCTTGGTGCCGGCCTGCCCGGTGGCCGTCTCTCCTTCCACCGTCACACGCATCACGAACTGCGGTGCATGCGGCGGCCCGATCCGCTCGATGAGCGCATAGCGAGGCAGATCGGGGCCGCGCGCCTGAGCCCACTCCTGCAGCGCGAGCTTGGCGTCCTTCGGCGGGTGCCGTTGCGCGGCAATTTCGGCCTCGAAGACGCGACGGACGAATTGCCGCGCCGGCTCGATCCCCCCATCGAGGAAAAGCGCGCCAATCACTGCTTCCAGCGCGTCGGCAAGCACGGTTGCCCGACGCTTCACTCCATCCTTCGCCTCGTTCGGCGCTACATCCAGCACATCGGCCAAGCCCTCTGCGTCGGCAACGCGCGCCAGGACCGGCCGGGAAACCAAGGCCGCGAGCCGTGCCCCGAGCGCCCCCTCCTGCTCTACCGGAAACCGCTCGGCCAGCCATTCGGCGATCAGGAGTCCGAGCACACGGTCGCCCACGAACTCCAGCCGCTCGTTCGAACGCCCGTGCTGCGCAGCCGAACGATGGGTCAGCGCCTCGCGCAGAATTTCCTGGTTGGCAAAGCGATAGCCCAGCAGGAGTTCCGCCGTCCCGGACGTCGGCACTGCCGGCGCATCCGTCGGTTTCATGTCAGCTTGCAACGCGGCAATGGCGGGGCTGGTGACGAACTTTCCTTGCTGAGGGACGTGCCCTCAGCCTTGCCCCTCACCGGGCTCCCGGCAAAGTCCTGGGACTTTGCCGGGAGCCCGGCCCAGGGGGAGAGGGGAATGACACGGATGGCGCCCGGGGGCATGTGTGACCGATGCGCGATTCCGCGGACTAGTCGACCATCGTCAACAGCCTGCCCCAGCGGATCTCGAACGGCCATTCCCAGAATTCCCACCACGGCGAAGTGGCGTCGATCGAGAAGAAGATGAACCCGGCCCTGCCGACCAGGTTCTCGAGCGGGATGTAGCCGACCGCACTGAGCACACGGCTGTCTTCGCTGTCGTCGCGATTGTCGCCCATGGCAAAAACAAAACCCGGTGGCACCTTGTAGACGCCGGTATTGGACAGCGGCCCGTCGTTCGATTCCTGGAGGATCGAATGGCGGACTCCGCCCGGCAGGGTCTCGATGTAGCGGCGCATGACGATCGGCGGCCCTTGCCCGGTCATCGTGAAGGTGCCGTCGCGCTGCCGCGGCATCTCTTTGCCGTTGATGAAGAGCCGGCTGTGGATCACCTGGATTGTATCGCCCGGCAGGCCGATGATGCGCTTGATGTAGTCGATCGACGGATCGCGCGGCAGCGCGAACACGACCACATCGCCGCGCCTGGGCAGCGAACCGAAGATGCGCCCTTCGAACAGCGGCGGGGAGAACGGCAGGGAGTAGCGCGAGAAACCGTAGCTGTATTTTTCGACGAACAGGTAATCGCCGACCAGAAGTGTGGGAATCATGCTGCCGGAGGGGATGTTGAACGGCTCCAGAAGCACGGTCCGGATGCCGATCGCAATCAAGGCGGCATAGACAAGCGTCTTCACATTGTCGAGCAAACCCCCGGGTCTGCTCTTGCTTTTCGCCTTGGTTGAGGCCATCGCCTGAAGCTGTCCCAAACCCGAGATCGGGCGGGATCAAGCCTGTCCGACCCTCGCCTGTCAAGCGAGCGGACCTGCGGGAACCGCGGAAATCACGACGATCGCGAAGGCATAGGGATAATCGTCGGTGAGCGACAGTGCGATCTCTGCACGCATGCCCTTGGGCGTGATCTCGGCCAGCCTCGCCGCCGCTCCGCCGGTCATCGCGAGCGTCGGCTGCCCGCCCGGCCGGTTGACGACCCCGAGGTCCGACATGAACACGCCGCGGCGGAAGCCGGTGCCGAGCGCCTTCGCCGCTGCCTCCTTGGCGGCGAACCGGCGCGCATAGGTCGGCGCCTGCAGCGCCGCCCCGCGCCGGGCCGCGCGCGCCCGCTCGGCCACGGTAAAGACACGCCCGAGGAATCGCTCGCCGTAACGGGCCATCACCCCTTCGATGCGACGGATGTCGCAGATGTCCGATCCGATGCCGAGAATCAAGCCGCCGCCTCAATTGCGCCCGCGGCTCACCTCGGAGACACCCGGGGCGGCCCTGAGAGCGGCTATGACGTTCGAAAGATGGCCGAGATCACGCACCTCCACATCCACCATGACCTCGGAAAAATCCTGCTGCCGATTGACGATCTTGAGATTTGCCACGGCCCCTTCGTGCTTGGCGATGGTATTCGTCAGGGTTGCCAGCATTCCCGGCTCGTTGGCCGCGATCACGTTGATGCGCCCGATGCGCTGCGAGTCCACCTTCGCCTTGCCGAGCATTTCCCGGTCCCACTCCACCTCGATGAAGCGCTCCGGAGTGGCGGCAAACGTCTCCAGGGTCTGGCATCCGCGCATGTGGATCGTGACGCCCTTGCCGGTGGTGATGATGCCGACGATCGGATCTCCCGGCAGCGGATGGCAGCAGCCGGCGTAATGCACCACCATGCCGCTGATCAGGCCGCGGATCGGCATCTCCGCTTCGGCGCTGCGCGGCCGGGCGGCGAGGCGACCCGGCAGCTCCGGCAACAGGCGCGGCGCCCGCGCATTCGGGCGGAGTTCCGGGTAGGCCGCATGCACGACATCGCGCGGCCCGATATTGCCGTTGCCCACCGCGATGTAGAGTTCGTCGAGCCCGCCGAGCTTGAGCGTCTTCAGCGTGCCCTCCAGCACCTTCTCCGCACCGTCGAGCCCGTCCTGGCGGAATGCCTTGGCAAGGGCGGCCCGACCGTCGTCGAGATACTTCTGCCGCTGCTGCTGGTGGACGAAGCGGCGGATGCGCGCCCTGGCCTTGCCGGTGACGACGAAGCGGTCCCACTGCGGCGAAGGCGTGCCGCCGCGGGCGGTCATGATTTCGACCTGGTCGCCATTCTGCAGTTCGTGCCGCAGCGGCTTGAGCTGCCCGTTGACCTTCGCCCCGACGCAGGAATCGCCGACCTGGCTGTGCACCGCATAGGCGAAATCGACCGGCGTTGCCCCGCGCGGCAACTGGATCAGCTTGCCCTTGGGGGTGAAGCAGAAGACCTGGTCCTCGTACAGCTCGAGCTTCGTGTTCTCGAGAAATTCGTCCGGCGCGCTCGAATTCTCCAGGATCTCGAGCAGATCCTGGACCCAGCGGAAGCGCTCGAGATCGTCGGCCGGCGCCCGCCCCTCCTTGTACAGCCAGTGCGCCGCCACCCCTGCCTCCGCGACCTCGTGCATGGCGCGGGTGCGGATCTGCACCTCGATTTTCTGGTTGCGCGGCTGGCGCAGCGTGACGCCGGTATGCAGGCTCTGATAGCCGTTCGGTTTCGGCGTCGAGAGGTAATCCTTGAACCGCTCGGCGATCACCGGATAGGCCGCATGCACCGCTCCGAGTGCGGCATAGCACTGCTCGCGGCTGGCAACCACGATGCGGAACGCCATGATGTCGGAAAGCTTGTCGAGCTCGATATTGCGTTTGCGCATCTTTTCCCAGATCGAGAACGGAGACTTCTCCCGCCCCGTCACCTCGAGCACCTGGACCCCCGCTTCGGTGCATACCCGCGTCAGTTCCGCCCGCACCTCCTCGATCACGTCCTCGCCCTGCCCGCGCAGCAGGTTGAGCCGCGCCTGCACGCTCTGGTAGGCCTCCGGTTGCAGTTCGCGGAAGGCCAGCGTCTGCAGCTCCCCCTTCATCGCGTCCATGCCGATCCGCTCGGCCAGCGGCGCGTAGATCTCCATCGTGTCACGGGCAACCCGTTCACGCCGTTTCCGATCCTGCACGAACCCGAGCGTGCGCATGTTGTGCAGCCGGTCCGCGAGCTTCACCAGCAGCACACGGATGTCCTTGCTCAATGCCAGGACGAGCTTGCGGAAGTTCTCCGCCTCGCGCGTTTCCGGAGAAGAGAGATCGAGCCGGGAGAGCTTGGTCACCCCATCGACGAGTGCCGCGATCTCGGCCCCGAATCGCTCCTCGATCTCCGAGAGCTCGACCGACGTGTCCTCGACCACGTCGTGCAGAAGCGCGGTTGCAATGCTGGCCGTATCCAGCCGGTAGCCGGCCAGGATGTCCGCCACCGCCAGTGGATGGGTGATGTAGGGATCGCCGCTTTCGCGTGTCTGCAGACCGTGCGCCTTCATGGCCAGCACGTAAGCGGCATCGATCAGCGCGGTGTTCGCCTTGGGGTCATAGGCGAGGATCTTTTCCGTCAGCTCGAACTGCCGGATGACCCGCGGGCGGGCCGGCTGGGAGGCGGTGAGGCCTTCAGGGGCGCGGGCGGCGAGGTCCCAGGGCCATCCGCGGGCGCCCGCCATCAAGCCGATCCTAACGGTGCGGGCGGCCGGCTAGCTCGGCCTCGATCGCCGCCTCCATGTCCTCGGCGGAAAGCTCTTCCCCCTCTGCGCCCAGATTGGCGGTCTCCTCTTCGGCGCTGACATCCTGCAGCCCGAAAATGTTCTGGTCGGTGGGAATGAGGTCCATGACCTCTTCGTCGGCCGGTTCCGGCTCCGGAACGCGGGATACCGCCTTGACGAGATCCTGCCAGATGTGCGGCAGCTCGACCGTCCCCTCCGCGATCTCCCGGAGCGCGAGCACCGGGTTCTTGTCGTTGTCGCGCTCCAGCGTCGGCGCCTCGCCCCGGCTGACATTCCGCGCTCGCTGCGCCGCCAGCATGACCAGATCGAACCGGTTCGGCACCTTCAAAACGCAATCCTCGACGGTGACACGCGCCATCCGTTCGAACCTCCGGGGTCAATTTCGGATCTGCGAAGCTAGATAGGCCAAGGTAGATAGGTCAGTACGTTACCCCCTGCAAGGCGAATCCCCATCCCCGATCGGGCGGAGCCGTTGCACCGGCAGTTCTGCCAGCAATGCCTCGACCGTCCGCGCCAGCCCGGGATGCAGCCAGCCCGGCGCTACCTCCGCCAGCGGTGCCAGGACGAAGGCCCTGAGATGCGCCCGCGGGTGCGGCAGAATGGGATCGCCCGCCGGCCTGAGCAGGCTGCCGATGGCAATGATATCGAGGTCGAGGGGCCGGGCCGCGTTCCTCTCTCCCGCTACCCGTCCGGCTCTTCGCTCCAGCGCCTTGAGCGCGTCGAGGAGCGCCTCCGGCGCCACGTTGCCGTCCAGCCGGGCCACCCCGTTCACATAATCGGGCTGGTCCGATGCCGGCACCGGCGGGCTCAGCCACCAGCGCGAGAGGGCAACCAGCCGCATCCCCAGGGTCGAATCCAAGAGGGCCGCCGCGCGCTGGCAGGTAACGAGAGGCGCGGTGCCGTCCGGCGCCGGCAGGTTGGCCCCGATCGCGATCAATATGCCGTCCCGCTCGCTCGACTGACTTATCCTTGACACGATCTCGGGCCACGATTACCGGGATGCACCGATTTCGCACGGGTTCCGCCGGTCGCATCTCAACGCGAAAGTGGCCCAGGCGCCCTGGAGCTCAGTCCATAGAAAGCGACGACGAGGTTCGAGCATGCATTTTCTTCCCACTGAACGCGCGGTTCTGTTCATAGACGGAGCCAATCTCTACTCTGCATCGCGTAACCTCGGCTTCGATGTCGATTATCGCAATCTTCTCGAATTCTTTCGCAAAAAAGTGCACGTGCTGCGCGCCTACTACTACTCCGCCCTGCTCGAGACGGACGAATATTCCCCTCTCAAGCCGTTGACCGACTGGCTTGCCTATAACGGCTACACGCTCGTCACCAAGCCGGCGAAGGAATTCACTGACGCCGCCGGCCGCCGCCGCGTCAAGGGGAACATGGAAATCGAGCTGGCCGTGGACATGCTCGAGCTGGCACCTCACATCGAGCACGCCATTCTCTTCAGCGGTGACGCCGATTTCCGCCGCCTGGTCGAAGCCGTGCAGCGCCATGGCGTTCGCGTGTCGGTGATCTCCACGATCCGCAGCAGTCCGCCGATGGTGGCCGACGAGTTGCGCCGCCAGGCCGACCAGTTCCTCGACCTGGCCGACATCTCCGCCGAGTTCACCCGTCGCCAGATGGAACCCCGCGCCCGACCGGCGCGCCCGACCCCGGCCGAGCCCTATGCAGAGGCACCCGAAAACGCCTGATGCCACCGTTCGAGGAACCCTCCCCGGACTGTCCGCTCTGCCCGCGGCTGGTCGGTTATCGCGCTCAGAACCAGGCCGCCCACCCCGACTGGCATAACGCGCCGGTTCCCTCCTTCGGCTCGCTCGACTCGGAGATCCTGATCGTCGGCCTGGCGCCAGGGGTGTCCGGCGCCAACCGCACCGGCCGCCCCTTCACCGGCGACTACGCGGGGCAACTCCTCTACGGCACCCTGCGCCGGTTCGGCCTCGCCACCGGCAACTATGCCGAGGCCGCGGATGACGGCCTTCGCCTTTCCGGCTGCCGGATCACCAACGCGGTCCGCTGCGCTCCGCCGGCCAACCTGCCGGCGCCGGAGGAGATCAAGACCTGCAACCGCTTCCTGCTCGGCGAGTTGCAGGAACTGGCAAGGCTGCGCGCCGTCCTTGCCCTCGGGGTGGTTGCGCACAGCGCCGTGTTGCGCGCGGCCGGCATGCCGCTCGCCCGCCTGCGCTTCCGCCACGGCGCCATTCACCAGCTCCCCGATGGCCTGCTGCTTGCTGACAGCTATCATGTCTCCCGCTACAACACGAACACCGGCCGCCTCGACGAGGCGATGTTTCAGAATGTCGTCCTGGCACTCCTCCGTCGACTCGAAGAGGCCGCCTGACGAGTGTGGTCATGGCCATGCGTGCCCTCGCGCTGTTGCTGCTGCTCGCGCTTCCCGCCTACGCCCAGTCACCCGATGCCGGGCTCCCGGAGATGCTCGCGCAACTGAAAGCCGCCCCGGGTCCCGAGGCGGCGGCAGCACTCGAGCAGAAGATCGCCGCCGCCTGGCTCAGCGAGGCGACCCCGGCCGTCAGGCTCCTCCTCGAAAGCGGCATGCGCGCCCTCGATGCCCATGCGCCCGCGGAAGCCGCTGACGATTTCGACGCTGCGACCACCTTGCAACCCACCCTTGCCGAGGCCTGGAGCGAACAGGCGCTGGCGCATTTTCATGCCGATGACAGTGCGGCTGCGATTGCCGACATCGCCCGCGCGCTCACCCTCGATCCCCAGCATTTCACCGCCTTCGAAACCCTTTCCTACATCGCCCAGTCGCACGGGGATTGGGCTGGCGCGCTCGCCGCCTGGCGGAAGCTGCTCACCATCGATCCCGAGATCGCCGACGGCGCCGAGCGCCTGAAGATGCTCGAGCGCCGCGCCCTCGGCCAGAACACCTGAACCTCGGCCTGACTTCTACCGCCCGGGGGGCCTCACGGCGCACGGTATATCGTTGCGAAAAAGAATCTAAGGCGCGCGGGTCGGAATGGGCGAGGGCGGCGGGGCCGTGTTCGCGAGATTGGCGGCGATCAGCTTCTTCGTCCATTGCTGATCATAGATCCCGGTGGCCACATCGCCCGGCGGAATCACTTTCAGCCAGGCATCCAGGTTCGCCGCCGTGACAATAACGAAAGGCACATTGACGATCTTCGGCACCTGGGCGCCGGCGAGGATCTGCTGCGCGACCCAGAACGCAATAGAGGAGACGCCGGGTGGCGAGCCGATCGAAAAGGTCTCATACCCGCCCGGTGCATCGGAGAGCTGTTTCCACAGCGCAAGCTCGTCCTGGCGATTGCCCATGACGATCAGCGGGGTCGGCCGACCGGCGTGCTTGAACGCCTGGTAGGTGCCGTAACCATCCCCCCCTTGCGTCGCCACCGCGTCCACCTTCGGCAGCGCCGGCAGGATCCCGGCAACCTCCTGCTGCGCGGTCGACTGCGTCCAGTTCCCATGCACGGATCCAACCAGCTTGATGCCTGGATATTTGCTGAACGTATCGACGATTCCCTGATGGATGTCGTCATCGACCGAAGTTCCGGCGACACCCCGCACTTCGAGAACATTGCCCTTGCCGTTGAGTCGCCTGGCAATGTACTCGGCTTCCGACCGGCCCCAGTTCACATAGTTGAGCACGACTTGATAGGCGCAGGGTGCAGTGGCAAGGCTGTCGAACACGACCACGACGATATGCGCGCTGCAGGCTTGTTGAATGACGCCGTTGAGCGCGGTTGGCGAGGCGGCGTCGATCACGATCGCATTCCAGCCTTCGAGAGTAAGATCGCCGATCTGCGAGGCCTGTTGCGGAGCGGAATTGTCGGCATTCACCACCTTGGTCCGGGCGATCACATCATCCGCAATGGCCTGCCTGGAGGCGAGGTTCCACACGCTCAGCATCTGCTGGCGCCAGGTGTTGCCGGCATAGGCGTTGCTGAGCGCAATGCCGTCCTTCGCCGTGCTGACATCAGCGGCGCCCGCCGGAGCGCTCGCCAGCCCGAGCAAGAGCGCAGCAAAAACGAAGCATTTCCAAAGTTTCATTCCGTTTCCCCCGGCATCGATCGCCGATACGTCATCTGGGTTACGTTTGCACCCGGGCGCCTGCCGGAAGAGACAACTCTTCGGTATTTCTGTCAATCAAGGTCGTGCCGCTTCCATGGCGCCTGGAGGAGCTTCACCGGATTGAAGTTCGGACACAGAGGGCGGCAGGAATTCCGGCGTGACCGGACTCGCTCCACTCTTTCTGGCCGGGCGGATTCACGCGCTGTCGAATCGCTTTCCGATTCCCCGCCAGCCGCTGCTCGTCTTAAAGCCCTTTCTCCCTGGCCGCCGTGGCCAGCGTGTCGGCGCGCGCGTTCATCTCGTCCGTCGAATGGCCTTGCACCCACCGCCATCGCACGTGATGCCGGGCCGCCGCGGCCAGCAGCCGCTCCCAGAGGTCCCGGTTCAGAACCGGCTTGCCTTCCGCCGTGCGCCAGTTCCGCCGCACCCATCCTTCCTGCCAGGTCGTGATGCCGCGTTCGAGATACTGGCTGTCGGTGGCAAGGATCACCCGGCACGGTTGCTTGAGCGCTTCCAGTGCCTCCGCCGCGGCGGTGAGTTCCATCCGGTTGTTGGTGCTCCGGGCGGCAGCGCCGGAAAGCTCCCGTTCGGTCTTGCCGTGGCGCAGGATCGCCGCCCAGCCGCCCGGTCCGGGGTTTGGCTTACAGCCGCCGTCGGTCCAGATCTCGACCAGGGGAAGCTCAGATTCCGTAGGCATGCTCGTCGCGCGCCTCGAGGTGGAAGTTGAGGCGGCGCAGGTACTCGATCGGGTCCTTGCGCGTGACCAGCGCGCCGTCCGGCGTATTGAGCCAGTCGTAAAGACGCGTCAGCAGGAAGCGCATCGCCGCACCCTGGCAGAGAACCGGGAGTGCGGCGCGCTCTGCCGCGGAGAGCGGGCGTACCGCCTGATAGGCGCCGAGCAGCGCCCGCGCCTTGGTGACGTTGCAGGAGAAATCCGGCTCGAAGCACCACGCATTGAGGCAGACCGCGACATCATAGGCGTAGAGGTCGGTCGCGGCGAAATAAAAGTCGATCAGTCCGGAGATTTTCCCTTCGAGAAAGAAAACATTGTCGGGGAAGAGATCGGCGTGGATATGCCCGCGCGGCAGCCCGCCGGGCCACCCGGCAAGGATGCGGCCAAGCGCTTTCTCCAGTTCCCCGATCAGGCCGACGCGCACGGCCTCGCCGCCCGGCGTGCTGGCTGAGAGCAGCCTCGGCCAGGCTTCAGGGCCGAGCGCGTTGGCACGCTCCGGTGCGTATCCCGTACCCGCGAGATGCAGCCGCGCCAGCGCTTCGCCGAGCGGGGCGCAATGAACCTGGCGCACGCGCCGCGGCCAGACGCCGGGAAGAAAGGTGGTGATCGCCGCATATCTTCCGGCGAGTCGGCGCAGGCTCTCTCCGTCCCTTCCGGGCACCGGACGCGGGGCAGGAATGGCGTGCTCCGCCAGATGGTCCATCAGCCCGAGAAACCACGGCAGTTCTTCGGGCGCGACACGTCGCTCGTAGAGGGTGAGGATGTAATCCCCGTGCGTCGTCTTGAGAGAGTAGTTGCTGTTCTCGACACCCTCGGCGATCCCGCGAAAGGCGACGATGCCGCCGAGATCGTACCCGGAAACGAATTCCGCCACCGCTTCGTCGGACACCTCGGTATAGACGGCCATGTGCCGTCCTCGCACGGCTCGGCCTCTGCGCCAAGGCGGGAGTGTTGCAGCGTTGCGGTGGATCGGGCATTCTTTCGCGCCCGCTATGCAACGCGCGCGGGAGAGAGCGGGCCTGCCAGGGCCCGCCGCCGAAGGCGCAACCGGCCCCCGGAAACGCTCAGGCAAAACGGACCGCGCGCGGATGGGTCTCTGGAGAGCCGGCGGCAGAAACTCTTTGCGCGCCGCACCGACGGAGTAAGGGTTTGCGGCGCCGCGCAAGCCCGAATCTCTCAGGTTCCGTGACAGAGGGGGGTCTTTCCGGCCGGGATCGAACCGGCCGGAGGCACTCGTTGGGGAGCGCGGGGATATGCAGGAGACACGCTACACGAAGGACCACGAATGGGTCCGTCTCGATGGATCGACCGCAACCATCGGCATCACCGATCATGCACAGTCCCAACTCGGCGATCTCGTCTTTGTCGAATTGCCGGAGCCCGGCCGCACCGTCGCCGCCGGTGAGGCGTGTGCGGTCGTAGAAAGCGTCAAGGCGGCGTCGGATGTCTTCGCCCCGCTGGCCGGGCGTGTGGCCGAGGTCAATACGGCCATCGTCGATGACCCCGCACTCGTCAACAGGGATGCCATGGGCGAGGGATGGTTTTTCCGCCTCGAGGGCGTCGCGGCCGACCCGGCAGGGCTGATGGATGAGGCCGCATACAAGGCCTATCTCGAGACGCTCTGACCGGACTGCTGGCCGGGTTTGCCGCCTTCAGCGAAGCAAAAGCCGTTCGATGGAGCTTCACCTTGCGGGGCGCACGGCGCTGGTGAGCGGAGCGAGTGCCGGAATCGGGCGCGCGATCGCCGGCGCGCTGGCAGCCGAGGGAGTCCGGCTCGCGCTGGTGGCGCGCCGTGCCGGTTTGCTCGAGGCGCTGAGTGCGGAAATCGTCGCCGCAGGTGGAGAACGTCCGGCTTCCATTCCGCAGGACCTCATGGCTCCGGACGCCGCGGATAGAATTGGGGAGGCGGCGCTGGCGGCACTCGGCAAGGTCGAGATCCTGGTGAATGGCGCGGGCGGCAGCCGGCCGCTTTCGCCCGCTGCGCCCGAAGCCGCCTGGGCCGAGGCGATGACGCTCAACTTCACGCGCCATCGCGAAATCACCCGCGTTCTGCTGCCGCAGATGATCGCCGGCGGATGGGGGCGCATCATCAACATCACCGGCAAGTCCGAGCCGGATCGCTTGAATGCCGCCTTCGCCGCCAAGGCCGCGCTGCATGCCTGGGCGAAGGGACTTTCGCGCGAGCTGGGCAAAGACGGGATCACCGTGAATTCGATCGCGCCCGGGCGCATCATGAGCGAACAGATCCGCCGCAATTATCCGGAAGCCGAGCGGGCGCGCTTTTCGGCCGCCGAAATCCCGCTCGGCCGCTACGGCGAGCCGGAGGAACTCGCCGCTCTCGCGGTCTTCCTTGCCTCGCCGCTGGCAGGCTACATCACCGGGACGGTCATCCCGGTGGATGGCGGGCTCCGGCGCTATTCGTTCTGAGAGGGCTCGGAGCGGGTCCTGGAGCCGCTGTCCGCCGCGGTGCCCCTCTTGGGCCGGCGGACCACTCTCACCTTCCCGCTGCTTTGTCCTCCGCAGAAGAACTGGTCTCCGCCATCGGATTCGAGCCCCGACACGCTCACCCCGGCCGGCATCTCGAGCTTCTCCAGGACCTCTCCGGTCCGGGGATCCAGGCGCCGCAAATCGCTTTCCTCGCCTTCGGATGTGGCGTGCCAAAGCTCGCCATCGACCCAGGTGACGCCGGTGACGAAGCGGTTCGACTCGATGGTGCGGAGAGTGACGCCTGTTTCGGGATCGATCTGATGGATCTTCCGGTTCCGATACTGCCCGACCCAGAGCGTCCCTTCGGCCCATGCGAGCCCCGAGCCACCGCCGCTCGGCGCCGGGATCGTCGCCAGCACGCGGCCGGTCTTCGGATTGATCTTCTGGATGCGCTCGTCGGCGAGCTGAAAGAGGTGCACGCCGTCGAAGGCCGTTCCCGCGTGCGCGGCAACGTCGATCGAGCGCACCGTCTTGCCGCTCGCCGGATCGAAGGCGTTGAGCTTGTCTCCGGACGCAAACCAGACGTGCCGGCCATCGAACGTGACCCCGCGCACATGGTCGACACCCGGAAAAGGCCCGTACTCGCGGAGGATTTCGGCTGCTGACTGTTTCATGCTCCCATTCTAGTCCTCCGGCAGCGGAGCGGGGAGTAACAAGGTCGTCGTGAATCCCGGCACGCTCGGGGTCATCCAGCGCCGCGCCCGCCCGTGACCGAACCACTGCACCTTGCGGACTTTCGCAAGCGAATCAAGCGCCCGCTGCACGGTGCGCTGGCTGACGCCGAGGGCCAGCGCGAGCGCCGAACTCGACCACGACTGGCCATCGGCCAGAAAGGCCAGCACCGCTGCGTGCTCCTCCTCGACGGGCCACGCCAGCACCACGACCTTGCGTGCCTGGCGCGGCGCCAGCGCAAACCCGTGCCTCGTTGCGTTCACGGCGGCCAGGGTACGCAGCACCCTGCGAAGCCGCCCGACCTCGACCCGCAACCGTGCGCGATGCGATTCATCGACGAACTTCGCCCGGAATGCCTGCGCCATGAGAAGGTCCCGCGGCACGTCTTCGGGCCAGGCTTCCGCCAGCGCGCGGGCGAGCGCGAACAGAACCGGGCGCCTTGCAAGCGAAACCACCGAGCGTGCGTCGCGCACGACATGGCGGCAGGCGTCTACGACGAGCGCTTTCGACGCCAGCAACCGTTCCACCTCCTCGAGCAGCAGGAGCCGCTGTTCGCCGCGCGCAATGAGACGCGCCGCAGGTGTGTCGAGGAGGCGGGCTGCGGTTTCGACCTCCGCCATCAGGGCAGGGATACGGGCCTGGCGCGCGGCGCGCCCGGCCGGAGCAAGCGCGGCGCGGGCCGCCTTCGTCCTGAGGCGCCGCATCGCGATCCCCGCGACCACCAGTTCGTGGGCGGTCCGCAAGGCGGGCGGGAGGGGTGCAGGGTCGAGTTCGGCAAGCCTTTGCTCGGCCTCGTCGAGGCGCCCGATCAGGAGGAGGCGGCGGACTTCGAGATAGCGCGCGTGCGCGGCATTCACGCGGTCGCCATGCGCCTCCAGCGTCGCCCGCGCCGCGTCGAGCGTCTTCTGCGGCCAGCCCAGGTCGCGCGAGACGAGCGCGATTTCGGCCTCGGCGACGATGCACCGCGCGCGTGCCACGGCTTCGATCGGGCCGAAGGCCCGCGCCGCACTGCGCACGAGAGCCCGCGCGCGATCGAAATCGCCGAGCTGTGCCATGGCGATGCCGCGCAGCGCGAGCGCGAGCGCGTCGTCCCTGAGGGCGACCCGGTTCAACGCCCCGAGCGGATCACCCGCGGCGAGCGCGCGCGCCGCGGCCGCGATCAGCGAGTCCATCGGAATCCTGATCTTCTCTGACGTCGAACTTCCGGCTGCAACCCATCCCGGACAGATGGCCGCGTGTTTTCCGGCGGCCCGGGTTGCCGGCGGCAATGACGACTTTCAGTGCCCATTCGCTCAGTGCTTCGGCTGGGTGGCCGGATGTGCCAGGGAGAGGCGCTTCTCTCGAAAAAATCTGTTATCATACGCAAAGCCGGGCCGTCCCCCCGGCCAGAGACAGTGTACCCTGATGCGGGATGAGCCATCGGCCGGGCTTTCACGGGGGCCTATATGGTGCTCCCGCCCTACGCCTGCTTGCAGCCGCTTTGCCGGTGGCCTCTCGTTCGGTATCGCGCCAGGACGGGCGCGGGGGAGGAACGATGCAAAAGATTTTGGCGGTCGCTCTGGCGGCCGCGTTGGGCCTGAGCGTCAGCGCGCGGGCACAGATCATCCTTAGCGGCAACGACGAGAAGTTACTGTTCGACGACAACGGCAAGCCCGTCGTCAGCCCGCCGGGCAGGGATACGCTGTCGATCCTCGACATCAGCGACCGGGTCCATCCGCGCCTCGTTGCAACGCTGCCGATGATCAACTCGGTCGTCGGGCCGCCGACCAACCTTGCTGTTACGCCGGATGAGAAGCTGGCGCTGGTGGCCAACTCGCTGAACTCCGTGCCGAACGGCGACAAGTGGAAACTGGTGCCGGATGACAGGGTATTCGTCGTCGACCTGACCGCGAACCCTCCGGCGGTCATCGCGACGCTCAAGGTGGGCAGGCAGCCTTCCGGCATGGCGGTGAACCACGCGGGCAATCTCGCGCTGGTTGCCAATCGCGCCGACAACACGGTGAGTGTGCTCACCATCGACGGCAAGGACGTCAAGGTCGCGGGCACGGTTGCACTGGCACCCGAAGGCGCGCCGAGCCAGCAGCTTTCGGCGGTCGCGATCACGCCCGACGGTAAGCGCGCGCTGGTGGCCAAGGCAGCCGCGAACAAGGTTGCGCTGCTCGATATCGAGGGCGCCAAGGTGACGTATGGCGGCTACGACATGACCACCGGCGTCTTTCCCTACAACGTGCAGATGGCGCCCGACGGCGCGCTGGGCCTCGTCAACAACAACGGCAACGGCGGTGCGTCGGACGGCCAGGTGGATACCGTGGCGGTGATCGACATGCAGATGAACCCGCCGCGCGTGGTCGATCAGGTGGTGGTGGGTGACGGACCGGAGGGGCTGGCGATCAGCCCGACCGGCCAGTACGCCGCATCGATCATCCTCAACGGCGTGGGCAACGTTCCCAGGACCGCCTTCTTCCACCACGACCATTCCTATGTGTCGCTGCTGAAGATCGACGGCAAAGAGGTGCGCAAGGTGTCGCAAACCGATGTCGGCGCCCTGGCCGAAGGCGCGGTGTTCAGCCCCGACGGAGAGTATCTCTACGTAGGCAACTATCTCGACTCGGACATTGAAATCCTGCACCGCGAGGGTGATCATCTGGTGCGGGTCGGCTTGCTCAAGATCAATGGCCATCCGGCATCGATGCGAGGCAATACGCCTTAGAGCGTGATGACCGGAGGCGGAATCGGGGTCCCCGCGAACTCGTTCGCGGGGACCCCGGCGCCGGAGGTCTGAATCACGCAGGAAAACAAAAGGCTAGAGCGGGATAAGTGAGCAGAAGCGAACGCATCCCGCGATCGCCCGCCTTGTGAGCATTCAAGGAAGGTTCTTCTTTTTCTGAAGAAAAAGAAGCAAAAAGACTTTTCCCCGTTAGCCGACGCCGCCCTCGAGAGATAAAAGTTTTCTGGTTCTCTTTTTCAAAAGAGAACAACCTTCTTCCCTTCATTGGCTTGGGCGGCGGATGGAGATCGTCCCCTTCCTGGAACGGCCGGCCGAGCAGTCGGTGCAACTCCTCCGCGACCGTCGTCTTGCCTGATCCCGAGGCACCCATCAGCACCAGGACCGTTGCAGCGACGCGCCCGGCGGCCGCTTCCTCGGCGCGGGTGAAGGCGGGGCCGGGTCCGGAAAACGCGACCAGGGCTCAGTCCGGCTCGCCGGCCGTGCGGACGATGGCGACGAGGCGCTTGAGGCCGCGGTGAATATTCACCTTGATGAGCGAGACCGACTGACATGTCGCCCGTGAAGCCTCCTGGACGCTGTAGCCTTCGAGCTTCACCAGACGAATTGCTTCGGCCTGTGGGGGCTTCAATTCTGCCAGCAGTTGTCGGAACGTCGACCCGGCGATAACGGTATCCTCGTGATCGGACACGCCCATGTTCTTATCCAGTGGTTCGGCAGCCTCCACCTCGAGCGATCGCATCCGATCGATCCATTTGTAACGCGCGATTGCAGCGAGCCACGGCCTGAAGGGGCGCGAGGGGTCGTACGTGTGACGCTTCTCGTGGATTGCCAATAGAACGTCCTGGACCGCATCCTC
>JASHOF010000086.1 GCA_030041255.1 Acetobacteraceae bacterium
CCTTGCTTCCACTCGCCGCGATCCCGATTTGCACCCCATGAACGCTTCGATCGCTCCCTCCCGCCGCACCCTGCTCCTCTCCGCCGCCGCGACTCTCGCCGGCGGAGCCTCCGCCGTCGCCGGCCTCGCCCCTGCTGTCAGCGTCGCCGGCGCTTTCCCGAACCTTGCCTTCACCATGCAGCGGTCATCCGACGGCAAGACCGTCACCGCCACCGGTTATCGCGGCCAGGTCGTCATCCTCTATTTCGGCTTCACCCGCTGCCCGGACGTCTGCCCCCTCACCATGCAGAACGCCGCGCGCGTGCTCGCCAGGATGGGCGCGCTCGCTGCACGGATGCGCGCCCTCTTCGTCACCATCGATCTCGACTACGACACGCTGCCGCGCCTCAAATCCTACCTTGCCAATTTCGGTGCCCCGCCCGAAATCGACGGTCTGCGCGGTACTCCCACTGAGCTCGCGCACCTTGCCCGTCGCTACGCCGTCGAATACCAGGCGCCCGCGAGTCCCGACGCACCCGATCCGGTCTCGAAGATCACCCACAGCTCCGCGGTCTATGTCTTCGATTCCCGCGGCCATGCCGCGCAGATCCTCCCGACGATGGCGGGCGCCGATGCCGACATCCCTGCCATCGCTGCCGACCTTGAGCCCTTCGCCCGCCGCGCTTAGAGCAGATCGCGCTCCTGGAATCGCTCCGCGATTTTCCGGCATCTGGCGTCAGGGTCGGCGCGCTGGTATCGCTTTTCGCTCACGCGTGGCCCGCTCACCGCACCCCAAAAACCGACCCTCTCCCATTGGGGAGGCTCGCGCGACTGATGCGCGAACCGCCAGGCGAGGGCGCTCGGGTCAGCCATCTGCGATCCTCGGTACTCGTCGTCGATTCCCCCGGGTAATCGCCTGCGTCCCGCGAGGTTCCGCAACGCTCCGCCGGCTGCCAGCAAATGCCGAACGAAGCTTTCGGCGCGCCAGCTCGTTCGGAAAAGTACAGGTGTCCCGGCGCCTGGCGCCGGCGCATCTCGACCGACGCAGCACGAATCGACGACAGCTTCATCCCATCTTCCCACGATCGAGGCCACGACAGGCGCCTGCGATCCGCGCCAGGGCTCATCGAAATCTGCCCGGCAAGCGCGCCGCGTCTGGCAGACCGTGCGTGGTCACCCCCCAGACGCAACCAAAAAGAACGGCCAGCGCCAGGCATGGCCAGATCACGGCCAGCGCCGGTGCGGCAAGCGCATATTCACTCGGCACCATCTTCCGGCTCCTTCCTGCAACCTCGCAACGCCATCGGAACAATCTCCCGGAGGCCCGTTCCGCGAGCCTCGCCGGCTCCGGCAATCCCACCACCGCCGCGATCCCTTTTGCGGCCGGTCTCGCAACATAGGACCGCTGCCGCCATCGAATGTACTGCCCGATCGTAAATTCCCGGTGAAGAACTCCTGTCTTCGCCACCTCGACCGTGTCGGCCTTTACGGGCTCCGCCAGGTGTTGCGTTTCCGGCCCGCCCGGCATCACGAAGAATTCAACCGTGCAGCGGGCATCGTGCGGACCGCTCGCCGTCGCCTCAGCTCCCGTGCCTCCTCAGCGCCTCAGCAACGCGCGCTCCTTTCGGCCATTCGCATGATACGCGGTGATGATGCTCTCGCCTGCAACGACGATGTAAACTCCTTTCAAACGCTGTACCCGTTCGATGCGCCGCTTGAGCTGACGCACGACTTCATCACAATCCTTCTCCCGCACCAGGATCCCGCCCGGGACGTCGGTCCCCATCTCCATCGCGAGATCGAGATCCTTTTCCCGGATCCCCCTCTGCGCAACCCGCTTCTCAGCGTGTCGAGTGAACGTGAACGCGCTCATGACGCGGCCTCTGGCGGCAACGGATCATCAAGCATAGCCAGCAGGTCTGGCATCCGGGCACGGTACTCCTCGCACCGCTCTCGCAGCCACGCGACCCGATCCTCAGCGGCACCGTTCTCGAGAAGATGGCTCGGCATCTTATAAAGCGGCGCCAGTCCACGAATGACGGAATCAGCAAGCGAGGTATCACCGCAGCAAAGTTCGAGTACATCACCTCGCCGAACCTCAAAGTCCGTAACCGAAGCGGTCACTCGCGAGATACTCGCAACGTTCCTGTCCGCTGGCCCGGATTCCTGCAGGAATAGCACGAACGGATTGTCCTGCTCCCGATCGTAGCCGGAAACTCCGTCTAGCACGCGCCCTACCCGCCGCTTGAACTGGAAGATGTAATCGGGCAGATCGCGCGCCAAAATGTCGTGGGCCTCAATGCTGCGCTCCTCTTCCCAGAACCCACCTTCCTCAACGGAAAAAGGCACGATATCGTTTGGCAGATGCGGGAATGCCGATCGCAACGCATCTCCACGATCGAGATATGCGTCACGCTCGGCCAATTTGGTGCGCCGCCGCGCCAAACTGCCCTCGGCAGCACACACCAACAGAAACGGCGCCAATTCGACGATCCGGGTTATCGGGATGCGGTAGCATCTGGAGGCAAGCCAGAACGCGTTGCGGACTGCGTCATCGATACGGAAATTAATCTGGCTCTTCGGCTGACCGAAAATGTCCGCCTCCGGCAGTGCAAGCTCCCCGGTCAACACGCCCGGCTCTACCTCGAGCGCCTCCGCAAGTCCCTCAAGCGTCCGGCGCCGGCTGCCTGGCTGCTTTCCCGCCTCCAGCCGGTGCAGGCTCCCCTTGGTCAGCTTCGCCCGCCGCGCGAGTTCCTGCTGACTGAGGTTCTTCCGGTGCCTCAGCTCCCGCAAACGGCCGCCGTCGATCGCCTTTGTCATGGCCACCCCCAACTCCAAACCGAAATGGTTATTTCTTGCGTAATCTAATAGGACTCAAAGGGAACTGAAAGTCACCATATTGCTATACATATTGAGACCATAATAGCCGATAAAAGCTCTCTCCAAGCTGATATGGTATCAATGTGTAGTCATATCGCATCCGCTTCCCAATCCCGCCCGCAACACCCGCCCCGAATGACACCGGCCGCCACCCGCAAGCGACATTTCCCCCGCGCTGCGCTATCAACAGAGCCCACCGCCGCCATGAACGAGATCGCCACCGCGCCCCTCGCCACTGCGCACGAAACGCCGCTCGTGCGCACCATCTTCGCGCCCGCCTGCGGCAGCGGCCGCTCCGCACTTACCGTCATCCGCCTCTCCGGTCCGGCCGCCGGCCCGATGCTCGAATCCCTCGCCGGCCGCCGGCCGCCGCCTCGCCGCGCCAGCCTCCGCACGCTCCGCGCCCCCGAGAGCGGCGAGACGCTCGATCACGCCCTCGTCCTCTGGTTCCCCGCCCCCGCCAGCTACACCGGTGAGGATTGCGCCGAGTTGCATCTGCACGGCGGCAACGCCGTGCTCGACGGTGTCGCCTCCGCACTCATTGCCCTCGGTGCCCGCCCCGCCGAGCCCGGCGAGTTCACCCGCCGCGCCTTCCTCAACGGTCGGATGGATCTCCTCCAGGCCGAAGCAGTGGCCGATCTCGTCGATGCGGAATCATCCGCCCAGCGCCGCCAGGCGCTGGCGCAGCTCGAAGGCAGGCTCGGCGATCTCTATCGCGGCTGGGCTCACCGCCTTCTCGCCCTCCTCGCCGACGCCGAGGCGGCAATCGACTTTCCTGACGAAGGTGTGGCTGACCCGGACGATGAAGCCGCCATCACGAGCCTCCGCGCCGCGATGCGGGCTCACCTCGCCGACGATCGCCGCGGTGAACGCCTCCGCGACGGCCTGACGATCGTGGTCGCGGGCCCGCCGAATGTCGGAAAATCCAGCCTCGTCAATGCCCTCGCGGGCCGCGAGGTGGCCATTACCGCAGCCACCCCCGGCACCACTCGCGATGCCCTTGAAACCCGGATCGTGCTCGGCGGCGTCCAGCTCACCCTCGTCGATACCGCCGGGCTTCGCGAATCGGCCGACCCGATCGAAGCCGAAGGGGTGCGCCGCGCCCGCGCCCGCCTCGCCGCAGCCGATCTCGTCATCTCAGTAACCGACGCCACCCTACCCATTCCGTTCACCCTCGACGGTGCCGCCCCCGTGCTCGCGCTCGCCAACAAGACCGATCTCGCCCCGCCGCCCGCGGAGACCGAACTCGCCGTGAGCGCGCTCACCGGTGCCGGCCTGCCCGAACTCCGCACCCGCCTCGCTCGCATCGCCGAGGGCCTTGCCCGCAACGACGGCCCGCCTCCGCTGACCCGCGCCCGCCATCGCTCGGCACTCCTCGAGGCGGAGTCCGCACTCGCCGCCGCTTCCGCCGCCATCAATCCGGAACTCCGCGCCGAGGATCTCCGGGCGGCGCTCGCCGCGCTCGGCCGGATCACCGGCACGGTCGGCGTCGAGGATATCCTCGACCGGATTTTTTCCACCTTCTGCATCGGCAAGTGATGGCCGCTCCGCCCGCGCAATCTTTCGATGTCGTCGTGATCGGCGGCGGGCACGCCGGCGCCGAGGCCGCCGCCGCCTCCGCGCGCGCCGGCGCCGAGACCCTGCTCGTGACCCAGGACCTCGGAAAAATCGGAGAGATGTCCTGCAATCCCTCGATCGGCGGCATCGGCAAGGGCCATCTCGTGCGCGAAATAGATGCCCTCGATGGCGTGATGGGCGTAGCCGCCGACCAGGCCGGCATCCACTTCAAGCTGCTCAACCGCAGCAAGGGCCCGGCCGTCCGCGGGCCGCGCGCCCAGGCCGATCGCGCACTCTACCGCCGCGCCGTGCAGCAGTTGCTGGCGGCGACCCCGAACCTCTCGCTCTCGGCTGCTGCGGTCGAAGATCTCGACCTCGCGCCCGACGGTTCGCTCGCCGCCGTCATCCTCGAGAGCGGCGCACGCGTTCCATGCCGCGCCGCCGTGCTCACCGCGGGGACCTTTCTGCGCGGGGTTATTCATATCGGTCAAGAATCGATGCCGGCCGGCCGCATCGGCGAGAAGCCTGCTCTCGGCCTCGCCGCGACCCTGGCCCGTCTCGGCTTGCCGCTCGGCCGTCTCAAGACCGGCACGCCGCCCCGCCTGGCCCGCAGCAGCATCGACTGGGAGGGGCTTGCCCCCGATCCCGGCGATGATCCGCCGGAGCCCTTCAGCACGCTGACCGATCGCATCCTGAACCCGCAGATCGAGTGCCGGCTCACCGCCACCACGCCCCAAACCCACGCCCTGATCCGCGCCAATCTGGCCAGGTCCGCCGTCTATAGCGGGCGCATCAGCGGGCCAGGTCCGCGCTACTGCCCCTCGATCGAGGACAAGGTGGTCCGCTTCGCCGACCGCGAGCGCCATCAGATTTTTCTCGAGCCGGAGGGCCTCGATGATCCGATCGTCTATCCGAACGGCCTCTCGACCAGCCTCCCCGCTGCGCTCCAGGAGCAACTTCTGAAAACCCTGCCCGGGCTCGAGCGGGTAGAGATGCTCCGCCCCGGCTATGCCGTCGAATACGACTATGTCGATCCGCGCGCTCTCCGTTCCACACTCGAATTGAAATCGCTGCCGGGACTTTTCCTCGCCGGCCAGGTCAACGGCACCACCGGCTATGAAGAGGCGGCTGCCCAGGGCCTGATTGCCGGCCTCAACGCCGCCCGCAGCGCCCAGGGGAGCGAAGCGGTCTCTCTCGACCGGGCCAGCTCTTATATCGGCGTCCTGATCGACGATCTGGTCACCCAGGGCGTGACCGAGCCTTACCGGATGTTCACTTCTCGTGCCGAGTACCGGCTCTCCCTCCGCGCCGACAATGCCGATCTCAGGCTGACCGGACTCGGCATCACCTGGGGCATCGTCGGAAGCCACCGCGCGAGTGCCTTCCATGCCCACGAGAGAGCCCTTGCCGCAGCCCGCAATGACCCTGGCCTGGCCCGGTCAGCCCGTGTGCAGGCCATACTGGCTGCCGATCATCTCTATGCCGGCTATCTCAAGCGCCAGGAAGCCGAAATCGAAGCCTTCCGCAGAAGCGAGAAAGTCAGGCTTCCGGACCGGCTCGATTATCGCCGGATCGGCGGACTGTCGGCCGAGCTCACCGGCAAGCTCGAACAGATTCGTCCTCAGTCACTCGGCGCAGCGGCGCGCATTCCAGGGATGACTCCCGCCGCCCTCGCGGTGCTGGCCGCCTTCCTTGCCAAGGGCACCGGTCGCGAACGAGATCCGGTTCGGACCTATGTTTCACGTGAAACATAAGGAGATTCAATGGATTGCTGATTTTGGCCTGCCCTCGCACGTCGTATCGCGCCTGCAATCCTTTGCCGATCTCCTCGCCCGCTGGAACCTCCGCATCAACTTGGTCTCCCGCCATGATGGGCCAGATCTATGGCACCGCCATATCGCCGATTCGCTTCAGCTCATCCCGCTGATGCCGGAAAATCTCCCATCTGCTGTCGATTTCGGCTCCGGCGCCGGCTTCCCGGGTTTGGTGCTCGCCATCGCGACGGACGTCCCCTTCACCTTGATCGAAGCCGATCAGCGCAAAGCCGCCTTCCTTTCCGAGGCCGCTCGACTCACCGCTGCCCCCGTTCGCATCCGTAATATGCGAATCGAGCAGGTTCAGCTCGCTCGTTCCCGCCTCGTTACCGCCCGCGCCCTGGCGCCTCTGCCCGCGCTGCTCGCCTTCACGGAACCCTTCCTGGCGCCGGACGGCGTCGCACTCTTCCCGAAGGGCAAAACCGCCGAGGCCGAATTGACGGAAGCCTCCCGCCAATGGCAGATGCGTCTCGAGCGGTTCCCGAGTCGCACCAATTCCGAAGCTTCCGTGCTCAGGGTGAGCGAGATCAGGCGTGTCCGAATCTGAAGCCTCCGGCGCCCGCCCGTTCCGTGTGATCGCCGTCGCCAACCAGAAAGGAGGCGTCGGCAAGACGACCACCGCCACCAACCTCGCCACCGCCTTGGCCGCCGCGGGGGAAAAGACCCTGCTGATCGACCTCGACCCACAAGGCAACGCCTCGACAGGGCTCGGACTTCCCCGCCAGGCGCGCCAGCACGGCAGCTACGCCCTCCTGCTCGGCAACGACCAGGCCGCCACCCTCCTCCAACCGACGGCCGTTCCGGACCTTTCCTTGATCCCGGCGGAAGACGACCTCGCCGGCGCCGAAATCGAACTCGTCGGACTGCCGAGACGGGAATTCCGTCTCCGCGATTCACTCTCCGCGCTCACGGCTCCTGCCTTCGTGCTCATCGACTGTCCGCCCGGCCTCAACCTCCTGACCCTGAACGCCCTGGTCGCTGCCGATGCCGTCCTCGTGCCGTTGCAATGCGAGTTCCTCGCCCTCGAGGGCATCAGCCAGATCATCCGCACGATCGAGATGGTCCGCCGCGGCTTCAATCCGGGCCTTCGCCTCCAGGGCATCGTGCTGACCATGTTCGATCGCAGAAACAATCTCTCCGAACTGGTCGCCGCCGACGCACGCGGCTTCTTCGGCACGCAGGTCTATGAGACCGTCATCCCCCGCAATATCCGCATCTCCGAAGCACCAAGTCACGGCAAACCGGTGCTGCTCTACGATTTCCGCTCCCCCGGCGCGCAGGCCTACGTCAAGCTCGCCGGTGAACTGCTGAAACGGGAACGCGAACCGAGGACCATACCAGCATGAGCGCCAAATCACCGCCTCGCCTCGGCCGAGGGCTCGCCGCGCTGATGGGAGAAGCCGCTGCCGCCACCCCCGCCTCGGCTCAGGGCAGCGTGTTGTCCCTCCCGATCGGACGCCTCGAGCCCGGGCCATTCCAGCCGCGCACCGCCATCGACGAGCCGGCAATGGCAGAACTCGTCGAATCGGTGCGCACCCGCGGCATCCTCCAGCCGATCCTCGTCCGTCCCCATCCCGCCGATCCGGCCCGCTACCAGATCATCGCCGGTGAGCGCCGCTGGCGCGCCGCCGCAGCCGCCGGGCTCGCCGAAGTGCCCAGCCTCGTCCGCACCCTTGCAGACGCCGACGCACTCGCCGCCGCGCTGGTCGAGAACCTGCAGCGGCAGGACCTCAACGCAATCGAAGAGGCCGAAGGCTATCGGCGCCTGATCGACGAGTTCGGCTTGCGCCAGGAAGCACTCGCCGAAACCATCGGCAAATCGCGCAGCCACATCGCCAACACCCTCCGCCTGCTCAACCTGCCGGCATCAGTCCAGGCGGACGTCCGCAAGGGAACTCTTTCGCCAGGACATGCCCGCCTCCTGGTCGGTCACCCCGATCCGCAGGCAATGGCGACCACGGTGATCGCCCGCGGCCTCAACGTCCGCCAGACCGAGGCCCTGCTGCAGCCGCGCTCCCCGCGCGCAGCGCCCGACGCCAAAGATCCGGAAACCGCGGCCGTCGAACGGCTCCTGACGGAACGCCTCGGCCTCAAGGTCGGCCTCCGTTCGGATGGCAAGAGCGGCGTGTTGGCGATCCATTACCGCACGCTCGACCAGCTCGACGGCCTCGTTCAGCTCCTCACGCGCGAGTAGCGGCCGACGTCGCCAAAGAGAGAACAAGTCGACGGCAGAGTACGCCGTCCGGCGCGCCCGTCCGCTTTGCCTCCCGCTCGCCCTGAAAGAAATCCTCGAGCGCCTCGGCCAGCACCGGCGCCGGCCATCGCTTCAGTGCCCGGGCAAAGCTGCCCCGGCGCCGGAAAATCAGCGGCGGACGAACCTCCTTCCGCTGCAGGCGCGCAAGATGCATCAGGCCGCCGCGAATCACCGCAACCGGCGGCACCCCGGCGGCAAGCGCACGCTCGAGCGCACGATCCGCCAGAGCGACGTCACCCTCCGTCGCCGCAAACAGCGCATCCTCGAGCAGGAGCCCGGCAACATCACCAACCACCGCCTCCACCGCCGCCAGATCGGCCCTGCCGCCCCGACCGACGTAAAGCGCCAGCTTCTCCACTTCCGCCCGGCTCAGAGCCCGGTCCGCACCCAGACGGGAGACCAGCCAGGAAAGCGCCTCGTCATCCACCGCCACATCCAGCGCAACCAGCCATTCCCGAACGCTCCGGGAAAGCTCCTCGCCTTCTTCCGGATAACAGGCAATCGCAGCCCCATCCGGGTGCGCCTCGATCAGCTTGAGGAGCTTCGAGCGCGTCACCACCAGGCCGGGCGCCTCCAGCAACAGAAGCGCATCCCCGGGCCCTTTGAGCACCGCCGCAACGGCTTCCCCTGCCCCCTCTCCCGCATCGGCAAATCTGATCACCCGCCTCCCACCGCCAAGCGCGATCGCCGCGGATTCCGCAGCAAGGTCTTCGGCGCGCGAGACGATAGTAAACCGGAACGGATCATCCGCGGCACCGAGCACCGCGCGGACCAGGAGCCCCGATCGCTCCGCGATCAGCCCGACATCACCGCCATAGAGCAGCACCACCCGCACCCGACCGGGATCCCTCAGGAACCCCGCCACCCGTTGCCGCGCCAGCCTCACCTGGCAGCGACTTTCGCCCGATTCCGGAAATACGCAGCCAGGCGAAGCACGATCTGATCGGCGATGGTATCGGCAAACCGGCTGTCGATCGTCGCGTTGTAGAGATCGGTATAGAAATACTGGTTGACGATCACGCTGTAACCATCCTGCGCCGTGGCAACCCCCGTCAGCAGGGGCGGGTTCCCCGGCACCGCCGAAAGCAGGCTCCAGTTCGCGTTCGCGTTGAACCGGACAAAGCTGCTGCTGGTGTCCGGATTGATGCCGATATTCTCCCCGGAGACGCCGTAATTCACAACCAGCGTGTAGAGCTTCGCCGCCGGAGCGCCGGTACCTTCGAGCCGCGATTGGAGAGCTTGGCGCAGCAACTGCCCCTGCCGGTCCGCAATCACCGCCACGAACACCCTGGCAAGATCGGCTTCCGGCGCTCCACCCGCTCGAGGTGCATAGATCGGGCTGAAACCGCACCCGGCAAAAGGAAGCAGAACTGCCGCCATGCAAAAACGCCAGCGCATCCGGCTTCTCATCCGGAGACGACGAAATTGACGATCCGGTCAGGCACATAGACCCGCCGCACAATCCGCCGCCCCGCCAAGGCCCGCACAACGTTCGGCTCGGCGGCCGCGGCGGCCATCACTTCCGACTCCGACGCCCCCGGGACGGCCCGGATCGTTCCGCGCAGCCGCCCGCCCACCTGCACCGCGATCGTCACATTCTCGGGCTCGAGCAACGCCGGGTCCGCCTCCGGCCAAGGCAATTCCGCCACCAGCATCGGAGAGCCAGGACATAGCCGGGTATAAAGCTCCTCGGCGAGATGCGGAATCAAAGGCGCTGCCAGCCGGATCAGGATTTCCATCCCTTCACGCCGGGCTGCCGCCACACCAGCCTCCCCCGCCACCTGCTCGGCTTCCCCCAATGCCCGCGCCAACTCGTGCAGCCGCGCCACCGCACTGTTGAAGGCAAAGTCTTCCAGAGACGCCGTAACCGCAACGATCGTCTGGTGGATTCGCCGCCGCAAGGCGATCCCGGCCTTCGAGAACGAATAGGGAACATCTGCCTGCGGCACCACCCCGATCGCCTCCGCCAACCGCTGCAGGCGCTGCAAAAACCGGTGCGCGCCGGCAACTCCCGCCTCCGTCCATTCCATGTCCCGCTCAGGCGGATTGTCGGACAGGATGAACCATCGCGCCGTGTCGGCACCGTAACGACCTATGATGGCCCCGGGATCGACGGTATTCCGGTGCGACTTCGACATCGCCTCGACCCGGCCGACCGCAACCAGAGCCCCGCCCTTCCGTTCAGTCACGCTGCCGTCCGGCCGCCGCAACACCTCCTCCGGATAAAGCCACCGCCCGTCGGCGGCACGATAGCTCTCGTGCGTCACCATACCCTGGGTAAAGAGGCCGGCGAACGGCTCCGCAACCGAAAGAAGCCCCGCCTTCTGCATCGCCCGGGTGAAGAAACGCGCATAGAGCAGATGCAGAATCGCATGCTCGATGCCCCCGATATACTGATCCACCGGCAGCCAATGATCGACCGCAGCGCGCTCGACCGGCCGTTCAGCCGTCGGGCTGCAGAAACGGGCGAAATACCAGGCGCTGTCGACGAAAGTGTCGAGAGTGTCGGTCTCACGAAGCGCGCCCTTGCCGCAGCGCGGGCAATCGACGTGCTTCCAGCTCGGGTGATGATCGAGCGGGTTGCCAGGCCGGTCGAACCGCACATCCTCCGGCAGGACAACCGGAAGCTCGGCTTCCGGCACCGGCACTACCCCACAGTCCGCACAATGGATCACCGGTATCGGGCAGCCCCAGTAGCGCTGCCTGCTCACCCCCCAGTCGCGCAGCCGCCAGTTCACCTCGGCAAACCCCAGCCCGCGACCCCGCACTTCCTCAATCACCCGCCGCTTCGCCGCCAGCCAATCCAGCCCGTCCAGGAAGCCCGAGTGGATCATCCTCCCGGGACCGAGCCACGCCGCATCCCCGATCGCGAAATCCGCCGCACTCTGGCCAGCCGGGAGCACCACGGGCAGCACGGGCAGGCCATACCTGCGGGCGAATTCCAGATCCCGCTGATCGTGCGCCGGACAACCGAAGATGGCGCCGGTGCCGTATTCCATCAGCACGAAATTCGCGATCCAGACCGGCTTCTCCTCTCCGAGGAACGGATGCACGACACTGAGACCGGTGTCGTAGCCGCGCTTCTCCGCAGCTTCGATCGCCGCCTCGCTGGTACCGAGCCGGCGGCATTCCTCGATGAAGTGTTGCGCGCCAGCATCCCGCGCCGCCACGGCCAGGGCGAGCGGATGGTCCGGCGCCAGCGCGCAGAACGACATCCCGAAAATCGTGTCCGGACGGGTCGTATAGACCTCGACCGAGCTTATCCCGCCTGCAGGAGCCACCAGCGGAAAGGACAACCTCGCCCCTTCGCTCGCGCCAATCCACTTCTCCTGCATCGTTCGCACGCGCTCGGGCCAGCGATCGAGGCTGCCAAGCGCCGAGAGCAGCTCGGGCGCAAAGGCCGTGATGTGGAAAAACCACTGCGCCAGGCGGCGCTTCTCCACCGGCGCTCCCGAACGCCACCCGCGCCCGTCGATCACCTGCTCGTTCGCGAGCACGGTCTGGTCGACCGGGTCCCAGTTGACCGCGCTTTCCTTGCGGTAGGCGAGCCCCTCCTTCAGAAGTGCCAGAAACAGCTTTTGCTGCTGGCCGTAATAGGCCGGGTCGCAGGTCGCGAACTCGCGACTCCAGTCGAGCGAAAGCCCCATCCGGCGAAGCTCCGCCCGCATCGCCGCGATATTGTCATAGGTCCAGCGTGCCGGATGAATGCCACGCTCGCGGGCCGCATTGTCCGCCGGCAGGCCGAACGCGTCCCAGCCCATCGGGTGCAGAACCGAGAATCCGCGCGCGCGCTTGTAGCGCGCCACCACGTCCCCCAGCGTGTAGTTGCGGACGTGCCCCATGTGAATCTTGCCGCTGGGGTAGGGAAACATCTCGAGCACATAATATTTCGGCTTGCCGTCGCCCGGCACGTCGCTGGTGCGGAAAATGCCGCGTTCATCCCATACCCGCTGCCAGCGCGGTTCCGCCTCCGCGAAATCGTACGCCCGTGGTTGCACGGAATCCGGCATCGAAACTCAGGGCGTGCCGCTCTCGGAACGCAATGTGCGGGCGCGGTCGAGAATCCGGTTCTCGATGTCGGAAACGGTTCCCGGGCTCACCGCCGCATCCGCCCACTGCCCGTTCGTCAGCACCTGGCGGAAGATCGCAACCCTCAGTGCCCCGGCGCTCAGCTCGCGCCCGAGAATATAGCAGTCTGCCTTGAACCGCTCGCCCGGCGCCTGGGGCGGCTCCCACCAGTCCGTGATGATCACCCCCCCGAACGGATCCGCCGAGGCCAGCGGCATGAAGGAAAGCGTGTCGAGGGCACCGCGCCAGAGATAGGCATTGACCCCAAGCGTGGCACCCGCCCCGGCCCCGCCGCCGGCGGTGCGATTGTTCCCCAAGACATTGAGTGAAAGACCCTGCGGTCCGAGCAGGCTGCCTTGGACGTTCGACCCCGGGCCGATATTCTGCGGCGAGTACGTCTCCGGCGGCACCGGCGTCGGATTACCCAGGATCCCGCAGCCGCAGAGTGGCAGCAGAACCAGCAGGCCGGAAAGTGCGCGCCAGCGAACTGCCATCGATGGTCCGACTCGCTTCAATCTCGCCGCCCCCGGGAAAGCACGCTCTCTAGCGGCTTGCGCCACTCACGCCAAGGGTGGCGCGAAATGAAGAAGGGGCGGCGGGATTGCTCCTGCCGCCCCGTGGGCAGTTCGCCAGTTGTCGGTACAGCCTACCAGGAGAGCGCAGCGCCGAGCGCAAGCACGGTCGCGTGCGTGTTGTTCTGGTCGGGGCCTGTCGTGCCGGAATTGAAATCCCAGCCGATCTGGTGGCGCTGGCCGTAGAGATAGGAGAGATAGAGCGCCATCCCGGGGGCGAGCAGGTAGGTGGCCCCGGCCGCCACGCCGCTGTCGTTTCCAGTCCGCGCAACCCCCGAAGCCCCCCTGGCAGGTGTCCATTCGTCGGGGTAGGTGGTCTTGAAGTAGCTGGCGCCGACAATGTAGGGCCCGGCCGCGTACTGCGCGCCGACCATCCCCGAGATCGTGTTGACACCACCCCTCGGCTGCAGCGCGAAGTCGCCGTTCATGTTGCCGTAGTTGAAGTTGCCGCCAACAGTGAACCCGGCAAACGTGATCGTGGCCCCGATCTTGCCGACCGAGAGCCCGTTGTACTGCGGACTCGGCGCACTCACGGCCTCCGAGGCAATGTAGGCCGCCCCCACATTGATACCCACGCCGTCGAACGTGCCGGTATAGCTCCCGCCGAGATCGACCGTGTTGGTCCGCCGGATGCTCGCACCCGGAATCGGGCTGGCGGCAAGCGCGTTACAGGTGGACGACGCTGCCCCGCAGGACGAGCCTGGCGTGTCCAAAAGGTTGGCCGTGTTCGGCTCGTAGCCGACTCCGAACTGGAGCCCGGAGAAGCTGGGCGAGAGATAGACCAGCTTGTTGCTCGTATAGAGGCCGGCGACATCGCTGAAGGCGAACGTCGGCTCCGTATTGGACGGGACAAAGGTCGGCAATATGCTGCTGTTCCAGGCACCGTCATCGAACCCTTCGAAGGTACCCACCTGGAAGATCGACATCGGCCCGTCCCCCATGCCGAAGCGAAGCGTGCCGAGGTCATCCGTCCCCACATAGCCGTAGGCGCGCCGCCAGTAGAGCGTGTTGCTGGTGCTCGTCGATCCCGGCGTCGCACCGCCGGTTTCGACGGTGCTGCCCGGGTTCCTGATTTCGCCGACCACGCCATATTTCAGGCCGTTGGCCGCCGTCGCGTTGAACCCGGGATAAAGGCGAATATACGCCTGGGAGCCATAGGGGTTGAGCTTGTAGCCATCGAAATCGTTGGCCGAGGAGGTCCCGATGCCGCCATACCACACCAGGCGCCCGTTCAGGTGGACGACGAAGCTGTTGGGCGCCGTCTCGTCTGGTGTCACCACTGTGCTCGCCGCGACGGGCGGCGAGCCTACCAGGCCGAACGTCGGTCCGGGCTCTCCCGCCGGCGGTGGCGGCAATCCCTCCTGCGCGTTGGCCACTCCGGCCAGCCCCATGGCAACGCCAAACGCTGCCGCGGTAGTGAGCAACAGTCTCCGCATCCGATAGACCTCCTTCCGTTGGCCGGCGCCCGCTTCGCCGCCTTCCTGTCGGCGCGCTCACCTTCGCCATCGGCTCGTCCAGTCCGGCAAAGGTGCCCAGTGTGTCCCGGGAGGCGTTGTCGAAGCCAACTATGAACCGAAGTCTCGTGTTGCTGCAACGCAACCTAAGCAGCTGCATGGTATTTGTGAAACACTGTGGCAACTAGGCAACAACGTATACGAAATAATTTCGCTCTGTTTGCGGTCTGCCTGAAGTATTGAATCCCGATGCCTTAGATGGACTTAGGCAAAGGCCGGGAAAGGGAGGGAAGAAGGCGCCCGCAGGAGCTTGCTTCGCAAAGCGCGCGTTCCAAAATGTGACAGATTCCCCGCCTCCCGGTCCCCTTCGGCAGTCCGCTCAGGCAGGTGCCCGGTGCCTTTGCCCTTGGCGCCAAACCTCGCTCGAGACGAAAAGGCCCGAATAGGAAGGGGCGGCCGGATCGCTCCGGCCGCCCCTCTCCGAAAGTTCGTCCCTGACGAGTTCAGGTTACCAGGAAAGCACCGAACCGATGGAGATCACACTTGCGTGCGTGTTGTTCTGGTCGATGCCCGGCGTGCCCGAATTGAAGTCCCATCCGAGCTGATGGCGCTGGCCATACAGATAGGAGAGATAGATCGCCATGCCAGGCACGAGGTTGTAGGTGCCGCCGGCCGCGAAGCCGAGATCGTTCTCGGTCCGCGCCACCCCAGTGTCAGGCAGCCAGTTCCCCGAGTAGTTGTTCTTGAAGTAGCTGGCGCCCACCACCACCGGGCCGGTGGCGTATTGCACCCCGGCGATCCACGCCACTTCGTCGACGCCGCCCCTGGGCTGCAGACCCCAGTCACCGTTCATCTGGCCAAAGTTCACGTTGCCGGCCACCGTGACCCCCGCGTACGAAAGCGAAAGCCCGAAGACCCCGACAGAATATCCATAGTACTGCTGGGCCGCGATCAGGTCGCTGTTGTTGGCGACATGCCCGGAGCCGACATAGGTCGCCAGCGCACCCACCCCGAAGCCGTTGAAGGTGCCGTTGTACATGCCGCCAACATCGACCATGTCTTTAGACCGGCCTCCGGACCCCGCCCCCAGCGTGGTCGGCCCTGCCGCCAGCGCGTTACACCCCGCACTGGCCGAACCGCAGCCGACACCGGCCGTGTCCCACAGGTTGGCGGTGTTCGGCTGATAGCTGGCGCCGAACTGGAAGCCCGAGAAGTTCGGGGAGAGGTAAACGATCTTGTTGCCCGTCCATAGCGGGTCGTCGTCGGCAAACGGGAACGACGGCCCCGCATTGCCCGGAACGAAGGACGGCACGTCGCCATCCCAGGCGCCGTCATTGAACCCTTCTGTCGTGAAATTGCCTTGCCACAATGCCGTCACGTTCGGGCCCATGCCGAACCGGAAATCACCGAGATCATCGGATCCGACATAGCCGTAGGCCGTGTGCCAGTAGAGTGTCTGACCGGTGCTGGTCGCCCCCGGGGTCGAGCCACCGGTTGCGAGGTTGCTGCCAGGCATACGGATTTCGCCGACGACACCGTATTTCAGGCCATTTGCCGCCGTCGCGTTGAAACCGGGATAAACACGCATATAGCCGAGGAAGGACACGGGATCGAGCTTGTACCCGTCGCTCTCATTGACCGACGAGCCTTCGACACCGGCATACCAGTTGATGCGCGCATTGAGATGAACGACGAAGCTGTTGGGGGCCGTTTCGCCCGGGGTCACCACCGTGGTCGCCAAGGGCGGCGGCGAGGAGGACGCACCGAAGCTCGGCCCCGCCTCGCCTGCCGGGGGCGGCGGGAACGAAACCTGCTGGGCGCTCGCCACGCCCCCAAAGCTGATAGCAGCGCCGACCACCGCCGCGGTGGTAAGCAAAACTTTGCGCATCGATCCCCTCCGTGTTGTTGGACGGCCGCTCATTCACCGCTTACCCTCGGTGCGGCTGCGTTCACCGGCCATCTGATCCCGCCGGCAAAGCCGCCCACCTCACCGCCAAGCAACGTGACGAGGCAGGACTATGGACATCTCCACTCCCCTCGCGCAACAAGGCTGACCATCTTGCCATGGCATTTCCGAAACACTGTGGCAACATAGCAACATATGCCTGGTGTCCTACCCCCTTTCGGTTGCTGCCGCCGGCAGCAAACGTCGGGGGCAGGACACTAGAGTGCATCCTACGGTATCAAGCGTTGGAGCCGGCACACGAGCGCAGGGCCTCGATCGCACCGGCGGCAGCCGCCCAGCGCAAGGCACGAATCGAGCCCCCGGTAATGCCGCCGATCGCCGCCACAGGAACACCTGAGCTCCGGGCCAGCGCGTTCCAGCGCACCGCCCCCAGCCCACGCGCCCCGGGATGGCTCGCCGTCGCAAAGGCAGGCCCCAGAAAAATCAGCGCCACACCAAGACGCCCGGCACGGACCAGTTCGGCCCGATCATGCGCCGAGGCGGTCAGCAATCCTCGCCGCCATGATCCTGCCTGCCGATGGCCGCGGCGAAGGTGCAGGCCGCCCCTCAGGCTCGCCGCCAGACGCGGGTCTCCCGCCACCACCAGGGCCAGCCGTCGCGCCCGGCAGAGGCGCGCCAGCGCCCGGCCCAGCGCCGCCCGGTCCGGCGCTCCGTCGTGGCGGAACACCACCCCGGCAAGTCCGGACGGAAGCCTTCTCACAGCCTCGCACGGGTCTCGCAACCGAACCTCGTCGGTGAACAGCCAGAGCGGCGGAAAGGGCCGCGGTCGCCGCGCCTTGACCGCGCGCGCCCACGCGAGAAGGGTGGAATCCATGCGCGAAGCCCCGAACGAAAAAGACCCTCGAACCGATTCGATCGCACCCACTATCGGGCAGAATCTCGACCGCGTGCGAGCGCGGATC
>JASHOF010000087.1 GCA_030041255.1 Acetobacteraceae bacterium
GCTCCGCTGATCTTCCTCGCGCTCACGGCCTATTTCGTCCTCAACGCCCTCGAAGGGCCGCATGGCCTTCTCGAATATGCCAAGGGGCGCACCACTCTCGCGGCCGCCGAGCAGGAATATGCGCGCGTCTCGGCCGAAAGCCGGGATTGGGAGATCAGGGTCGCGGCGCTGCGCATCAGCCATCTGGATGCCGACGCACTGGACGAGCGGGCGCGGGCAATGCTCAACCTCGTCAATCCGGCGGACATCGTCGTCTTTTACGATCCCGGAAAGAAGCTGTTCTGAACTGGCCGGGCTGACACCCACTTTTGTCGGCGAGTGATTCACCCCGGCCCTCACCCCCGGCCCTCACCCCCGACCCCTCTCCCAAGGGGAGAGGGGAAGAAAGGGGCCGCTTCCCGGAGGGAGAGGGGAATGATGCGAATGGCGCGGGGATAGGTGCCACTCATGCGTGATTCCGGGTACTCGGCTGCCGCTTGCTCATCCTGAAGGCGTCACTTCCTTTCCGCTGACCCAGATTCGCCGCGGCTGCCAGGCCTCGTCCCACCAGACGAGGTCGGCATGCGCACCGGGAGAGAGCCGCCCGAGGTCGGTGCTGCGAATCGCCCGCGCGGGGGTTTCAGTAGCCGCGGTCAGCACCTGCGCAGGGTCGATGCCGGCGGCGATCATGCGGCGCACCCCTTCATCCAGCACGATTCCGGCCCCGGCGATCGTGCCATCGGGGCGGCGGCCGACGCCATCGCTGCCGATCGTGACTGCGCCACCTCCGAACCGCCGCTCCGCGCCCGCTGGCAGGCCGGCGATCAGGATCGAATCGCTGACGACGACGATGCGTGGGCCGGCCGCCTGGAAGGCCAGCCGGCAGCCGATCGGATCGACATGATGGCCATCGACGATCAGCCCGACGAACAACCGCGAATCGGTCAGCGCGACGCCCGGCACCGCGGGATCGCGATGCCCGAAGGGGCGCATGGCGTTGAAGAGGTGCGTCACCATGGTCGCGCCGGCGTCGGCTGCCGCGAGCATCTCTGCCGCCGTCGCATTGCTATGCCCGATCGAGACGGTCACTCCCGCCTCGGCGAGCCGGGCAATCGCTGCCAGTGCGTGCGCCCGCTCGGGCGCGATGGTGACGATGCGCAGCATTCGTCGCGTCGGCGCATGCATCAGCAGGGCATCGATCGCGTTCGGATCCGGATCCTGCATCCATTCGGCACGATGCGCGCCTTTGCGTGCCTCGGCGATGAAGGGTCCTTCCAGATGCACGCCGAGGATCCGCGCTGCACCGGCGCAACGGTGGCCTGCCTCCGTGGCCGCGCTTTCGATCCGCGCCATCGATGCGAAGATCGATGGCATGGGCGCGGTGATGACGGTCGGCAGCACGGCGGTCACTCCGTGCCGGGCAAGGCTTCCCAGCACCGTCGGCCAGTCCGGCCCCCTTGCTTCCGCGAAATCGACGCCGAACGCCCCGTTGTTCTGGGTGTCGATCAACCCGGGCGTCAGTACGCCGCCTGGCAAGAGGACGTCCGGGGACGAGGGTGCCTTCGCGAGCAGGCGCGCAATCCGTCCGTCGGCGATCGCCACCGCCCCCGGGCCGGTGAGGCGGCCGTCGCGGAGCAGGCGTGGTGCGGCGATGGTGACCTCTCGCTCCGACATCAAAGCGTCTCCGTCACCTTGCTGAGGCGACGCGGTGCATCCGGATCGGTGCCGCGCGCCAGCGCCAGGTGCAGGGCGAGCATCTGAAAGGGCAGGATCTCGAGGATCGGGCTCACTTCCTCGGCCACGCCTACGGGCAGCACCAGCCCCGCCGAGGATGCCGCCACCGCGCTCGCATTCCCGATCGTGAACACGTCCGCCCGCGCCTCCTTGAGGCGCGCCAGCACCGGCAGCATGGCGCGCCCTCCCACCCCTTCGGGGATCACCGCCAGCACCGGCACCAGCGGGTCGATCATCGCCAGCGGGCCGTGCAGCAGATCGGCGCCGGAAAAGGCCTGCGCCGCGATGTAGGAAGTCTCCATCAGCTTCAGCGCTGCCTCGCGGGCGGTCGCATAGGAATAGCCGCGCGCCGTCACCACCAGCCGCTCGGCGAAGCGATAGCGCTCGGCGATGATCCTGATGGTGCCGTCCTGGTCCAGGAGAAGCCGGCCCCATTCCGGCATCCGTTCCGCCGCCCGCCCTTTGCCGCCCCGCATGTGCAAAAGCAGCAGGTAAAGCGTCAGCAATTGCGCGGTGTAGGACTTGGTCGCCGCCACCGCCTGCTCTCTGCCGGCGCGGATGTCGAGGTGGAGTGCAGCGGCTTGCGCGAGCGGCGAGCGGGCGTCGTTGGTGACCGCCAGCGTCAGCGCCCCTTGCGCTCGCCCGATCTCGATCGTGCGCACGAGATCCGGCGAGTGGCCGGACTGGCTGACGGCGATCAGCAGCACTTCGTCCAGGCGCGGCCGTGCACCGTAGGAGGTGAGCGTGGAGGGCGAGACGAGCCCGGCCGGAAGTTCATGCGTGATCTCGACCAGGTATTTTGCATAGAGCGCCGCGTGATCGGAGGTGCCGCGGGCGGCGAGCAGGACGAAGCGCGGCCGAGCCAGGGCGAGTCTGGCCGCGATCTCCAGGATCGGTCGCTGATCGGCAAGGATCCGCTGCCAGGCGGCCGGCTGTTCGCTGACTTCCGCCGCCATGTGACGGCCCGGCTGCTCACCGGCAGGGCTCATGAGAGACCCGAGATCTGGCCGTCGGGGCCGAGGCTCACGCCTTCGGCGGCGGGGACGCGCGGCAAGCCCGGCATGGTCATGATCTCCCCGCAGATGACGACGACGAACCCGGCGCCGGCGCAGAGGCGCACCTCGCGCACGGGCAGTGTGAAGCCGGCGGGCGCGCCGCGGAGTTCGGGATCGGTCGAGAAACTGTACTGGGTCTTGGCCATGCAGACCGGCAGGTGCCCGAATCCCATCTCTTCGAATTCCTTGATCCGGCTCGCTGCGGCCCTGGTAAGCTCGATCCCGCGCGCGCCGTAGAGCTGGGTGGCGATGGCTTCGATCTTCTGCACGAGGGGAAGCTCGTCCGGATAGAGGAAACGGAAGTTCGCGGCTCCCGATCCGGCGAGCGAGACGACCGCATGGGCAAGCTCCTCCGCACCTTCTCCGCCCTTGGCCCAGTGCTCGCAAAGGATCGCCTGCACACCCAGTTCCTCTGAGCCCCGCCTGACGGCGTCGATCTCCGCCTCGGAATCGGTCCAGAAGCGGTTGATGGCGACCAGCCTCGGGACGCCGAACCGCGCGAGGTTCTCGAGATGGCGGCGGAGATTGGCGAGGCCCTTCTTCACCGCTTCGGAATCGGGGATGCCGAGAGCGGACTTCGCCACGCCGCCATGCATCTTGAGGGCCCTGACGGTGGCAACGATGACGGCGGCGTCGGGGCGGAGCCCCGTCTTGCGGCATTTGATGTCGAAGAATTTTTCCGCGCCGAGGTCGGCGCCGAACCCGGCCTCGGTGACCACGTAGTCGGCGAGCCTGAGCGCCAGCGAGGTGGCCAGCGCCGAGTTGCAGCCATGGGCGATGTTGGCGAACGGCCCGCCATGCACGAATGCCGGATTGTTCTCCATGGTCTGCACGAGATTGGGCTTGAGCGCATCCCTGAGCAGGGCTGCCATGGCGCCGGAAGCCTTGAGGTCGCGCGCGCGCACCGGCTTGCGATCGCGCGTCCAGCCGACGATGATATCCGAAAGGCGGTGCTGCAGATCGGCGAAAGAGAGAGCGAGGCAGAAGATCGCCATCACCTCGCTCGCCACCGTGATATCGAAGCCGTCTTCGCGGGGGTAGCCGTTGGCTGCGCCGCCGAGCGAGCAGACGGTCTGGCGCAGCGCGCGATCGTTCATGTCCAGGGCCCGCCGCCAGGTGATGCGGCGCACGTCGAGGCCGAGCGGGTTGCCCCAGTAGAGGTGGTTGTCGATCATCGCCGCGAGCAGGTTGTTGGCGGCGGTGATGGCATGCAGATCGCCCGTGAAGTGCAGATTGATCTCATCCATCGGCACCACCTGCGAACGCCCGCCGCCGGCCGCACCCCCCTTGATGCCGAAGCAGGGGCCAAGGCTCGGCTCACGCAGGCAGATCGCGGTCTTTTTGCCGATCCGGTTGAGCGCATCGCCGAGCCCGACCGAGGTGGTGGTCTTGCCTTCGCCCGCCGGCGTGGGTGAAATCGCGGTGACCAGCACGAGCTTGCCGGTTGCGGGCCGGGCGAGCGCGCCCTGGATGAAGTCCATGCCGATCTTGGCCTTGGTGCGGCCATAGGGCTCGACCGCCTGGAGAGGGATGCCGAGGCGAGTCGTTGCGATCCTCGTGATGTCCTCGAGATGCGCCGCCTGGGCGATCTCCCAGTCATCCTGGAATGAGACGGGGGGCGAAACGCGTTCGTTCATTCTGTTGTGCCGACTCCAACGCTTGATACCGTAGGAAGCACTCTAGCGGTCGGCACACACCTCTTTATTTTCAGTGGCCTGCTGATCCCCTTTCGTTTGCTGCCGGCGGCAGCAAACGGCGGGGGCAGGACACTGTGGGTTCCTTGACAGGGCGTGCCGGCCGGGCATCGCGTCGGGGATGCCGCATAGCCCATGTCCGGCGGCGCCGATGGTGCCTTCGGGCCGCATCGATCACAGGTAAGGCAACATCAGGCGGCTGGCGGCGTCGCGCAGTTGCTGCCATTTCGGCGCCGCCATGATCTCCTCGCGGCCGAGCGGCCGGCTGCGCGCGATCTTGCTGTCGATCAACGCATCGAGCGCGGCGGTCAGGGTCCAGTCGTAACATTCGAGGTCGAATTCGAAGTTGAGCCGGAGGCTCCGCGTGTCCCAGTTCGAGCTGCCGATCAGGCACCATTCCCGATCGAGCGTCATGAGCTTCGCGTGGTCGAACGGCGGCGGGGTGAGATAGATCCTGACCGGCAGTTCGGTGAGGAATCGGAGATTGGCCAGCATCGCCCAGCCCATGAAGGGATAGTCGCTCTGTTCCGGGATCAGGATATCGATCGCCACCCCCCGCAAAAGGGTCTCGGCGATCGCGAACTGCAATCGCTGATCGGGCAGGAAATAGGGGCTGACGATGCGGACCCGCCCGCGTGCCTGCGTGAGGGCGGCACCGAGAATGGTTTCCAGCTTGTCGTGGTCCGCGTCGGGTCCGGAGGCGATTCCCCTGGCCAGGATCGGACCTTTCGACGCCAGTGCCGGCCACCAGATCTCCTGCTCGAGGACCTCACCGGTGGTGAAGGACCAGTCCTCCGCAAAGCTCTCCATGAGATGCCTGACGACGGGGCCCTCGATTCGCGCATGGACGTCATCGACACGATTTTGCGAGGTGCGGCGGGCCGAATTCTCGACCCCGATATTCAGCCCTCCGGTGAAGCCGGTCGCGCCGTCGATGACCAGGAGCTTCTTGTGGTTCCGCATGTTCAGGAACGGCATCCGCCACGGCGCCCAGGTATGCAGGAACCGTGCGGCAGGGACGCCCCGCGCGGTGAGCCCGCGGAACACGGCGGGCAGGATATAGCCGGAGCCGACCCCGTCGAGCAGGACGCGCACGGCAACGCCCTGGCTCTGTGCCTTGACGAGCGCGTCGACGAAGGAGCGGCCGATGCTGTCATTGCGGAAAATGTAGGAGGCAAGGGCGACGCTCCGCCGGGCGGAGCGGATGGCCGCCAGCATGGCCGGATAGGCTTCGTCGCCGCCGTGCAGGAGGGAGACGCTGTTGCCCGCCATCAGCGGATTGCCGGAGACACGGAGACTGATGCCGGCGAGCGTCTCGATGTTGGGTGCCTCCGCCGGCGGCAACGGATGGCGGGCGGCGGCGATCCGCTCGCGTTCGAGCTTGCCGAGATGCAGTGCCCGCCGCGTCACGCGGTTGATCCCGAACAGGTAGTAGAGCAGTCCGCCGACCAGGGGAGAGAGCCAGGCGACGCCGATCCAGCCCAATGCGGAGCGGACGTCGCGTTTCCTCAGCAGGACATGGACGGTGACGCTCGCGGCGACCACTCCTTGCAGGGTAAGGAACAGGATCTCCATCGCTTCCGGCGACAATCCAGGCTTGGCCTCCGCCGCCCCAATCGGCGCCGGGCCGTTGTCATCGTTCTACCACAAGGAGGCATGGCCCGAGGCCGTCTCCCTGCCGCCCGCACACGCCGGCTTGGGGGCGGCGCCGGCTGGGGCCGGAACGGGAACGCGGGGGAGATCTCTCTTGAAGCCAGGGGTGGCGTAGCTAGATTTGGTAACTTCTCTCCTCCAAAGTGGCGCCGGTCGCGGGGTCAGGAGCTTCCTTCCCGGCCTGGCGCCATGCGGAAGATCTGAGACGTGAACGCCTTTGGTGGAGGGTGGTCCTGCTGATGCCGGATCGTTTGCACGGGGTTTGTGAGCGCGCCTCCGGGCAGGCCCCGGCGCCTGCTTCGCTGCCGCGCAGCCTGCGCGTCATAAGCTGGAATTTGCTGCGCCTGGTCGGGGCCGGGGTCACGGACGTTGCCGCGCTGGTCAGGCAGCATCACCCGGATCTGGTGCTCATGCAGGAGGCGACCGAGGAGCTGGCAAGCCTGCCTTCGGTCGTCGGCGGGTATTTCTTTCGCGAACCCATGCATGGCCGCATCTACGGCCTGGCGGTCTGGAGTCCGCATCCGCTGAAGCCACCGCATCGGCTCCCGCTGCCGGTGTCCAGCATGCCCGGCCATTTCCCGCCCCGGGTCGCGCAGATGGTGCGGGTCGGCAACATTACCTT
>JASHOF010000088.1 GCA_030041255.1 Acetobacteraceae bacterium
GCCGGGTGACAGGGAGTGCGCGGGTCGGAACGGTTCCGCATCGAGGTCCGGGTTTCGGCCCGGTGCCATTCGGGCGCGCCGCACCGATACCGCAACGACACCATCCGCCAGACATGCCGGGGCCACCGCCGAAGCGTTTCCCGCAACGACCAGAAATCAAAATCCCCATAGGCCAATCCCTGTCGACCGCGGGTTCGTTCATCCACGACTTTCGTGCACCTTCGGCGTCCGAAACTGTTCAGGGGACCGGACCGTCCGCTTTGCGCAACCCGACCGAGCCGGCGATTGCGCTACCTGACGGAGCAAGAACGATTTTATTGGTCATTGAATCGCAACGAGCCACTTTACCGAGGCAGCAGTGACGTGCCGAATCTAATCGCAAACGTATTCATTTGACATATGATACGGTACGAAGTACGAGGGCATTGGTTTCTCGTTTCGATACCGAGAAATCACGTCCGCTCCAGGCGGGGGAAGCGATTCGACGGATAGCGTGAGCTGCTGGCCGGTCATGATCGGCAGAAGAAGTGCCTGTTTGCCAATTGGAAACGTCGGTTTCCCGGAGATTCGGAAGAGGAGATACCACCTTGTCCCCCAATGACCCGAACGGCCGGCCGGATGCGCCGATGCCTATCCCTGTGCCGCCGCGGTTCCAGCAAGGGCCGCTGACGACAGCATTGCTATTAGGCCCGCTCGCCTTCCTGAATGGCAGTTGGAGAGGGCCGGGCTTCAACGCGATCTGGCGGCCGCACAATCAGCAATCGGAGCCGGTGCACGTTCCGACCAAGCGGTTCCTCGAGTTGAACCTGACGAACGACGGCTTTGATTTTCACATCATTCCGGGCGTCGTCCCGAACCGCGGCGTAGACCCGCAGCCGGATCTCAGCCTGTATGGCCTGCATTACCTGCAACGGGTGAGTGACGCCGATCCAAAGCCTTCCCCGCACGTACACCCGCACGGCTATTCGCAGACGGCGGGCCAGGCGCTGCATATCGAACCGGGGCTGTTCATGCACGTGCCGGCGAGTTCGCAGCCGCCGTCTGGCGTCGGTGAGACGCCGATCGTGAACAAGGACGCCATCGTACGGATGGGAAGCATCCCGCACGGGACCACGGTGCTGATGCAGGGACCGAATCCCGGCATCACTCCGAAGCCTGGCAAGCCGCATATTCCGCACCTTATGCCCTTTACGAATTACCCGGGAGCAATAGGACCGGGACTGCCCGGCACCTCGTTTCCGCCTTATCCGACGCCGCCGCAGACTGGTGCGCCTCCTCCAGGGCCTAACCCGCCGGCCCTCGGCATCCAACCGCTCACCCTTACCGGCGGCCAACATCCCGTTCCGGAGGTGAATATCGAGCTCGACACGCTGGTTACTGCAATGCCAACCCCGGCGGGTTTGAGCACTGGCCCGTACCCTGAGCATTTCCAGGGTTTTATCAATGACCCCAATTCCGTGCTCCGGGAAGCGATCGAACACCAGGATATCCTGGGTCATATCGCAATCCATCTGACCACCGATACCTTGTCTAAAGATGGCAAGCCCACCGAAGGCATCGGCAGCCTCTACGAGACCGTGAGCAACATTCCGTTCCTGGGGGTTGCCACCCGAACGCCGCCGCCTCCCCCCGGTACGTCACCCGCTCCCTCCGCTTTTCAAGCGACTCCGATCCCCAATGCCTTTGTCTATTCGGCAAGTGCGACCTTCTGGATCGAATGGGTGCGCAACCCGGGTCCGCCGCCGATACCGCTGCATATCGGGCCGGGGGATCCGTGCCCGCCGGTCAGGGAGCTTGAGCCATACTGGGAGTACTCGACATATTTGCAACTGCAGTACTCGCAGCTCGTGATCCTGATTTTCAACGGCGTGCTGTGGCCACATGTGACGGTGGCGACGATGACGCTGAGCTCCGGATAGCAAGCAAGGAGGAATCGGGGGTTCGGGCCTGACGCCGCCGGAGATGTCGTCAAGGTTGGCCGCTTGGCCACCACGTCAGCGACGCGCAAGCGTCGCGGCGTGCGCCGGCGCCCGGGCGCCGCCGCATCGTCACCCATGTCGGGCTGAATAGCGAGATTGTCTGACCGGCGCGCTGGCGGCCAACCTGGGTCGCGAGCGGACTTATCAGGCAGAGTCCCAGACGAGGAACAGGAAGTCTCGGGCGGGGCCCCTCAGCGAACCTGCCAAAATCACTGTGCAAAGCTGCTAGACCCCGAGGACCTCCGCCCACTCGATCACCCGGTAGAGCCGGCGTACCCGCTCTTTCTCGAATGCGATGACCTTCCGCGGATTGTACTGCTCGAGCTCGACCCGCGTTGCGGTACGTCGTACCAGTTTCTTCAGGAAGGCACGCGGCGGCTGCCCCTTCTCGCGCTCCCAGATCTCGGCGATCACGTGGCAGCCCGGGGCAGGGTCCCGGTGCAGGTGCACGAAGACGAGTTCGCCCGGGTGCCGCCAGGGAACCATTGAATCGCCCTCGGTGTAGATGGCGAACACGCCCTGCATCCCGGTCAGGCGGGAGGGCCGGCTGGCCCAATCGATCGCCTCGCCATTGTTCAACTGGAACGCACCATCCGCCCCGGCCTCGGCCGTGCCGTAGACCGGCACGTCCCGGGAGCGCTCGTCCTCAGACGGCGGCTCTCTCGAACGGGTCGGGGAGGCGGCGGTGCGGCCGGGCTCGTCGAGCCAGGAGATCGGGGTTCCGATCCTGGCGAAGAGCGTCTCCCGCTGCACTCCCTGGGCCTTTGCCAGAGGGTCGGCGAACCGTTCGCTGAGGCCGCGGCTGCCGCTGACGATCTTGTGCAGAGTTGAAGGCTCGATCCCGGCCTGGCGGGCGAGATCGGCGCTGCTCAGGCCGCGGGCGAGGCGGATTTCGTCGACGCGGGAGCGAGGCGGTGCGAATCGGTCCATATGGCCATTATGGCCAAATCCGTGTCCGGATTCTAGTGCCGATTTATCAATCAACGGTTGACAAGATGGCCAAGTTGGCCACAGTTTCTTGGCCCATGACGCTCGAACAATATCGCACCCTGCATCGGCTCACCTACCAGCGGCTCGCCGAGCTGATCGGGCTTCGGGGCAGCGGTGCCGTCCGCACCGTGCAGCGTTACGCGGCTGGGATGCGCTTTCCACCACCGGCGGTGCTGCGCCGCATCCGCGAGATCACCGGTGCACAGGTGACCGCGGACGATTTCGTGAACCAGCACACCGGTCTCAGTTCTCATTGCCGCAAAGGGTGGTCGGATGGACACCTCACGCTATCCCAACTGGACTCCTCAGGAGGACGAGCAGATGCGCCTGATGGCGGCCAGTGGCCGTACCAAGCAAGACGTCGCAGACGTCTTGGGACGGACCATTAACGCCGTCGCCGCACGGGCCATGGCAACCCGCGTGAAGTTTCGCAGCCCCCGGCGCATGCACCAGCAGAAGGTGATGTTTCGTCGCCGCTGCCTCCGGTGCCGCCACCTGTTCGATATCGATTCCAGATACCGGTTTGTCTGCGATCTCTGTCACGCCCTCGATGAATGGCGAGGCGCGGATCTGGGCTGAGGCAGCGCCGAAGCCGATGGGTCGCGCGAACAACCACGACCGGATGAGCGGGTGCACGGAATGATCGCATGTTCAGAACCGAACGGGGCTCCTGGTGCCGCCGGCACCAGCCGGCGGAGCCGGCCTGCCGCGCCGGCTGCGGCAGCCGCCAGGGCGACGAGGAGCGGGGACCTGTACACGTTCGAGACGGTCATCGAGCGCCTGGAAGAGGCCGGCGCGACGCTGCTTTGCCTGCCGAAATCAGGAATGCCGGGCGATCTGCGCACCAGCAGATGGCCGGTGATTCACGCTGCGATCGACGCCTACGGATGGTCGGGGGCCCGCCTGCGACCCGCGATTCCGGCCGCCGCCGCGATCACCCGGATGGACGAAGCCCTGGGCTGGATCGGCCTGATACCGCACGAAAATTACGTGCTCCGCCGGATCGTCGGCGCGCGCGCCCTGGTCAGTCCCCTGACCGGCCGGCACCTGTTCGCCTGGCGCCGCCTGGGAAGCTTGCTCGGCGCCGATGCGCGGGCGATCAAGCGCTGGCACGCGAAGGGCATCGCCGCCATCCTCGATCGCCTGAACGACAGTGCCGGATGCTAGCGCGGGTCGCGCTGCGATCCCGGACGGCATGCCGGAATTGAACAATATGGCCATTTTGATTGCTACTATGGCCATGGCGAGATCCGGATCCACGCATGCGTAGCGGCCACCGACAGCGACCGGGCGCTCGCGAACGGGCGAGCGTCGGACGCAGCAGGACCGCACTCGCCGGTTTTCTGGTCGAGGTCGAGCGCCTGGGAGAGAGCCTCGCCGCGAGCACGCAATCCCTGGAGCGCCGCGAAGCGGTGCTCGCCGCCGATGAAGCGGCAGGCCTGGTCTCCCTTGCTGCCGACGCGCTGCGCAATGGCACGGCGCGCCTCGCCGCGCTCGAGGATCGCGACCTCAGCGACGAGCTGCTGGACATTGCCTCCGCGGCGCGGGCAGGCAGCTCGCCTTGAGGCCAGTGTGCCGACTCCAACACCTGATACCGTAGGATGCACCCTAGCGGCGGCACACTGCTCTTTATTTTCAGTGGCCTGCTGATCCCCTTTCGTTTGCTGCCGGCGGCAGCAAACGGCGGGGGCAGGACACTAGCCGCTCCGGCGCTGCGAATCCGCTCGCCGCGCGTCCCACCCGCCGGGGAAGGCTGCCGGAGCGGGCCATCACGACGGCCATACAACCGTGGAGACGAACATGATCGCGCTCGGCCATCTCTCCCTTCTCGACCGCGCGGGGCTGGCCTGGGACAGGCTTTCGATCGACGCGCAGTTGACGAGCCACGGCCATGTCGCGCTCACCATCGAGCAAGGGATCGAGCCGGACCGTCCCTGGGGCAGCGTCGTGGCTTTGATCCCGACGCTGAGCCTTCCCGACCTGCGCATCCTGCGCGACCTCTTGAGTTCCGTTCTCTCTTCCGCCGAAGCCTGCCTCGATGCGGCTGGCCGGCTGCCGCCCGCCGCGGATGCGCCCGATCCGGCATCACCCGCCGCGTGAAACGCATTCATCCACCCGTGCGCCTGGGCCTGGCGGTTTAATCGCGCCCGCGATTCACGCCCGCGATTCATGCCCTCTGGCGATGCGCCGCGGGTGATCGCGGGCTGGCCATTGGCCGCTCAGCGGGGCATGCCAATCCCGGGGCGCGGCGCCGATTCAGGGGCTGCGCTCTGCCACCGCCTGGGCGGCGAGGACACGCGCCATCTCGCTCAGTGCTTCCTGATGGCGTTCGTTGCTGATCGCCGAAAAATTACGCGCAAGTTCCAATACCCGCCTCTGGCCGACCGTCAGCCCCGGGCTCGGCAACCCCTCGTCGAGCCCCTCGAAAAACCAGGAGATCGGCACCTGGAGGACCTGGGCAATCTCGAACAGGCGGCCGGCCGAAATCCGGTTGAGGCCGCGTTCATACTTGTGCGCCTGCTGGTAGGTGACGCCAATCAATCGGGCAAGCTGCTGTTGGGAAAGTCCGAGCATGAGGCGGCGTTCGCGAATCCGCATCCCGACATGCCGATCGGCGGCCACGGCGCGTCCATGCGGCTTGTCGCGACCGCGAATGGCCGTTTTCGCCTCGGTCTTCACTGCCTGGGCCACCCCGCTGGCGCGCCCGTAGTTCGGGTGGTCGATCACCCCGGCACTCCCCCAATCCTTATTGCTTCATTGCTTCTCGCGAGAGAGCGCAGCCGGCGCAAGAACAATCCGTCCCAGCCGCGAAAAATTGATCGCTGTCGCAAATTTCAGCCGACCCGAAAACAGCTTCCAGGTCCCGTGCTGACCCCCCGCTGCGATGGGAAGCAGCAGGCTGACCGAAGCGTCAGGGGCTTTTCCCGCTGCCAGCGGGAATTTTTCCGCCGCTTCCGCCGCGCTCCCTGCGGGCATCGGCGAGTTGCCGGCGCAACTCTGCCACCTCGGCACGCAGCATCTCGACCTCATGTCCCACCTGCTCCGCGCCGTGCGCCGCATCCGGCGCTGCAGATCCCGGCGCCCTGTAAAAGGGAGAGAACAGGGTCATCGCACGCTCCATCTGGCGCCCCATCTCCTCCATGTTGAAGGGAAACAGGTTGCCCATGGTCTGCTGCATGGCCATTCGTATGTCCTGCTGCTGGCGGGCGAAGTTGGCCATCGCCTGGTCGAGATAGCGAGGAACGAGATTCTGCAGCGAGTCCCCATAGAAGGCGATCAGGTGGCGGAGGAAGCTGGTCGGCAGGAGCGCACGACCCTTGTTCTCTTCTTCGACGATGATCTGCGTCAGTACCCCGCGGGTGATGTCCTCTCCGGTCTTGGCGTCATAGACCACGAAATCCCGCCCGCCGCGCACCATCTCCGCCAGCGTGTCGAGGGTGATGTAGCTGGAGCTCTCGGTATTGTAGAGGCGACGGTTGGCATATTTCTTGACCACCACCGGCGGCATCTCCTTGCCTTCCGATGTGCCCGTCTCGTGTTCAGGGGTTTCCGACATCTCTGCCCTTCCTCGACCGCGCGGCTATGCCAGTGTCCTCTTCCCGGTTCGTTCGCGGCCGCCGGCAGCAAACGAAAGGGGACGAGCAAGCCACTGAAAATAAAGAGTAGTGTGCCGACCGCTACGGCGCATCGATGGATACCAAGCGTTGGAGTCGGCACACTAGAGCGGATCGCGCCTGACGGGAATTCCGAACCGGTTCGCCGCCACCCGGGTTGCCGCGCACCCGGCCCGAATGTTCCGTCGCCCGCGCGGTGCGGCTATCTTCCGCCGACCTGGAGGATGGATGCAGGATGACCGAGGCGCCGGCAGCGGACTCGTCGTTGTTCGCGGCCAGCGACATCGAGGCGCTGGCGCGCGACTGGATCACCGTCTGGCAGAGCGAGCTTGCCTCCTATGCCGGCGATCGCGAGGTCACGGAGACCTGGTTGCGGCTGCTCGCGCTCTGGGCCGGGGCGATGACGAGCCTGCTTGCCTCGGTGCCGTCCCCACCGTCCGCCGGTGCCCATGAACGGCCCGGCGGAGACGCCGGGGCCGCTGAGGAGGCGCGGACCGCGACCCCTGCTTCTGCACCTGACCCTCGCATGGCTGCGCTCGAGCGCCTCGATCAGCGTCTTGCCGGGCTCGAAGAGCGGCTGGCCGCGCTCGAGTCCGCGTCTGGCAGAGGCCGCCGCACGGCTGGCAGCAAGCCTCGGCCGGCCCGGGGGGCCCGACGAGACGGTATTCGCTCACGCGGTGCTGGCTGAGGCGCTGCGCCAGGATCGGGCGCTCATCGCCGGTATCGCCGCCTATCGCCGCCATCCCTACCGGCGTACCCTGCCGGAGCCGCCGGTCCTTTGGGCGGAGGGCGAAACCCGGCTGCTCGATTATGGAGGCGGCCGGAAGCGCGGCGCCCCCACGCTGCTCTTCGTGCCGAGCCTGGTCAACCGCGCCTATGTGCTCGATCTCGCCGAGGGCGCCTCGATGCTGCGCTGGCTGCAAAGGGAGGGTATTCGCCCGTTGCTGCTCGACTGGGGCTGGCCCGGCGAGGCGGAGCGGAGCTTCACCCTCACCGATTATGTCGCCGGGAGGCTCGAACGCGCGCTGGAGGCGGCACCTCGGCGCCTCATCCTGGCCGGCTATTGCATGGGTGGCCTGCTCGCGCTTGCCCTCGCGCTGCGCCGGCCGGAGCGCATCCAGGCGCTCGCCCTGCTCGCCACGCCCTGGGATTTTCACGCCGTGAACGCCGAGACGGCCACATTGCTCGGGCGGATGGTGCCGATTTTCGAGCCCGCGCTGGCCTTTACCGCGGGTCTGCCGGTTGATCTGCTGCAGATGCTCTTCGCCGCTCTGGATCCCTTCGGCATCAGTGCCAAGTATCGTGCCTTCGCGCGGCTCAACCCCGATTCGGAGCGCGCCCGCCTCTTCGTTGCTATCGAAGACTGGCTGAACGACGGCATCCCTCTCGCGGCGCCCGTCGCCCGCGAGTGCCTGGCCGGCTGGTACGGGGCCAATACCCCTGGCCGCCTGGCGTGGCGGGTCGCCGGATTGCCCGTCGATCCGCGTCGCCTGCGCCGGCCCGCTTTTGTTGCGGTGCCGGAGAGGGATCGCATCGTGCCGCCGGAAAGTGCCCGGCCGCTCGCCGAACTCATCGCCGGCGCCGCGCTGCACAGGCCGGCCGCCGGCCACATCGGCATGGTCGCCGGTTCCTCCGCCGAGGTTGCGCTCTGGCGTCCGTTGCGCGACTGGGTCGGCAGCGTTTGACCCTGGCTCTCCCGGCACTAAGTTCTTGCTCATCATTTTCGCAGAGGGGAAGCCCGGCAATGGACGATATCGTGATCGTAGCGGCGGCCCGCACGCCGGTTGGCAGTTTCAGCGGCGCCTTCGCCACCACGCCCGCGCACGAGCTCGGCTCAGTGGCGATCAAGGCCGCGCTCAGCCGCTCCAGGCTCGAGCCGGGCGAGGCGGATGAGGTGATCATGGGGCAGATCCTGACCGCCGGCCAGGGCATGAACCCGGCTCGCCAGGCAGCCCGCGCCGCCGGCATTCCCGATTCGAAGACGGCCTTCGGCGTCAACCAGATGTGCGGCTCGGGATTGCGCGCGGTCGCCCTGGCCGCCCAGCAGGTCAAGAGCGGAGAGAGCGCGATCGTCATTGCCGGCGGCCAGGAAAGCATGACGCTCGCCCAGCACTCCGCCTATCTGCGGGCCGGGACGAAGATGGGTGAGGTGGGGTTCGCGGACACCATGATAAAGGATGGCCTGTGGGACGTCTTTTACGGCTACCACATGGGCGCGACGGCCGATAACGTCGCCCGGGCGTACCAGATCACCCGCGAGGAGCAGGACCATTTCGCCCTCGCCTCCCAGCAGAAGGCCTCCGCTGCTCAAAAGTCCGGCCGCTTCCGGGACGAGATCGCCCCCGTCACGGTGAAGACCCGCAAGGGCGAAACCGTGGTCGCGGACGACGAGTACATCCGGCATGACGCCAACCTCGAATCGATGGCCAAACTCAAGCCGGCCTTCGGCAAGGATGGAACGGTGACGGCGGGCAATGCGTCGGGGCTCAATGACGGCGCCGCCGCGGTTCTGGTGATGAGCGGCAAGGAGGCGGCCCGGCGTGGCCTCACGCCACTGGCCCGGATCGCGGCCTTCGCGACCGCCGGCGTCGACCCCAAGATGATGGGCACCGGCCCGATTCCGGCCAGCCGCAAGGCGCTCGCCCGTGCCGGCTGGAAAGCGGCCGATCTCGATCTGATCGAGGCGAACGAAGCATTCGCGGCCCAGGCCTGCGCCGTGAACAAGGAGTTGGGTTGGGATACCGGCAAGGTGAACGTGAACGGCGGGGCGATCGCGATCGGCCATCCGATCGGTGCCTCCGGCGCCCGCATCCTGACCACGCTGCTGTTCGAGATGCAGAAGAGAAACGCCCACAAGGGGCTGGCCACGCTTTGCATTGGCGGCGGCATGGGCGTTGCCATGTGCATCGAGCGCTGACCCGCCGGGTTCGTCGACCGGCGCTGCTACTCCTCGCGGAAAGCATCGCTGATCCGGCGCACGGCGCCGTGCCGGTCGACGACGATCACGTCGAAGCGGACACCCTCCCGTCCCCAGCCGGGATGGCCGGCAAGCACGATCTCGGCGGCTTTCAGAAGCCTGGCCCGCTGCTTCGCCGAAAGCGCCGCTGCGGCCTCGGCAAGCCGCGGACGTGTCTTCACTTCCAGGAACACGATGAGTCCGGCCTTCTCGGCAATGACATCAATTTCCCCGGCCGCGGTGCGAACGCGCCGGCCGCGTATCGTCCAGCCTTCGTCCTCCAGCATGGCGATCGCGCGGGCTTCCCCCGCGGTGCCGCGCGCGACGGCCTGCCGGCCGCGGCGGCGCCGGGCCAGTGCCGAAAGCGCCGGCCTGTGGGCTGCTGACATCCCTCGTTGATAGCCGCAAATCGTGCCCGCTTCACCATCGCATGCGGGCGCCAGCGGTCGATGCGGCCTCCCCTCGACCATCGCGCCGGCCCGGCGCATGATGCCTGCATCGCGCCAAGGGCCGGAGCCTTTGCTGCCCATTATGGAAGGAAGACCTGATGTATTCTGACGTCGCGTTGTTCATCGACGGCGCCTGGAGCGCGAGTGCCGCCGGCAAGACGATCGCCGTCCTCAACCCGGCAAGCGGCGAGCCGATCGGCAACGTCGCGCGCGCCGAGGCTGCCGATCTCGATCGTGCACTCGCTGCCGCCGCCAAAGGTTTCGAGACCTGGCGCAAAATCTCCGCCTACGATCGCGCCCGGATCATGCGCAAGGCAGCCGGCCTGATCCGCGACCGCGTGGACGCGATCGCGCGCATCGTGACCACCGAGCAGGGCAAGCCGCTCGCCGAAGCAAAGGGCGAGACGACGGCTGCCGGCGATATCATCGAATGGTTCGCCGAGGAGGCGCGCCGGGCCTATGGCCGTGTCGTTCCGGCGCGCGCGCCGGGCGTCTACCAGCTTGTCATCAAGGAGCCCGTCGGCGTCGTTGCTGCTTTCACGCCGTGGAATTTCCCGCTCAACCAGGCGGTGCGAAAGATCTCGGCCGCATTGGCGGCCGGCTGCTCGATCATCATCAAGGGGCCTGAGGAGACTCCTGCCTCGTGCGCCGAACTGGTGCGCGCCTATACCGAAGCCGGCGTCCCGGCCGGCGTCATCAATCTTGTCTTCGGGGTGCCGGCGGAAATTTCGAGCTATCTCATTCCGCATCCGCTGGTGCGCAAGATTTCCTTCACCGGCTCGACCGCGGTCGGCAAGCAACTGGCGGCGATGGCCGGGGCGCACATGAAGCGGGTCACGATGGAACTCGGCGGGCACGCCCCCGCGATCGTCTTCGAGGACGCGGACCTCGAGGCTGCAACCAGGATTCTCTCCGCCAGCAAGTTCCGCAATGCGGGGCAGGTCTGCATCGCGCCCACGCGCTTCCTCGTGCAGGAGAAATTGTACGACGATTTTGTCAGCCGCTTTGTTGCCGTCGCCAAAAAACTGAAGGTCGGTGACGGCCTCGATCCGGCGACTGAGATGGGTCCGCTCGCGCATGAGCGACGCGTCGCCGCGATGGAAGGCTTTATCACCGATGCGGTGCAGAAGGGTGCGGAACTCGTCACGGGCGGCGAGCGGATCGGCAACAAGGGCTATTTTTTCGAACCGACCGTGCTCACCAATGTGCCGAAGACCGCGCGCGCGATGAACGAAGAGCCATTTGGCCCGGTGGCGATGATCGCTCCGTTCCGCGAGTTCGATGAGGTGGTCGCCGAAGCCAACCGTCTGCCCTACGGTCTTGCCGCCTATGCCTATACGCGTTCCACCAAGACCGCGAACGCGATCGCAGGCGCGGTGGAGAGCGGCATGATCTCGATCAATCACCACGGGCTTGCCCTGCCGGAGGTCCCGTTCGGGGGCGTCAAGGATTCCGGGTACGGCTCTGAAGGCGGGCTCGAGGCGATCGAGGGCTACCTCGCCACCAAGTTCGTCTCGCAGGCGAGCGCCTGACGCGCTCACCTTTTCCAGGTTGAGCGCAGTCGCGCGCCACAACCGGAGCGAATCCTGACCGGATCCGGTCAGCCAGCGATCGCCCGAGGCGGAATCGTCGGAGGGCGTGAATCGCGGGGTCACGTTCGTTTCGGAGCCTGCTGAACGCCGAGCCCGGCGAGCGCTGCCCGCACGCTCCCGCGATGCCGCTCGAGCAGGCGGTCCGCGGCTTCCGGCTGCAAGCCCCGGGCCAGCAACAGTGCGCGCTTCACGCTCCCCCGGGCGGCGGCGAGCAACGCTTGCGCCTCGGCCTCTTCGACGCCGGAGAGATCCGCCACCATGCGCACTGCCCGCGCGCGCAGCTTGGCGCTGGTGATCTCGAGATCGACCATCCGGCCGCGATAGACGCGATGGAGCCGGATCATGAGCAAAGTCGAGAAGAGATTGAGGATGACTTTCTGCGCCGTGCCGGCCTTGAGGCGGGTCGATCCCGCGATCGCCTCGGCGCCGGTTTCCGCCAGCACGGGAAACGCCGCGGCGGCAAGCAGCGGCGTGGCCGGGCTGTTGGCGATTCCGATCGTCAGCGCGCCTCTTTCTCTCGCGCTCTCGATCAGGGCGAGAGTAAAGGGCGTGCTGCCGCTGGCAGCGATCCCCACCACGACATCCGGGCTGCCGATTGCGTTGGCTTGCACCGCGGCCCGGGCAGCAGCGGCGTCATCCTCGGCGCTCTCGACCGCACGGAGAAGGGCCTCGCTGCCGCCGGCCGGCAGCAGCAAGGTGCGCTCGGCCGGCCAGCCGAAGGTCGGGAAAAGCTCTGCCCCGTCCTGTGCTGCAATGCGTCCCGATGTGCCTGCACCAGTGTAGACAAGTCGACCCCCGCTACTTTCGGGTGCCAGGCGGCCGGCGGCAGCCCCTGCGGCCGCGGCGATGGCCGGCAAGGCCGGGCCGACAGCGGCAACCGCCGCCAGTTGCGATTCCCAGAGCAGGGCAAGTGCGCTCTCTGCCGAGAAGGCATCGAGTTCGGCAAAGCGCACATCAGCAGATTCGGTGGCGGTGGGGGGCATGTTCATCGCCGAAAAATTTGTGTGGAAAGCACTAGCCGAATCAGGCACGCTGCCCTAGAACGCGTGACCGGCGCAAGTTTTGCGAAGCGCCGCAACCCGCAAGCGAAATATGGCGAAGCCCGCGAAACGTCGTGGCACGCTGATGGAAACAGAGGATGCAATGTCGAAAGCGTTCATAGCCCAGGTGCTCCAGGAATCGGCCGACCTCTCCGGCGTTGCGGCCAATCGTGCCGCCGGCGAACTGATGGCGGCAGTGGTCAGGGAACTGAAAAAGACCGGGAAGTTCAAGTTGCCGAGCTTTGGAACGTTCACTGTGCGAAAGACCCGGGCGCGCAAGGGGCTCAATCCCCGCACTGGCGAATCGATCCGGGTCAAGGCGGGCAAGACCGTCCGTTTCAAGGCATCACCTTCTCTCAAGAAGGCCGTCTGAAGAGCACGCGGCGCGGGGCGCCCAGCGTCCCGGCTCCTCCGATACTGGCTGGCGGACTGCCGCTGGCGGCAGGGAGTTCGCCATCCGCGGCTCACTCCGAACGGCCGGTTTTCTTGCCAGGGCAAGGAAGGCCGGCGAAGGGTGCCGTGCAGGCGACCGTTGCGTGTCCAATGATGTTCCTGTTTCGTATTCGTTCGCCGCTTCATCAAGCCCGCGATTCACGCCCTCCGACGATATGAGCGGCGGTCATGGTGTCGTCCGGCCGGTGGCATTCTCGCTCCCTTCGTCAGCCTTGCGCCTGGCCCGCAATGGCAGGGCTTCTTGATCCCGGGTCCGCCCCTCCTCTCAGGGGCGGGCTCGCCCGGGGGGATCGGCGCGATGGGCACCATCCGGCTGACCAGCCCGGCCCGGGCATCTCAATCTGACCCAAACGGCCGGCAATGTCATAAGACAAGCAGTTACCGTGAGCCATGGCGAACGGAAATTGCTCTAGCCCGGCAGCAGGCCGCGGTGGCTGGCGCGAAAATGCCACTCTTCGCAGGCGCCTGGGCCAATTTCGGTCACGGCAACGGTGCCGGCTGGGGGAGGCACCGGCGGCGGCTGCCAGGCGATGTCTTTGCCGCATCCCGGTCGCCCTTCGCGGCCGTTGCGGATGGTGCCAGGGCCGCGTCGATGCCGGCGCAGAACGGCATATCAATGCGCGGGACTGCCTCGCGGGCCTCCCGATCGGCCGCACTACCCGAGCGAACCGAGGCGAAGCGTCCAGGGTGCGATGCTGATTTCCCGCAGAAGTCCGTTCCGGATCCAAGGATCCGCGGCGAGCCGCGAGCGCACTTCGTCCGCATCCTTGGCGCGCGCAATCAACAATACATCGGCAGTCCCTTCCAGCGGCCCGACCAGCAACAGCAAGCCCTCCGCGTACAGGCCGTCCATGAATTCGGCATGCAGCCGCCAGTCCGGCTGCCGCTCCATCGGGAGCGCATTGTTCCAGGCCGGACCTCGCGAACGCACGACGGCAAACAGGGTTGGCATCATCGTCTCTTGATCACCGTGCCTCCTGGCGCCTGGCAGGTCGGCATCATCTCCAGCCGATTGATGTTCACCCGTGCCGGGAGGCCGACGATCCAGGCCACCGCTTCGGCAATGTCCTCCGGCGTGAGCGGCGTGGTGCCCGCATAGATCGCCGCGGCGCGTTGCGCATCGCCGAGCCGCACCATGCTGAACTCGGTCTCGCCGACGAGGCCGGGCTGGAGGTCCGTGACATGCACGTTGGTGCCGTTGAGATCGGCACGCAGGCCGAGGCTGAACTGCGCAACGAATGCCTTGGACGCGCCGTACACATTTCCGCCCGGATAGGCGTTGTGCCCCGCCACGCTGCCGATATTGACGATGTGGCCGCGGTCGCGGGCGACCATTCCGGGCAGGATGGCACGCGTCAGGTGCATGAGGCCGGTGACGTTGGTCGCGACCATCGTGTCCCAATTCGCAAGCGCCGCCTGCGGTGCCGGATCCATGCCCCTGGCGAGCCCCGCGTTGTTCACCAGCACATCGATCTCCTGCCAGCCGGCCGGCAGGCTTCCCGGAAGCCGCGCGACGGCAGGCCCGTCCGTCACGTCGAGCACCAGCGGAAGCAGCCGCTCTCCCAGCTCCTCATGCAGTTCTTCCAGGCGTTCGCGCCGCCTTGCAGCCGCGATCACGCGATGCCCGTCGGCGACTGCACGGCGGGTGATCGCGGCGCCGAATCCCGCCGAGGCACCAGAGACGAGAAAGGTGAGGGGCATGGCCGTTCCTGTTGCTGTCAGGCCGATCATGTCAGGGAGAGCGGATCGCGCCAACCCGGCGGAGCGTTACCCCGGCGGTTTCAGATCCACCATCACCGGGCAGTGATCGGAGAGCCGATCGCGCCATACCGGCGCGGTTTCACGATAAACCAGCACCCGGAACGATGCCGGATCCAGCCACTGTTTTGCCGCACCCCCGGCCAGGATCTGGTCGATGAAGGTGCTGAAGCGGCCGCCCCAGCAAGGGTTGCGATATCCTGCCGTCGCCACTGCGAGCGGCGTGATGTGCTCGAGCCCGGCCAGGAACTGGCCGTGCGGATAAAGCACGCGATTGAAGTCTCCGAGCACCAGGAACGGCGTGCCATCGCGGACGCGCGCGGCAATCCAGTCCTCGAGCACCGGAAGCTGCTCGCGCAGCACGGCACAGGCGCGTTTTTGCTCGCTCAGCGGAACTTCCCAGCAGCCGGTCTTGAGATGCACCGCGAGAATCCGAAGATTCGTCCCGCCGAGATGCAGCGTGACGTCGGCGCCGCTCCGCAATTGCTCCGGTGCGTCCGGCGGATACGGGTCGAGGCCGCGAACGTCGGGATTGGCGGTGAAGGCGATGCCGCGACGGATGGCGATTCCGACCCGCTGCACCACGTGGTCCTGGGTGAAATGCAAAGCGTACTGGTCCGGTGGGAAGACCTTGGCCGCCGCCGCCGGCCCGTCCACTTCCTCGAGCGCCACCACGTCCGCATCGAGGATCTCCGCATAGGCATGCAGGCGCGCGAAGTCCCCAGGCTCTCGTGGCTTGGCGTCCGGCGGCAGGGCCGGATCGCCAGCCGGGCGCAGCGTCAGCCATTCGAGATTCCATGTCGCCACCTTGAGCACGGTTGCCGCCGCCGGCAGCGGCAGCAGGAGAACCAGCAGAACCAGGAAGCGGCGGATCATCAGGGCACCAGGGAGAATCAAGGTGAGGGAAAGGAACCAAGAGGTTGTCGATCATCCAACGGATGCACACCGCAGTCGAGAAGGCATTTCGCGATTCCGTCGTAGAGTGCGGGCAGGCGCGTCCGATCCGCCGCGGCAGGTATCGGTGTGCAAGCAGAAGCCGCCAGCCCGAGGCGACGGTCGAAGCCGCAAGCGTGGCACCCCCGGCTTCTCGCGCAAGTCCGCTCAGGCCCCGGCGACAATCTCCTCCAGGGTGAGCGGACAGGTCCGCGCCACCGGCCGCAGCGCTTCGAGCGCCTCGCTGTAAATCGCCGCGAGGTCGATTTTCTGTCGCATGGACGGGCGATACTTGCGCCGTGCCCGGGCCCGGAAGCCACGCGCCTCGCCGCGCCATGCGGGAACATCCCGCGCCTCAGGCCACCCCCCGGCCTTCAGATCATGCACGAAGGCCTGGAACAGCCATGCCTCGATGGCGTCGATTTCGTTCCGGCCCACGCTCTCGATCTCCTCGGTGACGTTTTCCCAATCCACCTGGTCGTTAACGCGTTCGCCGGCAGCCAACCGGCGCAACAATGCCGCCTGCTGCTCCGACCAGGTTACGACGTCAGTGTCATAGAGGTCGCTCATCGGGGTCTCCTCGTCCGCCATCCTCGTGTGCCGACTCCCATGCTCGATACCGTAGGATGCACTCTAGCGGTCGGCACACACCTCTTTATTTTCAGTGGCCTGCTGATCCCCTTTCGTTTGCTGCCGGCGGCAGCAAACGGCGGGGGCAGGACACTACCTTTTCCGCACCAGGACGGACAAAGGGCATGGTGGTGCGCTGGCTGCCGCTGCCGGGCGGCGCTACAACCCGCCCGGCTCGGCCGGCCTCCGAAAGGCAGACTGCCCATGATGCCCACCCTCTTCGTCAGCCACGGCTCGCCAATGACGGCGATCCAGGACACGCCGGCGCGGCGGTTCCTGCTCCGTCTCGGTCGGGAATTGCCGCGCCCGCGCGCCATCCTGGTTTCCTCCGCGCATTGGGAAACGCCCGCGCCGGTGCTGAACGCGGTCGCGCGCAACGAAACGATCCACGATTTCTATGGCTTCCCGCAGGCGCTGTTCGCGATTTCCTACCATCCGCCGGGGGCGCCGGAGATCGCCCGGGAGATCGCGGCAACCCTCGCCACGGCTGGCTTCCCGGCGAGCCTCGATGACGGGCGAGGGCTCGATCACGGCGCCTGGGTACCGCTTCTCCTCGCCTACCCAGAGGCCGATATCCCCGTGCTTCAGCTTTCCGTGCAAACCGACCTCGGCCCGCGCCATCATCTCGCCCTCGGGCAGGCGTTGTCGGCTCTCAGGACGAAGGAAATCCTGATCCTCGGCAGCGGCAGCTTCACGCATGATCTCCGCCGGTTCGGCCGCGGCCGGCCCGGTATCGACGCGCCGGAAACGCCGGACGTGAGCGAATTTTCCGAATGGATGGACACCCACATCCGCGCCCACGACGTTGCCGCGCTGCTCGATTACCGCCGCCTCGCACCGCACGCCGCGGACGAGCACCCGACGGAGGAACATCTGCTGCCGCTTTACGTTGCGCTCGGTGCGGCCGGCAAAACCGCCGAAGCGAGGCGCCTGCACGATTCCGTCGAGTTCGGATTCCTCCGCATGGATGCCTACGCCTTCGCCTGACGGCGCCGTCTCAGGCCCAGGAGAAAAGCTCGACGCCGCTTTGCCGCAACCCGGCGGCCGCCTCGGTTCCCGCCACGCGGCGCACCAGGAGGTGCGTGTGGAACACGCGCAGCAGCGCCACCAGCCGGGACAGCTCGCGCCCCGGCTCCGCCGCGCCCTCGGGGATGCCGCCGGCCGCGAGTGCGATGATCGGAATCGTCCGGTGCGAAAGGTCGATCTCCGGCAATTCCGCCCGCTCGATCTCGATCCCGACGAAGCGGCAGAACGGCGTGATCGTCTGGATCATATCCGCAATCCGCGCTTCCGGCGTCAGCCGTGGAATGCGGGCCAGCATCAACGCCAGCCGTCGTTGCACCGGCTGGTCGAGGCTGCGGCACACCTCGATGAAGCGGCGCCCGTGGCGGCGGTTGGCGAGCGCCTCGAAGCCGACCGGAACGAGATAGACCTTGGGCGCACCAGCGAGCACATCCTCGGCGATCCGTTCCGCTGCCAGTGTCAGCATGAAGGCATCGAGGTCGAAACTGCCGAACCGGGCGGGCGGCAGCGCTGCCGTCGCCGTGGCGATTTGCCGTTGCACCGCCTCGGGCAACGTGACGTAGGCGAGGGGGGCCGGCTGGCCGGGATCCGCCCCGGTCACCGGTTCCAGCACAGCCGCGGCGTGGTCCATCGCCTCGCGCAGAATCCCCTCCGCGTGACGCTCGATCCGGCCACGCTGCGCGGCCAGCCGCCGGTCCAGCGCGTCCATCATGAGAACCGGATCCGCGGCAGCGTCCGACTCGCCCGGCAGTCTGGCGGCGATCGCCGTCACCGCCGCGCCGATGGCATCGGTGCCGGCCTCGATCAGCGCGGTGCGGATGTCGCGCGCGATCACGGCGGCGCGAAAAGATGCCGCCTCCTCGCCCTCATCCCGGAGCCGGAGCAGGAAGCCGTGGTCATCCGTCCGCATGAAGCTTTCGTCGGGGCAAAGGTGCCGACACAATACATCCTCCGCGGTCGAGAACGCCTGGTCGGCCTGCTCACCCCAGCGTACACCAAGCCCGGACCGCATCGCCTCGAGCCCGGTCAAGGTGATCTTGCCTGCGAGCAGGGATCCGTTCTCCGCCGGCGCGCGCGGAAGCGGCTGGCTGCGGGGCGGCGCCTGGCCGTGACGGATGCCCCCTGGCCGGTGGTGGAAGGTGATGACCCGGAAGCGGTCCAATCCCTGGCGGTCGACCACCGCCGAGACCGCCGTCGTCGGCAGGATCGTGCCGTCCGGACGCAGGAGATGCACCGGAAACCGGCTCTGGCGCTGCCCCGCGGCATGGCTCTTGCGAATTTCGAGATCCTTGTCCCGTTCGCGTGCGTCGATGAAGTCGGTCCAGGGCCGGCCTTCGATCTCTGCCGGCGGCAGCTCGAGCAGATCCGCAAGCGGCGGATTGGCCATGCGGATGGCGCCGCTTTCATTGACGATCGCCACCGGCGAATCGACGAACAGGAAGACCGAGGCAAGAAGTTGCTGGGCGCCCCGCTGTTCCTGCCGCTCGCGCAGCTTGTCCGTGATGTCGCGCCCCTGCACGACGTAGCAGGGGACACCGACGGGTGAGCTCCTGAGCGACATGAAATGCAGCCCGAGCCGGGCGCTCTCCATGGAAGTTGCGATCACAACGATGTTGCCCGACTGTTCGAGCGCGAGGCTGGTCAGCTCGGCCGCATCGGCGGCAGATATCTCCCTTGCGCGCAAGGCCGGTCGATCTCCGTGGGGTGAGCCGGGGGGCCCGCCAGCATGGAAAGAGAGTGGTAAAGGAAGGGATAAGCCAGTGTCTCAGGCGGGGGCAGGACAGCGGATCGCGGCGGAAGAGAGTGGGTGTCGAACCCACCGGAGGCCGGCTCACGGCCCCTTCCGGATTTGAAGTCCGGACACCCCACCGGGGGCGATTCCCTTCCCCGATCCCGCCGCGGCGCCCCAGCCGAAGAGATCACGCCGGGCAGCGTCGATCCGGCGCAGATCGGCGCGGCGCAAGGTTACGCGGTGGCGGTCAAGGAACTCAAGAAGCTGGATCGCAACCTTGCGGCCGTTGCCGAGCCGGTCGCGGAGCGCGGCGGCGGCAAAGGCATGGCCAGGCGCGGCGCTGGCCACTTCCCCGGCGATCGCCACGATCTCGGCCATCGTGCGGCGAAGAAAGAAATGATCCGTCGTCACCTCATCCGCTTCGCCCATGCGCGAGGCAACTTTCAACAACCGTCGCACCTCCGCATCAGGAACCTGAAGCGCGCCCGCGATGTCGCGGACACGCGGCGGGCGAAAGCGCGTGCCGCCATCGAGCATCGGCTGCACGCGTTGCCAGAGCGAAGCCTGGGCGGTCGAGAACTGCGCAAGGTGGGTGGGGAGCCTGACCCATGCGCCGTCGATTGCGAGAGCGCGCGAAGCGGCCAGTTGCTCCAGCAGGGCAGCGAAAACCGGTGCCGGCCAGCGCGGGCCGAGTTGGCACCGAAGCTGCTCCCGCGCCATTCCCTGCCAGTCCGGGTTCTCCGCGTGGAAAGTGGCGAGCGCACGCACGATTTCCTGCCGAAGCCCGTCCCGGCAAGCCGCGGCAAGCGCGAACCGGGCCCCGTCAGCGGACAGCAGGATCAGGCCAAGGCGTTTCACAATCGACTCAATCGCGGCCATCGGCAGCGCCCGGTCGCGGGCGAATGAGAGAAGCTCGACATGAAAAGGCGGCTGCACGACCGCACGGGCAAGCGCCTCGGCGGGATCGGCGGCGGCAAGCGCCGCGAGCGCGGCAAGCCGCTCCGGGGCCCGCCGCCGGCGCGCCGGCGCACGGAGATCGATGAGTCGGCCGCCGCCGATGGTGCGGCTCGCGTTCGCCTCGCGCAGGATGAAGCGGTCGCCGCTGGCGGCCGCGATGGGCCGCTCCAGCACGAGTTGCACCCATCCCGAATCGCCGGGCAGGAGCGGAGCGTCATCCAGCGATACGACCGCTGCGGGGACCTCCGCCGCCGCGTGATAGAGTCTCACCGGCAGCCACCGCGCCAGCTTCCTGGTCTCGGACGCCAGCAGGCGAAGCCTCGCATCGATGCGCGAGGCAGGGCTGTGCAGCCACGGTTCGAGCACCATATCGCCGCGCCGGATCGTTTCCTTGCCGATGCTCTCCCCCACGAGATTGAGCGCCGCGCGCTCGCCCACGCATCCGCTTTCTCTCGGCTGGCTCTGCGCGTGGATCGAACGCACGCGCGCGGCGTGTCCGGCCGGGCTCACCAGGACCCGATCCCCGACCGCGACCCGCCCGGAAAGCACCGTGCCGGTCACGATGGTGCCGGCACCGGCAAGCGAGAAGGAGCGATCGATGGCAAGCCGGAATGAAGCGGCCGCATCGCGCGGCCGGCAGGCCGCGGCGGCGGCATAGAGCCGCTCCCTGAGCGCCTCGATCCCGGCTCCGGTCACGTTCGAGACCGCCACCGTTTCTGCGCCGGCAAGGCCGGTCCCGGCCAGCAGGTCCGCGACCTCGGCCGCAAGTTCGGCCAGCCGCCCGGAGGAAACGCGATCCTGTTTCGTCAGGACCACCAGGCCCTCGGTCACGCCGAGCAGATCGACGATCGCCAGATGCTCGCGCGTCTGCGGCATGATGCCGTCATCGGCCGCGACCACCAGCATCACGAAATCGATGCCCGCGGCGCCGGCCAGCATGTTGCGGATGAAGCGCTCATGTCCCGGCACATCGACGAAGCCGATCACCGCGCCGCTTGGCGCTGCCAGGTAGGCGAAGCCGAGATCGATCGAAATTCCCCGCGCCTTCTCTTCCTTCAGTCGGTCGGTGTCCACTCCCGTCAGTGCCCCGACGAGCGCGGTCTTGCCATGATCGATGTGTCCGGCAGTGCCGACGATCACGGGCCTTGTCCGGCATCTTCGCCAAGGTCGGCGAGATTGGCGGCGAAGGCCGCCTCGTCTTCGAGGCAGCGGAGATCGAGCAGAAGGCGCTGGCCGGCAATCCGCCCGAGCACCGGCACGGGGAGCTTCCGCAACGCCTCTGCAAGCGCGGCGAGCGCACGTCCGGCTTCCGCACGCCTCAGGCTTGCGATCGCGAGGGCCGCGCTTGGAATGGTTTCAACGGGCAGCGCGCCCGATCCGATCTCGCTTCGACATGATACGGTCTCGACGGCAAAACCCGGGCCGAGCGCAGCCTGGAGCAGAGGGCAGAGCCGCTCCGCGAGAGCCCGGATGTCGTTCTCGGAACGTGCCAGCAGCCGGATCGTCGGCAGGTCGAGGGCGAGCCGGTCCGGGTCGCGATAGAGCGCGAGCGTGGCGGCGAGTGCGGCGATCCGGATCTTGTCGATTCTCAGCGCGCGCTTCAGCGGATTGCGATTGATCCCGGCAATCAGGTCCCTCTGCCCGACGATCAGCCCCGCCTGCGGTCCGCCGAGCAGCTTGTCGCCGGAAAAGGTCACGAGGTCCGCCCCGTCCCTGATGGCTTCGGCTACGGTCGGCTCGCCGGGCAGCTTGAAGCGGTGGAGATCGACCAGCACGCCGGAGCCGAGATCATGCAGGAGGGGAACGCCCCGCTCATGAGCGAGCGCCGCCAGCGTCGAGGCGGGCACGGCGGCAGTGAATCCCGCGATACGGTAGTTCGATGGATGCACTTTCAAAACAAGCGCCGTCATCGGCCCGATCGCCGCCGCGTAATCCGCCGGATGCGTACGGTTGGTGGTGCCGACCTCGATCAGCCGCACGCCGGCGCGCATCATGATCTCGGGCAGCCGGAACGATCCGCCGATTTCGATCAGTTCGCCGCGCGAAACCACCACTTCACGTCCCAGGGCAAGGCTGTTCAGCGCCAGCAACAGGGCGGCTGCGTTGTTGTTGACCGCGGTCGCATCCGCCGCACCGGTGAGCGCGCGCAAGAGATGGCGGAGATGCTCGTCGCGCTCGCCGCGGCTGCCGGTTCCGAGATCATACTCGAGCGTGACCGGCCCGCGCATTGCCGCGCTGGCCGCGGCCATCGCGGCCTGGCCGAGCGGCGCGCGGCCGAGATTGGTGTGCAGCACGGTTCCGGTCAGGTTGAAGACGGGCCTGAGGCTCGGTCTTGCGCTCGCGGCCAGCCGCTCGATGACGATGGCGCCGATGGCTGCTGCGTCCGGGTGCGGCACCCTGCTGGCGCCGCGTTCACTCAGCGCGGCGCGCACCGCCGCCACGACGGAGGGACGTCCGAACCGGGCGATCGCCTCTTTGCCCGCCGCACTTCGCAGCACTGCATCCACGGCTGGCGGACGGCACATCCGGGCGCAACCGCCCCCTGCTCGCGGTCCTAACCGGCCCGGAACGGCGAATGTCCGGCCAGCGCCGCCATGTCGGCAGAGATCTCTGTGCGCTCGTGGCGCAGGAAGTCGGCGATCGCACGGCGCAGGCCGGGATGCGCGATCCAGTGTGCGGAAAAGGTCCGCGCCGGCAGGTAGCCGCGCTGGATCTTGTGCTGGCCCTGCGCTCCCGCCTCGACCCGCTTCAGCCCGCGGTCGATCGCGAATTCGATAGCCTGGTAATAGCAAAGCTCGAAATGCAGGAACGGCCATTCTCCGCGGCAGCCCCAGTTGCGCCCGTAGAGCGTATCCCCGCCAATCAGGTTGAGGGCCCCGGCCACCGCCTTGCCATCCTGCTCTGCCAGCATCAGCACGACCTTATCGCCGAGCCGCTCCGCCAGGAGCGGGAAGAAACGGGGCGTGAGATAAGCCGAGCCCCATTTGCGATCGACCGTCGAGGTGTAGAAGCCATAGAAGGATTTCCAGTGCCGCGGTTCGATCTCGTTGCCGGAAAGCACGCGGAGCGTAAGGCCAAGCGCGGCTTCGCGGCGCTCGCGCCGGATCGCCTTGCGCTTGCGCGAGGAAAGGGCGGAGAGGAAATCTTCGAATGTCCGGTAACCCTCGTTCTGCCAATGGAACTGCATGCCGGTACGCTGCAGCCAGCCTGCCGCTCCCAGGGCGGACCATTCAGCTTCATTGCAGAACGTCACGTGCACGGAGGAAAGGTCGAGCTGCCGGCATGCTTCCTCGAGCGCCGCCGCCATCGCGGCCGGGGGCACGCTCCGGGCGGCGTCGGCGGTAGGCGGACGCATCAGAAGCCGCGGCCCGGGCACCGGGCTGAATGGCACCGAGACCTGCAGCTTCGGGTAATAGGCGCCGCCTGCCCGCTCGAAGGCGTGCGCCCAGCCATGATCGAACACGTACTCGCCGTAGCTGTGGCTCTTCGCATACATCGGTGCGACGCCGACGATCGACCCCGAGGCATCGCGCAGCACGGCATGCTGCGGCAGCCAGCCCGTGCGCGCCGCGGCCGAGCCGCTTTCCTCCACTACGGAAAGGAAGGCGTGGCTGACGAAGGGGTTCGTATCGCCTGCGCACTCATCCCACTCCGCTCCGGGGATGTCGGCGATCCGCGGGTGGAGAGTGAGGCTGAGGGCAGTGGTCCCGTCGGGCATGCAGCGGATATGGCAGCCTCGGCGGGCGCGGCAAAGCCCCTCAGCCGATTTCGAACAGCCCCTCGACTTCGACCGCGGCATCGGCCGGCAGGGCCGGCACACCGATCGTCGTCCGCGCATGCCGCCCGGCTTCACCGAACACCGCGACCGCCAGATCGGAGGCGCCGTTCATGACCTGGGCCTGGCCGGTGAAGCCGGGTGCGGAGGCGATGAACCCGCCAAGCCGCAACACGCGCTTCACCCGGTCCAGGTCGCCGCCGCAGGCCGCCTTCAGGTGAACGAGCACATTGACCAGGCATTGGCGGGCGGCGGCTTTCGCCTCCTCGGCTGTCACCTCGGCACCGACCCTCCCGGTCATCGTGATCTTGCCGTCCACTGCCGGCACCTGGCCCGAGACGACAACGAGGTTGCCCGTGATCGCCCACGGCACGTAGTTCGCGATCGGTGCCATGGGTTGCGGCAGCGTGATGCCAAGCTCGGCAAGCCGTGCATCAATGTGCCCCGCCATCCGCTCTCCCTCCGGTTATTTCGAAACCAGCCGGAGCGCGCGCCGGCGGGCTCCCGCCGATGCGGCCGTGGCTGGCAGATCGAGCGGCAGCAGCGGTGCGTCCGGCGGTTGTGCGACGCCGAACTCGGCCGGGTCTTCGGGTTCCGCTGCCGGCAGGTCGCGCCGCCCGAGATAGTTCGCGGCCAGATTGCGGAACACATAGTCGATGATCGAGGTCGCACGCGGCACCGCCGCGTCCCCATCCACGGGTCCCGCCGGCGCGAAGCGTGTGCAGAGGAACGCCTCGACGAACTCCTCGAGCGGCACGCCGTGCTGCAAGCCGAGGCTGACCGCCGTGGCAAACGCGTCCATGATGCCGCGTACCGCCGGCCCCTCTTTGTTCAGCGTAACCGCGATCTCGCCGAGGCGCCCGTCGGCATATTCGCCGGTCCGGAGATAGAGCCGGTGCCCGGCCACGCTCACCTTCTGGGTGTAGCCGCGGGCGCGTGCCGGCAGGGTCTCCTTGGCACTGGGAGCGGGCGCCGGCGGCCCGGCCGACAGGGGCGGCGCAACGTCATGCAGATAGGCTGCAACCTCCTGGTGCATCGCGGCCGCGGCGGCGGGCGACACGACGGGGAAAGGGGACTCGCCGGCGAGCATGCGCGCCAGTGCCGCCTCGGCACTGATCCCGCGCGCCGCGAGCCAGGCGCGCGCCGTGCGAGTGAGCCCTCCTTCCGGTCGCACCGGGCCGAAGGCCGGGGCAACTGCCGCGGTCTCGACGCCCAGCAGTCCTTCCGCGGGACCCGCAGGAGCGAGCGCGGTGGTCGCGGCGTGGAAGAGGGCAGGGGCGTTCGACGCCTCTTGCAATGCCTCGGCCGCGGCCTCCGTGAGGCCCGGCACCGGCGCCTCCGGCGGCGGCGGAAGATTTTGCCCCGGCACACGCCAGGCCCGTTCCCGAAGCCGTGCCAGCCGAGCGGAGGCGGCGTCTGCCCGCCCGCGCAACAGCGCGGCGATGGCGGCGCCAAGATGGCGGGCCGCCGCACTGTCATAGGCGAGCCCAAGGGCGGCGAGCAGCCCCGCCAGGTCGGCCATCCTGACCGCAACCCGAGACGCATCCGGCCGCGCCAGGGCCAGCGTGTAGACGGCCGTCTCGACCGCTTCGGCAAAATCGCCGACCGCAAACCCGAAGCCTGGAACATGGAAAGCGGCGAGATTCAGGGCGAAACCGCTGACCTCCCCGGCACGGCCTTGCCAGATGCCGGCATCCGGCGCTCCGCGTCGGCACAGCAGAAGCGCGCACAGCCGCTCGGCCAGTGGAACATCGAGCCCGATCGCCGCCGCGCGCTCTGCCAGCGGGCGGATGAACCCCTCGGCGACCACCGCCAGCCGCACCGGCCCCGCGCCGCCCGCCAGCGCCGCCAGCGCCGAGGCGGCCGAATCGTCCCAGGAAGCCGGCAGGCTCACCAGACGCAGCGGCGCGTCAGGATCGCTGCCGGCAAGCGTGCGCCGCATCCGCACGCCATGCCAGAAGGAAGCTGTTCTCATGCCTCCATGCTAGGCACCCGCAAGCGGCTGGCAAGCATATTTTGGGCTCGGGTGCCCCTTTGGCCACAAAATCCTGTGGACGAACACCGCTCGACGCTCTGACCCGCCAGGTGATGGACCGCCTGCCGCGCCTTCACTATATCCACCTCATGACGCTCGGCACACGGCTCTTCACCTGGTTCCGCGGCCGCCTGGTCGGCCGGGACGGCGCCGGTAACCGCTACTATGAAGAGCGCCGGCCGCGCCGCCGCCTGCGCGCCCGCCGCTGGGTTCTCTATGCCGGCACGCCGGAAGCTTCCGCCGTGCCGCCCGAGTGGCACGCCTGGCTGCATTACACGACCGATGCGCCGCTGTCCGGTTCGACACGCTGGCCCTGGCAGAGACCGCATCTTCCGAATTTGACCGGCACCCCGGCTTCCTATCGGCCGCCCGGCCACGACTACGAGGGGGGGCGGCGCTCCCCGGCCACCGGCGACTACGAAGCCTGGTCCCCGGGACCCTGAGCGTGGCCCGGCGCGGCGCCGCCGAGATTGCGACCGGCGCGGTGATCCTCGCCATTGCCGCCGGGTTTTTCGCCTATGCGCTGGCGCATTCCGGAGCCGCACCCTCCGGTGGTTATCCCTTGCACGCGGATTTCGATAGCGTCGCCGGGCTTCCCGTCGGCTCGGATGTCCGGCTGGCCGGGGTCAAGGTCGGACGTGTCGTAACAGAAACAATCAATCCGGACACTTATCTTGCCGAAGTCACCTTCACCGTGGCTGACGGCATCCGCATCCCGAAAGACAGCAGTGCCGCCGTCGTGAGCGAGGGGCTGCTCGGCGGCTATTATCTGCTGCTGCAGCCGGGCGGCGACAGCGCCATGTTGCCGCCGGGCGGCCGCATCGGCATCACCCAGTCTCCCGTCAATCTCGAAACGCTGCTCGGCAAATTCATCTTCAGCATGACCAATGCGGCAGGTTCCGGGGCGAAGAACGGAGAGGCTGCCCCGGCCGGAGCCAAGCCGTGATCCCGCCCGCCCCTGCCACATGGCCCCAGCCCGACGGAACGCCGGTCTCCTGCCTCGAAAAGCTGCGCGTGCTCCGCGAGAACCATGCCGAGCTGGCGCAGGTCCTGCAGGACGCGTTCGACGATGCGGTGCTGATGGGCGTGGACGAGACGGCGATGCGCCACCTTCTCGCGGAAATGGTGCACGGGCTCGAGTCGCCGAAGCGGTCGGGAGCCGGCAGATGACGGCGCAAGCGGTGCGCATCGCGCTGCCCGCCCTGCTGCTCGCCTCTGCATTCCCGCTCTCCGGCGGCGCACAACCAACCCCGCTTGTCGCGCCTGCCGCACCCTCGCCCGCCTCTCCTGCACCGGTGCAGGTTGTGCCGGCGGCCCCGGTTCCGGCCGCTCCGGCTCCGGCCGCTCCGGTTCCGGTCGCCCCGGTTCCAGTCGCTCCGGTTCCGGCCGCTCCG
>JASHOF010000089.1 GCA_030041255.1 Acetobacteraceae bacterium
TGCCCCAGACCATCGCGTTGCCGATCGCCAGCAGGTAGGCGCCACGATGATGGTAGAGAACGCCCTTCGGCCTCGCGGTGGTGCCCGAGGTGTAGTTGAGGCTGATCGAGTTCCATTCATCGTCCGGCAGCCGCACCGGAAAGTCCGGATCGGCGCCGGCGAGCAGCGCCTCGTATGCGATCTCGCCGATCGCGCCATCCGGCGGCAGCCCCGGATCGTCGATGTCGATGACGAAGGGCCGCCGCCCGGCGGGCAGCGCCGAGAGCGCCTTCCCGGCCACGGCGGCGAATTCTTGGTCCACCAGCAGGGCCTTGGCCTCGCCGTGCTCGAGGATGTAGGCGATGGTCGGCGCCTCGAGCCGGACATTGATCGCGTTCAGCACCGCGCCGGCGATCGGCACTCCGAAATGCGCCTCCAGCGCCGCCGCGCTGTTCGGCGCCAGGAGCGCCACGGTCTCGCCCGGTCGAACGCCGCGCCGGACCAGCGCGGAGCCAAGGCGACGGCAGCGTTCGGCAGTTTCGCGCCAGGTGAAGCGGCGCCCGCCGTCGATCACGGCGATCCGCTCCGGGTACACGGCAGCCGTCCGGGTCAGGAAGGAAAGCGGCGAAAGGGCTGCGTAGTTGGCCGCGTTCGGCGCCAGATAATCATGGCGGGCGGGCGTCGCCTCATTCATGTCGGCTCTCCGGGACGGAATGCTCGGCCCGGTCTTTGCACCAATTTTGTTGCGCGTGCGAGCCCGCTGCTTGGCGCCCGCGGCGCCGCAGCCTAACCTGCCTCGCCCGGCCTTGAGTTTCCATAATATTGATTCTGCGACAACTGGCCATGCCCGATATCGCCCGCCTCCTCGCCGTCATGGCCGCGCTGCGCGACCCCGAGACCGGCTGCCCCTGGGACCGCACCCAGGATTTTTCCACGATCGCCCCCTACACGATCGAGGAAGCCTACGAGGTGGCGGAGGCGATCACCCGGGGCGAGCCCGCCGCGCTCCTGGACGAACTTGGGGACCTCCTGTTCCAGGTCGTCTATCACGCGCGGCTCGCCGAGGAGCGCGGCTGGTTCGACTTCGCCGCCGTCGTCGGCGCCATCACCGCCAAGATGATCCGCCGCCACCCGCATGTCTTCGCCGGCGCCTCGGCCACACCCGACGCCTGGGAGGACGGCAAGGCGGCAGAGCGCGCCGACTCCGGCCTCAGCGGTGCTGAGGGCGGCACGCTCGCTGGCGTCCCGCTGGGCCTCCCTGCCCTCACCCGGGCGGTGAAGCTCACGGCGCGCGCTGCCCGGGTCGGCTTCGACTGGCCGGATGCGCCCGCCGTGCTCGCCAAGCTCGCCGAGGAAACCGCCGAGCTCGAGGCGGAACTCGTTGCCGCACCCGTGGCCCGCGGGCGCCTCGCCGACGAGTTCGGCGACATGCTGTTCGTGCTCGCCAATCTGGCCCGGAAGCTCGATCTCGATCCGGAAACCTGCCTTCGGCAGGCCAATAAAAAGTTCGCAGAGCGCTTCAATTGTGTTGAGCAAAGGCTAGCTTCTGAAGGAAAAATGCCTTCGGAAGCGAGTCTCGCCGAGATGGAACGACACTGGCAGGCGGCAAAGGCCACGGCCCGCCCGGGAAATTGCTGATGCCAACCGGTTTCGCCCGCCGCCTCTGGTCACGCACTGGCTGGGCGCGTCTCGGGCGCATTGCCGACGCGTTGGATCGTATCGAGGCGCGCGTCGGTGCCGCCGCTGCCGGACCGCCCCCGCCCAACGAGCCAGCACCTCCTCCTCCGCTGCCGCCAGAGCCGGACCGCTTCTCCCCGCGCCTCTACCAGCGCGCCGGACTGAACCTGCTGCTCAGTGGCAATAGCGGTCCCGATCGCGTGCTGGCTGAAAGCGGCGAGTGGGAACAGCAGCAGATCGCAAAGCTTTTGGAACTGGCGGCGCTTGCCTGCGCCCGCCGTTCCGGGCCGAAGATCTTCCTCGATATCGGCGCCTATTTTGGTCTCTACGCGCTGGTGATGGACCGCGAGCGGTTATTCGACCGGATCGTCGCCTATGAGCCGGATCGGGCGAATTTCGCTCAGCTCCAGGCTGAGCTTTTTCTCAATGGCGCGGCCTATCGGATCGAGGTCCACAACGCCGCGGTGGCGGAGGTTGCGGGCCACTGGCAGATACAGCGCAGCGATCGCCACCCGACCGGCAATCGGGGCGGCGTTGAACTCTGGCGGTGCGGGCCGGATCCGCGCTGCATTCCGACCGGGGTCGTCGCCATCGACGACGAGATCACGATCGACGGCGGGCTCATCGTCGCCAAGATCGACGTCGAGTCCGGGCAGGACGCCGTGCTGCGCGGCATGCGGCGTACGATCGCCGCGAACGAGTGCATCCTGCAGGTCGAGGCCTACGAACAACAACGCCCGGCGACGCTTGCGCTCCTTGCCGAACTCGGGCTGAGCGTGGTCGAGGACATCTATCCCGATCTCTTTGCTGTCAATCGGCGCTAGTGTCCTGCCCCCGACGTTTGCTGCCGCCGGCAGCAAACGAAAGGGGATGAGCAGGCCACTGAAAATAAAGAGTAGTGTGCCGACCGCTAGGGTGCATCCTACGGTATCAAGCGTTGGAGTCGGCACACTAGCCCGCGATCGCCCGAGGCGGCATCGTCGGAGGGCGTGAATCGCGGGCTCAAATAAACCGCGATCGCCCGAGGCGGCAGCACGATCTCGATCCGGAAACCTGCCTTCGACAGGCCAGCAAAAAGTTCGCAGAGCGCTTCAACTCTGTTCAGCGAAGGCTCGCTTCTGAAGGAAAAATGCCCCTTGAAGCCACCCTCTTTGAGATGGAGCAACACGGGCAGGCGGCAAAGGCCGCCATCCGTTCCTGAAATTCTTTTCAGGCCGGATCCGGCTCCCCATTCTTCGGGCCGGGCCCACCAGCCGGCCCCTTCGATCGTCATCTCCGGAAATGCCATCATCGCTTGAAGTTTGCCTCTTCCGTGGCGCAGGTTCGATGATCGACAATCATGCGGATGACCCCGAGCCCGGCCCTGATCGCCCGGCTGCCTGAACAGCCTGCAGGGAGCCCGTTGTCCACAGCGATGACCGAGGCCGGAATCGAGTTCGGACTGGCTGGGTCCCCGCCCGGCCGGTGTCCCCGGCGCCCGGGCGGCGCCTGCAGCGCCGGGCGGGTGGCGCTCAGCCCGGCCCTCCCCCTTCTGTCCCGCTTCGGAAACCAGGCCCGCATCGACGAAGGGCGATCTTTCGATCGCCGGCCATGCGCCGGGAGTCTGATTTGCCTCAATGGCCATCCGCCTGGCGCACGGCATGGTGCCGGCTTCGGACCTGCCCGGCGGTCAGGCGGCTTCCCGCGGTCGGGGACCTTCAAGGAGGGATTCCGATGACGAACCTGACAGTGGTCGAACTGTCGCGCCTGCAATTCGCGCTGACGGCCCTCTATCATTTCCTGTTCGTGCCGCTCACCCTCGGCCTGTCGGTCATCCTGGCCGCGATGGAGACCGTGTACGTCATCACCGGCAAGCCGATCTACAAGGATATGACCCAGTTCTGGGGAAAGCTGTTCGGCATCAACTTCGCCCTCGGCGTTGCCACCGGCCTGACCATGGAGTTCGAGTTCGGCACCAACTGGTCGATGTACTCGCACTTTGTCGGCGACGTGTTCGGCACGCCGCTGGCGATCGAGGGCCTGATGGCCTTTTTCCTGGAGTCCACGTTCGTCGGCCTGATGATCTTCGGCTGGGACCGCCTCAGCAGGCCCGCGCATCTCGCCGTCACCTACCTCGTCGCACTGGGCTCCAATCTCTCCGCGCTCTGGATTCTGATCGCCAACGGCTTCATGCAGTACCCGGTTGGTGCGAGCTTCGATCCCGACACCATGCGGATGCAGTTCACCAGCCTCTACGACCTGATCTTCAGCGAGGACGCGCAGGCCAAGTTCGTCCATACTTCGATCGCCGGCTTCGTCTGTGCTGCCATGTTCGTGATGGGCATCAGTGCCTACTATCTGCTGGGCAAGCGTCACCGCGCGTTCGCGGCGCGCTCGTTCCGGGTTGCGGCATTGTTCGGGCTGATCTCGACGCTCGCGGTGATCACGCTGGGTGACGCGCTCGGCCGCTCGGACTATCTGCTGCAGCAGACCAAGATCGCCGCCATCGAAGGGCTCTGGCACACCACGAGGCCGCCCTACGAGCCGTGGAAGCTGGTGGCGCTGCCGGACGACGCCACCCAGAGCGACGTGTTCTCGATCGGCCTCCCGTACGTGCTGACGCCGCTCGTTACCCATTCGTTCACCGAGCCGATCCCGGGCATCATCGAACTCGAACAGGAAGCGCGACCGAAAATCGTCAACGGCATCCAGGCGGTGCTGGCGTTGCAGGACTATGCCAGGACCAGGAGTCCGGAAGCGCTGGCGGCGTTCCGCAAGAACGAGGACGACATGGGCTACGGCCTGCTGGCCGAGCGCTATGCGCCAGGGCAGGATCTCGCGGCCATCACCAGGGCCGATCTGCCGGGCGTGGTGAATCACACCGCGCGGGCCACGATTCCCAACGTATTCGTCGAGTTCTGGTCCTTCCGCATCATGATGGCGCTGGGTTTCGCGTTCCTCGCCGTTTTCGCCTTCGCCGCCTATTTCAGCCTGCGGAACCGGCTGGAACGGCATCCGTGGATCTTGTGGCTCGCGATGTTATCCATCCCGCTGCCGGTGCTGGCGTCCGAGTTCGGCTGGATCGTCGCCGAGAACGGCCGCCAGCCATGGACCGTGTTCGGCTGGCTTCCGACCTTCCAATCGGCTTCGACCCATTCGGTCGGCTACCTGCTGTTCTCGCTGATCGGCTTCGCCTTGATCTACACCTGCTTCATCGCTGCCGAGCTGTACCTGATGTTCAGGTATGCGCGGATCGGGCCGGCGACGGGGGCGCCAGCAGAGACGCCGCATGCGGCCGGCCCAATGGCAGCCGGCACCTCCGGCTACGCCGGGAAACCCTGGCAATAGCGCGCCCGGACAAGAAAGGAACCCCGGCATGGAACTCTATGTGGCGCTGAAGGTGATCTGGGCATTCCTGCTCGGGGTGCTGCTGACCGGGCTGGCGGTGATGGTGGGCATGGACATGGGGGTCGGCATCATGCTCCGCTTCGTCGGCCGCAGCGATCTCGAGCGGCGCGCCGCTCTCAATGCCATCGGTCCGCACTGGGACGGCAACCAGGTCTGGTTCGTCCTCGGCGGCGGCGCGATCTTTGCGGCGTTTCCCACGCTCTACGCCACTTCGTTCTCGACCTTCTACGTGGTGATGATCCTGCTGCTGTTCAGCATGATCCTGCGGCCGCTCGCCTTCGAGTACCGTTCCAAGCTCGATGCAGGCCGCTGGCGCGCGACGTGGGACTGGGCATTCCTGGTCTCCGGCGCAGTGCCGATGTTCGTGTTCGGCGCGGCCTTCGGCAACGTGCTGCAAGGTGTGGGCTTCCACTTCACCTGGGACGGGCAATATTTCCAGGATGAATCGTTCATCTGGTACGTGCTCAACCCGTTCGCCATCCTCTGCGGTCTGATGTCGGTCGCGCTGTCGCTCTACCAGGGCGGGACGATGCTGGTGATGCGGACCGAGCAGCCGATCGCCGCGCGAGCCCGTCGCATCGCTGTCGCCGGCGGCTTGATCGCCGCGCTCCTGTTCGCGATCGGCGGAATTTGGGTATCGCTGATGAAGGGCTTCGTCTTCACCGCGCCGGTCGATCCGGCCATGGCGGCGACGCCGCTCAACGGGCCGTCGGTGGCGCGGCAGGCCGGCGCCTGGCTCGGCAATTTCCATGCCCATCCTGCTCTATGGGCGATCCCGGCAGCAGGGTTCCTCGGCATGATCGCGGGGCCGCTCGCATTGCGCGCCGGCTTTGCGGTGCTCGGCTGGTGGCTCGGCGCGCTCGCCTCTGTCGGCACGATCTTCACCGTGGGTGTGGCGATGTTCCCCTTTCTCATGCCCTCCACCACCGCACCGGCACAGAGCCTGACGGTGTGGAACGCGTCCGGCAGCGCCTACAATCTCACCTGGATGCTCGTGTTCGCCCTGATCTTCACCCCGGCCATCATTGCCTATACCGGCTGGGCATTCCGCGTCATGCGCGGCCGGGTGAAGACCGACTCCATCGCGCATGACGAGCATTCCTACTAGCGGGGAGCAGGAATCGTGAAAACCTTCATCACATTCGTGGCCCTGGCTCTGATTCTGGCGCTGGCGCTGTTCATCGCCGTGATCGCCGGCGACGATGGCCCGTGGTACTTCGCCTGGCTGGTCGGCACCACCATGATCGTGCTCATCGCCGCCGCGGGTGCGGTGCTGCTGGAGACGCAGAGCCAGTCCGGCGAATCCGAATTTTAGGAGGTGCGATCGATGCTCGGTGGCCTGGAAGGTATCATCGTCTTCGTTCCCTTCATCTATCTTGGGATGTTCCTCCTCGCCTGGCTCTACACGCGCAAGCGCTTCCCGTGAGCGAGGTGCGGCATTGAACGCCGCACGGAATGGCGCAGCAGCCTGAGCGGCGACTGAGGGCAGAGGCCCGCCCCGCCCGCGGGGCGCTGCTCGCCACGATCGCACTCGGCCTGCTCGCCGGCGTGGTGGTGATCGCTGAGGCCGTCCTGCTGGCCCGTATCGTCGATCGCGCGGCATTCCACGGCGCCGGCCTGCACCGTCTCACCCCGGAACTGGCCCTGCTCGGCGTGCTGTTCCTGCTGCGTGCCGGTCTCTCCTGGGCGGCGGAGATGACCGGCTTCCACGCCTCCGCCGCCGTCCGCTCGGCGCTGCGGCGGGGGCTGGTCAGCCACCTGTTGCGATCAGGCCCGATCCATGCGGCTTCCGAGCAGAGCGGCGACCTCGCCGGCACGGTGATGGAGAGTGTCGAGGTGCTGGACCCCTATATCGCCCGCTATCTCCCGCAGCTCGCCCTGGTCGCGCTCGTGCCGCTCGCGATCTTCGCTGCGGTGTTCCGGCTCGATTGGATCAGCGGCACGGTGCTCCTGGTCAGCGGGCCGCTGATCCCGTTCTTCATGGTGCTCGTCGGCTCCCAGGCCGAGGCGGTCAACCGCCGCCAGTGGCGCGAGTTGCTGCGTATGGGCGCGCATTTCCTCGACGCGGTGCAGGGCCTCACCACGCTCAAGCTGTTCGGTCGCGCCCGCGCCGAGATCGCGCTGGTCGGGCAGATCGCCGACGCATACCGGCGCACCACGATGGAAAGCCTGCGCATCGCCTTTCTCACTTCCGCGGTGCTGGAATTCTTCTCCAGCCTGTCGATCGCCCTGGTCGCGGTGCTGTTCGGCACGCGGCTCCTGCACGGCCGCATCGATTTCTATCCCGCTTTCCTGGTGCTGCTGCTGGTCCCTGAATTCTTCCTGCCGTTGCGCAACCTTGCCGCCCACTACCACGCCCGCCTCAGCGCACTGGCCGCCGCCGGCCGCATCTTCGAGGTGCTGGACGCCACGCCGCCGCGCCGCACCGGCGTGCTCACGGCACCAGAGGCACCGATTGCGCTCTCCTGCCGTGGTCTCTCAGTCGCCTACGCGCCGGGGCGGCCGGTTCTCTGCGGTATCGACTGTGACATCCCGGCCGGCCGGATGACCGCCCTGGTCGGCCCGAGCGGCGCCGGTAAGAGCACGCTCGCCGCCGCCCTGCTCGGGTTCGTGCTGCCCGCGCAGGGACGCGTGATGGTCAACGGCACGACGCCCCTCGACCGCATCGCCCCCGAGGAGTGGTGGCGCCGCCTCGCCTATGTCCCGCAGGCGCCGCGGCTCTTCTCTGGAACGATCGCGAGCAATCTGCGCCTTGCCCGGCCCGACGCCGACCTCCCAGCCCTGCGCCGCGCCGCTGCCGAGGCCGGCGCGCTCTCCTTCATCGAGGCCCTGCCGCGCGGCTTCGACACCGAGCTTGGCGAGGGTGGCGCCGGCCTCTCCGGCGGGCAGGTCCAACGGCTCGCCCTGGCGCGGGCGTTCCTCAAGGATGCACCGCTGCTGATCCTGGACGAGGCGACCGCCAATCTCGACCTTGAAACCGAAGCCGAACTGGTTGCCGCGATCGCCCGGCTGGTCGCCGGCCGCACCGCCGTGGTGATCGCCCATCGCTTGGCGACGATCGAGGCGGCAGGCCAGATTCTCGTGCTCGAGCAGGGCCGCGTGGCGGAGGCGGGCACCCACCGCGCACTGACCGCCGCCGGCGGTGTCTATGCCGGAATGCTGGGCGCGGCCCAGGGGGTGGCATTGCGGGCGGTGGCATTGCGGGGGCTGGCATGCGTGAGCTAATCCGCCTGCTCAGGCTCTATCGGCCGTACGGCCTCTGGATGGCGGGCGGCGTCGCCCTGGGCCTCGCCACCATGCTCGCCAATTTCGGCCTGCTGGCACTGGCCGGCTGGTTCCTCGCCAGCGCCGCTGCGGTCGGGCTCGCCGGCTACGCGGCGCAGAACGCCTTCAATTTCTTCACTCCCGCGGCCGGCGTTCGCTTCTTCGCCACCGTCCGGGTACTGGCGCGCTATGCGTCGCGGCTGGTCGATCACGAGGCGACGTTCCGAGAGGTCGCCGCGCTCCGCGTGTTCCTGTTCGCCCGGCTGGTGCCGCTGGCCCCGCTCGGCCTTGCCGATCGCAGCGGCGACCTGCTCGGCCGGCTGGTCGCCGACGTCGAGCGCCTGAGCGATTTCTATCCGCGTGTCCTCCTCCCCATGCTCGTCGCGGCCATTGCCAGCCTGGTGATGGCCCTGGCCTTCGGTGCCATCGCTCCCGCCGCCGGCCTCGCCCTCTACCTGCTCTTGCTCCTCGCCGGCGTGGCGGTGCCGCTGGTCGGCCTCGGCGCGGCGGCGAAGCCGGGGCGAAAGATCGTCGCACTGGAGGCCGGGCTGCGCGCCGATGTCGTGGATACGATGCAGGGCATGGCCGACCTCTTGACCTACGGCGCGGCGCCGGCCATGGCGGCGCGCATCGAAGGCGCCGATGCTGCCCTCATCGCCGGCCAGCGGCGCATGCGCAGCATCGCCGCGATCGGCGCCGCGGCCTCTACGCTGCTCGCGAACGTCGCGATGGCGGCAATGCTGCTGATCGGCATTCCTCTCTTGCGGGCCGGCCTGGTCAGCGGGCCGGAGCTTTCCCTGTTCGTCCTCGGCGCGCTCGGCGCCTTCGAAGCGGTGGCCCCGCTCAGCCAGGCGCTGCCTTTGCTGGCGCCGATACGGGAATCGGCGCGCCGCGTCTTCGAAATCGCCGATCGTCCGGCCCCTGTTCGCGACCCCGCGGCAAGCCCGCCGCGTCCGGGCAGGCTCGACCTCGAACTCCGCGGCATACGGCTCTGCTACAACGCTGCGGACAAGTCGGAACGCATCTGGGCCTTGAACGGGCTCGACCTCTCGATTCCCCAGGGAACCCGCATGATGCTGCTCGGCCGGAGCGGTGCCGGCAAGACGTCGATTGCCAATCTCCTGCTGCGCTTTGCCGAATACCAGGAAGGCTCGGCCCTGCTCGGCGGCATCGAGCTTCACGACATTCGCGGCGACGATGTGCGGAGCCTCTTCACCGTGGTCTCAGAGCGCACGTTCCTCTTCCACGGCACGATCCGCGACAACCTGCTCCTGGCGCGGCCTGGCGCCACCGACCCGATGCTGTGGCAGGCCCTGGAGACGGCGCAACTCGCCGCCTTCGTGCGGGCAGCGCCGGCAGGGCTGGATACGCCGGTCGGCGAGGCTGGGGCCCGGATTTCCGGCGGCGAGGCGCGCCGGGTCGCGCTGGCAAGGGCGGTGCTGCGCGACACGCCATGGCTGATCCTCGACGAACCGACGGAGGGCCTCGATCCGGTTACGGCCGCCGCACTGCGGGGCGCGCTGGAGGCAGTGACGGCCGGGCGCACGGTGCTGTGGATCACCCATCGTCTCGAGGCGATCTCCGAGGCGGACTGGGTCGCGGTGCTGGAAGCGGGCCGGGTCGTGGAGAGCGGCGTCGTCGGTGCATTGCGCAACAGCGGCAGCTACCTGCCACGCCTTCTGCAACTGCAACAGGGCCTGGCGCATCTGTGAAACGCAGGTGCCGGCAGCCTGATTGCGCCCGAAACTCCAATCGGCACCGCCGCCTGCGGAGCCCTCCCTGCGGCCACCCTTTCCTGCCCTGGCCCTGCGTCGTGAATCTTTGTCAGGCCGCTGGCCGTAACAGACGGTCACGTCGGCAACCCGGCAGGGCGACCAGGAGGCTGCTCAGGGAAAGGTCTGATGGTGGGGACTACCGTCTATCGGTTCTTCAACTCCCTTCGAGAGTGCCGTGCAGTGATGGGCGATCACTGACCGCCTCACTCGCCCTCCTCGATCGGCTTGCCGGCGTCGATCTGGCGTCAGAGTCTCATTTCAGAGTTATTCAAAAAATCATTGCGAAAAATATATGAGTATGAGCGTAAATGCTTGAAAAGATTGGTGAGCCCGGCGGGAGTCGAACCCGCGACCCCAAGATTAAAAGTTCTGACTTTTCCGTTTAGAATCAAGGCTTAGTTTCCAAAACCAACCGCTGCGATTCGATGGTCTTCGATACCGTCGGGTGCCCCAGCAAACCACAGTTACGTACCCTCTGCCTCGAAGTAACGGCGCGACTCAGGAGCACTTCCGTACTGCGTGCATTCTATAATGCCGAGGTAGCCCGAACGGAACCAGATATTGGAAGCGCAACCTTAGCATCGTGCAAATGTCGGAACTTGGCATCGATCCTGATTTGGAACCCCAGATGGGTGAAGAACGACATAGAATACTGGGCGCATTGCTTCGCTGCGGATGTTACCGGCCAAGGTCGTTGCCTGACCTGGAATGCGAGCCGGCAGGGGGATGCCCGGGGTGGCGGATGGCGAGGCGGGTCAGCATGGCAACGCGGACGGAGCTGTTGAGGGCGCTCGGAGAGCGGTACCGGATTGCGAAACGGAGCGAGAAAGGGCGAATGCTTGATGAGTTCGTTGTTGTCGCTGGGTATCACCGTAAACACGCGATTCGGATTCTGTGTAACGAACGAGGCGAAGTGCAACCGCACCAGGGGAAGCAGCCTTACTCACCAGTCAGAAACTTAGACTACAAATAATTGTAAGGCGAAAGAATAGCTTGTACCATGCGAGCGTTGGCGCTACGGTGCCGGCATGGTTCGAGACGGCAGGAAATTAGACCACAAGACGCTGGAGGAAATCCGGCGTATGGCGGTCGAGCGGGTGCGAGAGGGCGAGGCGCCGAGTGCAGTGATCGCGTCCTATGGGTTGTGCCGCACGACGATCTACAAATGGTTGAACC
>JASHOF010000090.1 GCA_030041255.1 Acetobacteraceae bacterium
TGCACGTTGAACTGTCTGTCTCGCCGCTGCAGGGCTGGAATGAATCCTACGTCGTCATGCAGCAGGAACTGAAAGCTGTCGGCATCGACGCGAAGATCGAAACCCGCCAGTTCGCCACCTGGGTCGACTACATGTCGAAGAAGAATCAGGAGAAGACAGGAACTCCGGCGATCTGGACGATGGGGATGTCGGGCAACGATCCCGACTATCTCGTATTTCTCTGGCAGCCACCGGGATACGCGGGCCAGGGTATCGACAATCTTGAACTTAAGAAGATGCTGGTCGAGCAGCGCGCGCTGTCGGGTGAGGCAAGGAAGCAGGAGATTCTCAAGATCGAGAAGTTTCTTCTGACCAATGCCATCGAGGTGCCGCTGTTCTCGCCCGGCTGGTTCTGGCTGGTGGCGTCGAGGAGTGATGTTACCGGCTTCAAGCAGGGCTATATGACCATGCCGATCTTCAACGACGTGAGGCTGCCGTGAGAAGGTACGACGCGCGACCGCTTGGCTGATGGGCCGCTTCCTTCTGCGTCGAGTGCTGACGGCGCTCGCAACGCTCGTCGTTTCCAGCTTCGCGGTCTGCATGCTCATCCATCTTATCCCGGGCGATCCGGTGATGATGATGATGGCGCAGAACTCATCGCCGACGCCCGAGCAGATCGCGCGCATGCGCCACGCTCTCGGCCTCGATCTGCCGTTTTGGTTGCAATACTTCCATTACATGGGCCACGTTCTGCGAGGCGATCTTGGGCGGTCTATTTTCGGGAGTGAGCCGGTCGCGACACTGTTGCTGGAGCGCCTGCCGAACACATTCGCGCTGGCGTTCACAGGTCTCGTCCTTGCGGCCGGCATGGGCATGCCACTCGGCTTCCTGGCAGCATACAAGAAGGGGACATGGGCCGATAGTCTGTTGATGATGCTGGCGGTGTGCGGCGTCTCGATTCCGAACTTTTGGCTCGGCCTGTTGCTCGTACTGCTGTTCTCACTGGTTCTCGGGTGGCTGCCGGTCGCTGGGGAGAACTGGGCAAGCATGATCCTGCCGGCGGTGACGCTCGGGCTAACGTACATGGCGATTATCGCCCGGATGACACGCTCTTCGATGATTGAGGTCTTGAACGAAGACTACATTCGTACGGCGCGAGCGAAGGGTATGCCGGAGCGAATCGTGCTGTTTCGCCATGCACTCAAGCCGGCGCTGATCAGCGTGGTGACGATCATTGCGGTGGTGTTCGGCTATCTGATGGGCGGCGTGATCGTGGTAGAGAACGTGTTCAGCTGGAATGGGCTCGGGCGGCTTGCGTTGCAAGCGATCAACTATCGTGATTATCCGCTCATCCAGGGGTTCATTCTGCTGTTCGCGACGATCATCGTGGTGATTTCGTTGCTGCTCGATGTTACATATGCGTGGCTGGACCCGCGCGTCTCGGTCGAATGAACGCTCGGTCGGCCTTGTTGCCGCGGAAAGGGGCGTTGCGACCCGCCCGCACGGCCTCTCGTTCCGCCCGATCGCGGGCACTGCGCCGTCTGCTCGGAACGCCGCAAATCGCGCTTGGCGGGACGATGGTGTTGCTGTTGGTCCTGCTCGCCATTTTTGCCCCCCTGCTCGCTCCGTACCCGCCGGACCAGATTGGCGTCGCCAGCCGGTTGGCTGTACCTGGGCCGGGGCACTGGCTCGGTACCGATGAATTCGGCCGCGACATTCTGAGCCGGATCATGTATGGCAGCCGGCTGACGCTCTATGTCGGCCTCGTCGCGGTCGGCATTGGGCTCACCTGCGGCATCAGCATCGGCGCCATTGCTGCCTACGCCGGCCGCTGGTTGGGCGGGCTTTTGATGCGGGCCATCGACCTGCTCTACACGTTTCCGGACGTGCTGATCGCACTCGGCCTAGTCGCCTTTCTTGGCCCGAGCCTGACCAATGCGATGATCGCGGTTGGGATCAGCGTGGTTCCCTACTATGCGCGTGTGACTTACGCGATCGTACTGGCCGAGCGGCAAAAGACATATGTGGAAGCAGCCCAGGTGGTCGGCGCCGGGCACGCGCGAATCATCGTGAGACACCTGCTGCCCAACGTTGTGCCGCCGATGATCGTCGTCGCCTCTCTCGGCTTTTCGGCCGCAGTGCTGTCAGCGGCAGCGTTGTCCTTCCTCGGCCTTGGTGCGCAACCGCCGGCCGCGGAGTGGGGCTTGATGCTGGCGACCGGTCGCAACTACATCGAGCGTGCGCCGTGGGTCGTCATCGCGCCGGGCATGGCGATCTTCATCGCAGTGATGGCGTTCAACATCCTCGGCGACGGGATTCGTGACCTGCTCGATCCGCGCCAGGTCGAGCGTACGTTCTGAGTGAGATGGATGCTGCACTTCCGGTTTCAAGCGACGCAGCACTGACGCTGTCGGTGCGCGGATTGAGCGTCAGCTTTCGCGATGGCGGCGCGCAGGTGCCAGCGCTGGAGGACGTAAGTTTCGACCTGCACGCGGGAGAAGTATTGGCACTTGTCGGCGAGTCTGGCAGTGGCAAGTCACTGACCGCGCTTGCCATCATGGGCCTGCTGCCTGGAGGTGCGCGAGTCGATCGCGGCACGGTGCTACTGGAGTCCTGCGATCTCGTGTCGCTCGGACCGCGTGAGATGACGTGCATCCGCGGCGACCGGATGTCGATGATTTTCCAGGAACCGATGACGTCGCTCAATCCAGTCCTGACGATCGGACGGCAGCTCACCGAAGGGTTGGAAATCCACCTCGGCATTGCTGTCGCCACGGCGTCCGCGCGTGCAGTCGAGCTGCTGCGTCTAGTCGGTATCCCGTCGCCGGAACGCCGGATGCGTGAATATCCGCATCAACTCTCGGGTGGGATGCGACAACGTGTGATGATTGCTATGGCGATCGCCTGCGATCCGAAGCTCATCATCGCCGATGAACCAACCACGGCGCTCGACGTCTCGATCCAGGCCCAGATCATCGCTGTGCTCGCCGAGATCCGCGCGCGCCTCGGGACCGCGATCCTGCTGATCACACATGACCTTGGCGTTGTCGCGGAAATGGCAGACCGGGTGGCGGTACTCTATTCCGGTCGCGTCGTGGAAGTCGCGGAGGCCGAGGCGTTGTTCGACGCACCCCGGCATCCTTATACGCAGGGGCTGCTCAGCGCCATGCCGCGTCTCGACTGGCTCGCAGCGGAGGGACCGCGTACCCGGCTCGCGGAAATTGCGGGCGTGGTTCCGTCTTTGCGCGATCGTCCTGATGGGTGCTCGTTCTGGCCGCGCTGCCCGCTGGCGACAGAACAGTGCCGGCGCGAAGTGCCGCCGCTCATCTCGACCAGCGACGGGCGCGTGGCTGCGTGCTGGGTACGTCAAGTGGCGGCATGACGACGGCAACGACAGCAATTGCGCCGCCCCTGCTCGCGCTGACCGGCGTGCGGAAGGAGTATGTCCCGCGTAGGGGGCTGTTCGGTGGCGCGGCAGAGCCGGTGCGCGCGGTCGATGGAGTCAGCCTGTCGGTGGACCGCGGCGAAACTCTTGGCTTGGTCGGCGAGAGTGGCTGCGGCAAATCGACCCTGGCACGCATCATCCTTCGTCTCGTGGCACCGAGTGCGGGGACACTCCGCCTCGACGGACAGGACGTGACGCGCTTGTCGCGTGCACGGGCACGAGCCTATCGCCGCCGAGTGCAAATGATCTTTCAGGACCCGTACTCGTCGCTCAATCCGCGGATGCGCATCGACACGCTGCTGCGCGAGCCGCTGTTGATCCACGGGTTGGCTCGTGGCGGTGCGATCGAGGCCGAGGTCGAACGACTGCTCAGTCAGGTTGGGCTGGCGACAGACGCGCTTTCTCGATATCCGCACGAATTCTCCGGCGGACAGCGGCAGCGACTCGCCATTGCTCGCGCCATCGCGGTATCACCGGAGGTCATGGTCGCCGACGAGCCGGTCTCTGCGCTCGACGTATCTATACGCGCGCAGGTGCTGAACCTGCTGGCCGACCTGCAGCAGGCCCGCTCGCTCGCCTATCTCTTTATCTCGCATGACATCGCGGTCGTCGCCTATCTCAGTCACCGCATCGCCGTCATGTATCAGGGTGTGATCGTCGAGACGGGGCCGGCGCGAGAAGTCCTACGCCATCCGCAGCACCCGTACACGGAGATACTGCTGGCAGCCGTACCGGTGCCGCATCCGCGACTGCGCAACCAAGCAGTGCGACACCCGACCGGCGAAACGTCCGTACCGCATGGCGCCCCGAGCGGTTGCCGCTACGTCGCGCGCTGCCCGATCATGCAGCGGCGCTGCCAGGTGGAGCCGCCGGAGCTGCACGCCTTGGCTGACGGGCATTTCGTGGCGTGCCATCTGCGCTGACAGCGTCCGCTGCATCCCCAAGAGCGAAGGAGGAAGCAATGCAAGAGTTCAGGATTCCGATCGGGTCGCACAGCGTAGCTGCCTGGCGCGTGGGCAGCGGCACGCCACTGCTCCTGGTCCATGGCGGCCCAGGTGTGCCGTGCGGCTACCTGTTCTACGGCCATATGCACTACGCAGACCACGGCTACGAGGTGATAAGCTGGGATCAGCTCGGATGTGGGCGATCGGATCGACCGGACGACCCAAGTCTTTGGGAGATCGAACGCTTCGTCGAAGAGGTCGAGCAGGTCCGGCGCCATCTCGGCTGGGAGCGCTTCCTCATGCTCGGCAATTCGTGGGGGGGCATTCTCAGTCTCGAATTCTGCCTGCACTACCAGCAGCATGTGAAAGCATTGGTGGTCGGCAACATGGGATCAGACATGACGCTGATTTCCGCCGGATTTGAGCGCGTAAAGGCAGCACTTGGCGCCGACACCGTGCGCATGATGGCGCTGCGCGAGTCGGCCGGCACGACGGCGCATCCCGAATACCTCGCCGCCCGGACGCTGCTGATGCAACGGCACATGTGTCGACTGGAGGAATGGCCGAAGCCGGTGCTCGACGCGATGACCGAGGAGGGGATCGGACGCGGACCGTTCGTCCGTATGTTCGGGCCGCACTTCTTCAACTGCTCCGGCAGCCTGCGGCTCTGGAATCGTACACCTGACCTTGCGAAGCTAAAACTCCCGGTGCTCTTCACGACCAGCGAGTGGGATTACATCCTGCCTGATTATGTCCGCCTTGCCCACGAGCATTTACCAGGATCAGATCTGATGATCTTCGCCGACTCCGGCCACATGCCGTTCTGGGACGCGGCAGAGCGTTATCACCCGGCGGTGCTTGCGTTCCTTCAGAAGTATCGGTAGGCAGCGCTGCGACAGGACGGTCCGGTCAGCTGGTATGTCGTGGATGAGAGGCTCGCGTAAATATCTGGTGCCGCGCTTCACGATGCCGATCAGCCGCCGCCTGTCGTCGGTAGTAATCTGTTTCGGTGTCATTCTAGGAGCCCATCCGGGTAAGGGCAACGAGGCGGGCATCGCGCGGCGTTCGGAAGGGTGGTTCCAGGTGCGGGAATCTGATCGTGGGCGGCGCGTATCAGGATGATTCGCTGAGCGCACTGAACGGCAGCGTTGGCTCCCCACAGCAATGCGAGCGGCATTCCCGCTTGTCATGCCGCGGCGGCGAGTTTGAGGAGGTTATGGACGGTGCAAAGCAAAGCCCACTCGGCTTGACGTTGTCGAGACTACGCAACAGGAATTGGCGGAAGCCGCGGGCCTGTTTGATCTGACCGAAGACGGGCTCGACCAGTTGCTTGCGCAAGCGATAGCTGTAGGCGCTTGCAATCATCCGGGCTCGTGCTCGCAAACGGCGGCGTTTCCTGCTCGGATTAGCTGCCAATGGGGTGAGCGTCGTGCTCACATTATCTGCCACTGGGCTCGCCATCATCGGGTCGTGCTCGCCAACGGAGGGTCGTGCTCACATTGGCTGCCAACGGGGATTCGGCTGCGCGAGCCGGGTGCGACCCTTCTCGCTAACCAGGGTTTCTGAGGGTTCTCACAGGGACTCGTCTCTGCGCTGCCGATCGGGCTGGATGCCGTCTCAAAACCGTTCACGGAACCCGGCGACTGGCCCGGCGTTGCGGAGATGGGTTTTGAGAAGCACCGGACGAAGGGCGCTATTCCTGTCCCATCCTCTCAATCCGCTCCGCCACGGCCTTGACCACCTGCTGCACCAGCGCCTGGGTCCGCAGCGGCAAATCGGAGGATCGGAATTCCTGCACCAGGTTCTGGAGATCGTCGGCCCATCGCCGCCTCATGGTGGTCAACCGCTCGGCTTCGTCGCCTCGCTCACCGTCAACGGCGGCCTGAAACTCGCGCTCCAGCTCGGCAGCAGCGCCCATCACACGGAGAAAACTCGCCTTCAGTGGTTCCGGCAGCTCGGGTAGATCGCCATAAGGATGGGTGCCAGCGGCCACCATCGCTTGGTTCTGCTCGGACACCTCCTCCATGAGGCGGGCGTAGCGCTCGAACCCCGGGAAGCGGCGGCACAGATCGCGTAACGTCCGGTCGGAGGTGGTGTTGTAGATCCTGTGCAGCTCCCGCATGT
>JASHOF010000091.1 GCA_030041255.1 Acetobacteraceae bacterium
GTGGTCGAACGCACGCTCGCCTGGCTCAATCGCAACCGCCGACTCGCCAAGGACTTCGAGGCAACCATCGAGAGCGCCACCACCTGGCTCTACGTCGCCAGTGTGAAGCTGATGTCCCGTCGCCTCGCTGCCTGATAATGGCTCAGCGAAATCAAAGCCTTAGACGTTCACTTGCCGATTCGAGTCAGGCTCTGAGAGTCACTGGAGGCGCAGCCGTGCTCCCCGACGTAGCGCAGTAAACTTGCGGCATCCCCAAGAAGCGAGCCATAGCTTCGTTGTACTGCACAGACAACTCAGCCCATTTCTCCATGGCCGCCGTGACCTGGGGATTCTCCCTCAAGAACTCCTTGACCTGCTCTTCCTGTGAGCGAGCGTCGGGCATACTGCGCTCCTCCTTTCGTTCCGACAGGCGAACCCGCGTCCTTCTTCGTGAGCGCGGCCTGCACTTTTCATGGGCCACAGGAGACCCCGAAGTTGCATAACCTAGGCGCGGATGACACAGAAAGCAAATCGGCGCGATTACGATCGCCACCCCCTTTAGGTACCTCATATGCCATGATTTGAAGCCCGTCGAGGTTACCAGGTGCCTAACTGCGGTACGTTCCTCTCGAGACAGTCGCGGGGCCCACGCCCAGAAGCGGCTGCCTAGTGGCGATGCGGACCTGCAGCATTGGGTAAGCCCGAGCGGGGCCTCCGCTCGAGTCGACAAGCGGTTGGGTAGAATGAGTACGATGCCTACCATATCTTGAGAACTCATACTCGAGGGCAAGAACATTCACAGAACATCTCTCGCAATAGGCCAGTGGAGCAATATCTGATCGCTCCGACGAAGCGAACACGGATGCGCAGTCTCCCTTAAGCAACGATACCGGAAGGAAATACGATGGCCCGCCTAACGGAGGGAAACCATAGAGCACCCGGGCAACCCGCCAGCGCATTCTCTGACCGGATGCCAGGCAAATCAGAGCGGCGCCTCGATCACCCCGCCCGCGCCGAGGATGACGGTATGGGAAACGTCCGAGCCCTGGATGATGACGGCACTCCCGCCGGGCAGGTGCCCGACGAAAGTATTGGCTGGTAGTGATGACGGATACGTGGTCGAGAGTTGGAGCAGCCACAAGCTGACGACGTTCGGGATCTGCCGTAGCAGCCCGCCCAGAGGTGGTGAACCAGCGGGGTCCTGCCACTCGACCAACTCCATGGTGTCCCTCATCGGTATCTCCTGAGGTCAAGCCCGCGGAATCAGGGCGTGGAACTTGCGCAAGGCCTCGACCCGCACTTGCCTGTCCGTGATGCCTGCGCGATCGAGTGCCCGGGATAGTTCGGCGGCATCGCGGTACTGGCGCGGATCGACTCTGCCCCGTGTTTGCTTCGCCAGTTTACGTTCCGCCTTGAGGCTGGCTTTGTCCGGCTTCGATACCGGATTGAGGCTTGTAGTGGGCCGCACCGGCTGATCGAGCATCATCCCGCTCCAGGGCTGTGCCTGGCGAGAGCGCAGGTGTGGTCCTGGAGGGATTCCCCGCTGCCGGGGTTGCCGCGGGTGGGGTCGGCGTGGCCGGCAAGAAGGACGAATCCCGGGTGGTGGGCAAAGAAGGCGCCGGCAGCGACGAGGGTGAACGCGCCCATGTGCGCGCGTGCATCGGGCGAGGATTCCGCAAGCAGCAGGAAGGGATTCGTCCTGGAAAGGTCGGGGTCCAGGAGGCGGCGCGCGAGGTAGCTGTGCCCGGCGAGCAGGGCGGGGAATCGCCGCCAGTTGTCCGAGAGGGCCGGGCGCCACCTGAGAAGCGCTGAGCGCACCTCGGGCTTCAGGCAGTCGATGTGGATGTGAAACTGATTCTGGGTGCGGCCATAGACCGAGTTGACGGCGAGTGAGAGATCTTCGCGCCCGAGGGGGCCAGGCGCGCGGGCGCGCACGAAGCGGCGGGCCGCCCAGGCGTCTTCCATGTAGTCGGGCGCGCCGGAGGCGAGCAGTTGGGGGCTTTCGATCCCGGCGATGCGTGCCGTTGGCAGAACGAGGAACTGGGTGGCGCCGACAAGGTCTTTCAGAACCGCGTAGCCGCGCGTGATGCCGCCGGCGAGATCGACGAGCGTGCAGGGCGAGGGATTGCCATGCTGCAACTGACCGGGGACGCATTCGCCGTGGACGATGTTCCAGAGCGCGTCCGGATTCGTGGCGCGGGCGGGGAAGGCGAGGGCAAGGAGGAGGCAGCCGAAGAGAGCCGGGAAGGACGCAATAGCGCGCCGGAGTGGCGAGGTGCCGGACCGATTCGCGGCGCGCGTCAGCTTTCGCCCCGGCACCTTCTTTGAACTCCAGCCGTGGCACGACCGCATCAATCGGCAGCGGCACGGCCGTCGAGGAAGGTGAGCAGGGCCGGGCGATAACCCGTCAGGCTCTTGTAGCGCATCGTTTCCTCCGGCAGCGCCCTGACCGCCGAGGCCAGGCGCCGGGCGATTGGCGGAGCCGCTGCGACCTCCGCAAGAGCGTGGCGGTAGGTCTTGATTGTAAAAAGAATTGTCTCCAGGCCGGGAAGCCGTGAGAGAGTTTGCCGCTCGACCCGGAGCCACAGCTTTTCGCCGGCGTTCTCCGCCGTCACCGTCGCGTCGGGGGCGCTCACTCCATGGCCCGAGGCCTGGAACAGCGCCGGATCGTCATGAATGGACCAGTTGAAGCGTTCGACGAGGCGGCCCGGCTTGATTTGCGCCATGAAACGATCGACCGGCGCGGCCAGCCGGCCGGCATAGAAGGGAACCGGGTCATGGATCTCGGCCAGCGGCCGGCCGAGCTTGGCGGCGAGGCTCCAGCGCGAAGGAAAGCAGAGCAAAGCGGCCGCCAGATGCGGGCCGGCGGCACCCGGTTCGATGAGGCAAAGGTCTTCCTGCACCAGCCGCCCGGCGATTTCGAGGGGGTCGAAAGCCGGGCTCGCAAGGTCCCAGCATTCGCCGGTGAGATGGTTGCGAAGCGCGGAGCCGGCGCGGGCGAACCAGTCGGGGTGATGCTCCGGAAGGTGCCGGGAGAGAAGATCGAGCACGGCACGACGCGCCGCGTCGGAGCCGGGCAGGGCAGCGAACACGTCGCCATGCCGCTCGGCGAGCAGGCGCCGGCGCTCCGCCATGTGCTCGCCATAGTCCCGATCGATCTCGATCAGGGTCCCGGGCGGCCGGGCCATCAGCCCCATCGCCATTCGCCAGGGGCCGGCCTCGAACGGGAGGTAAAGGGGCGGTGGGTCTGGATCCGGGATCGGCCGGAGCGCGTCCATACCGCCAAGCGTAACCGGCGGCGGGTGCTCGGCAAGAGGCCGAGCCTCATGGTGTGCCGACTCCAACGCTTGATACCGCAGGATGCGCCCAAGCGGTCGGCACACCACTTTTTATTTTCAGTGGCCTGCTGATCCCCTTTCGTTTGCTGCCGGCGGCAGCAAACGGCGGGGCAGGACACTCGCGCCTGGCGAGGAAACCGGCTATGCGGAAGCGGAGGGGCCAGTTCGGCAAGGGCGGCTGAGGCGTGGAGACGATCTTTCGCGGCGATCTTGATACGCGGGCCGGGCGTTTGCGCGCCTGGGTCGATGCGCTCGTGATCGACCATGGCATGTTCCGCCTGGGCTGGAGCAATTTCGCAACCGTCGTGCCGGGGCGGCTCTACCGCGCCAACCACCCGACGCCGGGCCGGCTGGCGCGCCTGACGCATCGCTATGGCCTGAAGACGCTGATCAACCTGCGCGGGCAGACCCGGAACGGCTCCGACGCACTGACCCGCGAGGCGGCCCGCCGCCTCGGGCTTGCCTTCGTCGACATGCCGCTCGAAAGCCGGGGCGTGCCGCAGATTTCCCGCGTGCTTCGCCTGATCGAGGTCTATCGGAGTATGGCGGAGCCGGCGCTGATCCATTGCAAATCGGGAGCGGATCGCGCCGGCCTGGCGGCGGCCGTTTTTCTCCTTGCCGAGGGGGCGAGCGCAGATCGCGCCGCGGCCGAACTTTCGCTCCGCTTCGGGCACGTGCGGCAAGCGCGGACGGGCGTGCTCGATGCGTTCGTCGCGTCCTATCGCGTGGCCGGTGAGAAGCCTTTCCTCGAGTGGCTCACCGAGGACTACGACGAGAAGGCGCTTGGCAAAGAGTTCGCCGCGCGGCGGCTGGCCAATTTTCTCAATGACCGTGTGCTGGCACGCGAATGAACAGGAAAGCAAGGCGATGACCAGGGACGATGTGCTCGAAGTGCTGGCGGTGCCGGCCTGGGACGCACCCATCGACGCGGCGCAGAGCGCGCGCGCCGTGGCCGCACTCGAAGATGGCCGCGTGCTTTTTTTCCCTTTTCTCCACTTCGCCCTTCAGGAATCCGAGAAGAGATTCCTGACCGTCGAGGCGCTCGAGCCCGGGCGGAAGAACATCAGCTTCGATCCGGAGAGCGGCACCTGCCAGGGCAGCCGCCACCAGGGCACCGAGGCAGCGGAGCTTGCCGCGATGCTCGAGCGGTTTGCCCGCCAGGCAGAGGCGCTCGTGCTGGTGCTGGCCCCCGGCTACGCCGGGCAGCTCGAGCGCGCGCGAACGAGCTTCCGCCCGGCCGAAATCGAGGACAGGGCAAGCTCGGTGCGCAAGGATGACCGCCTCCTCCATGTCGATGCGTTCCCCACGCGCCCCACGCGCGGCCGGCGCATTCTTCGCGTGTTCAGCAACATCGCCCCCGACGGCGCAGAACGGCTCTGGCGCGTGGGCGAGCCCTTTCCCGAATTCGCGAAGAAGTTCTTCCCGCGCGTCGGCAGAGGCTCGCCGCGGGCGGCCTGGCTTCTCCAGCAGCTTGGGCTCACCAGGGGCCGGCGCAGCGCCTACGACACCATCATGCTCGGCCTGCACGACCGGATGAAGGAGGACCGGGCCTACCAGGCGGGTGCGCCGGCGGCGGAGGTTTCGTTCCCGCCGGGGACGAGCTGGATCGTCTTCACCGACCAGGTGCTGCACGCGGCGCTCGCCGGCCGCTTCGCGCTCGAGCAGACCTTCCATCTGCCGGTCGCGGCGATGGCGGACAGTGCCCGCGCGCCGATTTCTGTACTGGAACGTCTTGCCGGCCGCGCGCTCGCCTGAGGCCGGTTCGTTTGCCGCCGCCTGCCATCACGGCGCCTCCAGCAATTCGCGATAAACCGCAACCGTTGCGGCCTGCATGGCGGCCAGGCTGAAGGAACGGAGCGCAAACGCGCGTGCAGCCGCGCCGATCGAGGCGCGCTCGGCGGGCGCCAGCGCAAAGAACCGCTCGAGCGCAGCGGCCAGTGCCGCCGGATCGCCGGGCGGAACGCGCCAGCCGCTCTCCCCCTCCAGCACCGTTTCCCGCACCGCACCGTGATCGGCGGCGATCACCGGGCGTGCCATCGCCGCCGCCTCGATGATGACACGGCCGAATGCTTCGGGCTCCGTCGAGGCATTTACGACGACATCGGCAAGTTGAAGCGCGGCAGGCATGTCGTCGGTGCCGCCGGGGAAGCGGACGCGATCGGCGATGCCAAGCCGGCGGGCGAGCGATTGCAGTTCGGAGGCGTAACGATCGCGCCCGGTGAGCGGCCCGACGAAGACCGCGACCGGGGCCGGCTCTGCAACGCGGGCCAGCGCTTCGAGCAGCACGCGTTGCCCTTTCCAGCGCGCGAGCCGTGCCGCGAGCATGACGACGGGACGCCCTGCCGGCAGCCCCCAGCGTTGCGCGAGAGAGCGGGCGCGAACGGGCGAAACGGATGCGGAATCGAAACGACAGGGATCGATACCCGGCGGAATGACGCGGATGCGCTGCTGGGCAAGCGGGTGGCGTGCCGTGATTTCCCGGGCGATGAAGTGGCTGACCGCGATCACCCGATCGCCCGCCGCCATGACACTGTTGTAGCGGCGCTTGAACGGAAAATTCTCCCCGTAGGCGCCATGCCAGGTGGTGACGAAGGGAGTGCGTGTGCGCCGCGCCGCCAAGAGGGAGGACCAGGCGACGGCGCGCGAATGGGCATGCAACAGATCGACCCGCTCGGCGCGCACGAGTGCGGCAAGCCGGGCCGCGTTGCGGATCAGGGAGAGCGGGTTCCTGGTATCCAGCGGGAGCCTGACAAGGCGTGCTCCGGCGCTGGCAAAGGCCCGCTCCATGCGCCCGCCGCCGCTTGCCACGAGCGCGCTCTCCCCGGCATCGCGGATCGCCGGAACAGTTTCGAGAGCGGAAAGTTGCGCGCCGCCTCCGTCGATCGCCGGCAACACCTGCAGCACGATCATTTCGTTACGGTTTCGAGAAAACGGAGCCAGCGTGCGATCACCGGCACCTCGGCGAAGGTGGTGAGAAAGCGCTGCCTTCCGGCCTGGGCGAATGCCGCGGTGCGGCCGGGGTCGCGGAGCAGGAGGGAGGCGTATGCGGCGAGCGCCGCCGGTTCATCGCACGGCACCAGCAGCCCATCCGCGCCCGGCCTGATCAGCTCGCGCGGACCTGCGCAGTCGCTGGCGAGCACGGGGCAGCCGGCCGACCACGCCTCGAGCACGACATTGCCGAGCGGCTCCCGCCGCGACGAGCATACGAACAAATCCGCAGCCCGGAGCAGTGCCCCCGTATCCTCCCGCCAGCCGAGAAAATGCACGCGCGCGCCGACACCAAGGCTGGCGGCAAGGCTTTTCAGCGATGTCTTCTCGGGCCCATCGCCGGCGATGATGAGGGTGGCCTCGGGAAGCCTCGCCATCGCCTTGATCAGCACGTCGAATCCCTTTTCCCGGTGCAGGCGGCCGAGTGCCAGAAGCCGCGGGTGGCCCGGCGGAAGGTCGGCGGCAGGCACGGCGCCGGCATGGTCGGGGACGAAGTTCGGCAGGTAGCGTGTACGCGCCTCGGGCCAGCCGCTCTCGCGGAACCAGGTCACGAGGCCCTCGGTGTTGCCGACGAGATGGTCGCACCTTCGGTAATGGCGAAGCGGGTAGGGGCCGCCGAGCCGCGCCACGTGCACGAAATTGCCGCGGGGCATGTGGTCGGTCGCGCGGCTCATCCAGCTCACGACAACGCGCGGCGCGAATTTTCCGAGTGCACGCGCAAGCTTGACGCGTGTGAGGAGATCGAGCGGCCCGCCGAACTCGAGCTCGAGCGGCGCAAGGCCGGCGGCGGCGAGCCGCGCCGCCCGTTCCGCATCGCGGCGAATCATTGCCAGCACCGTGACGCCGGCGCGGTAAAGACCCACGGTCAGGCGCTCGAAAAAAAGCTCGGCGCCGCCGTGATGCGCGCCGGCCATGACCTGCGCGACCCTCATGCCGCGCGCGCGCTTGCCACCAGCGCGCAAGCGGCATCGGCGGCGGCATCCACGCTGAGATCTTCCATCCGCGCCGTGGGTGAGCGGACTGCCAGGGCAGTGCGGCCGGAGGGCGCGTATTCATCGGCCGGAGTCGGGCCGAACAGGCCGATCGTCGGCGTGCCGGCAGCCGCGGCAATGTGCATCAGCCCGGAATCGTTGCCGACGAAGAGGGTGGCGCGGGCAAGGCAGGCGGCGGCCTCGGGTAGGGTGAGGCGCCCGGCAAGATCAATCGCCTCCGGAATGAGGGCGAGAACGGGTTCGGCGAGCGCCCGCTCGGCAGTGCCTGGGCCGGCAAGAATGGCGGCCCGTGCCGCCGCGAGCGGGCCGGCGGCGAGCCGGCGGAACAGCTCTGCAAACCGCTCCGGCGGCCAGATTTTTCCGGTCCAGTTGGCGGTCGGGCCCAATGCGACAATGGGCGGGCCGGGCGGCAGGAGAAGAGCAGCGCGGGCGCGGTCCTCGGCCGCTGTCCAGACAACCGCCGGGGGTGGCGGATCGAGGCCAAGAATCCGCCCGAGCTGTGCAATCTTCGGCCCCGGCCCGATCCGCATGCCGGCGCGTCGCCGCGTGCGCAGGAACCAGGCCAGCGCGGAGCCGCGGATATCGAGCACGAGGTCCCAGCGCGTCTTGACCACCATCGCCCACAGGCGAAACCAGTGCAGGTCGTAGCGGTGCTTCTCGATCACGATCAGCCGCTCGAGATTGGGCATCCGCGAAAACACCTCGGCCGAGATCGGCCCCGCGACGAGCGTGAAGCGCGCATCGGGGTGCCGGCGCAGCAGATGGTCGATCAGCCCGGTCGCGAGCACCGCATCGCCGATGCGGCTCGGGGCAATGAACAGGATGCGCATGCGGGGGCGGCTATAGCATGCCCGGCGGCGCGGGAACGCCCAGCCGCTCCGAATCGGACGGGCCTTTCGCTTCAGGCAGGCTGGGCGAGCAAATGCGCGGTCGAAGTCGGCGGTGGTGGGATGCTCGGAGCCTCCGAGGCGCCGGCGCCGATCCCGGCGGCATACTGGTTGAAAAGTGCCGGAGAGGCCGGCGGATTGATGGCGATCGCGAGCGTGATCCCGGGAACATTGGAGAAGTCTGTCGCGATATGGTCGCCTGGCCGCTCAGCGCCCCGTCCGTCGTATTGTCGTTAGGTGGTGAAGACGCCGCTCGTTCCGCCCGCGGCGATCGGCGCGAAATTGGCGGCTGTGACACCGTTTCCGGAGAGCCCGGGATTGGTAATGTTCCCGCCATTGACACTCGTCCGCAGCGCAGCGCGCAAAGTGGCACCCCGGGCCGCACCAGTGTCCTCGATTTCGAACTCGCCACTGTCCTGGTTCGTGCCGTAGGTTCTCGATCGAACCTGCACCCTCGATGATATCGCTCACATTCACCAGCGTCTCGGTGCTGGTGTTGCCGGTGATCGCCTCCCGGCCCGGGAGATTGTCGAGCAACGAGACCTCGCCGCCCTGCACATCCACATCCTGCCGGGCCTCGCTCGCCTGCGACTGCGCGTGCCGCGAACCTGACCGGGTGTGACGTTGCGTCTTGCGCACTCATCACCGAGGGGAATGGCGATGCCGGCAATCGCTCCATGCCTGTGGTTCGATGGCAAGGCCGAGGAAACCGCGAATCTCTATATCTCGGCTTTCAGGCAGGGGAAGATCATCGATCTGACGTATTGCACGGACAGCGGTCCCGGCCCCAAAGGTTCTGTTCTCTCCGTGACGTTCGAAATCTCGGGCCAGCGCTTCATCGCCTTGAACGGCGGGCTGCAATACGTCTTCTCCCCGGCGATGTCGCTTTTCGTATCCTGCGAACCCTGGGCGGAGGTCGACGAATTGTGGGAGAATTCGTCCGCCGACGGCGAGAAGCAGGTCTGCCCGCCCCGCCCGCCGCCGCCCGCCGCCCGGCTGGGTCGTGTCCCGGCGAGTGGTGTAGGAGCTGTGGGTAACTGGCCCGCCTCCGCCTGACTCTTGGCGGTCGCTCCGGCGGACCAGTTACCCACAGCGATGGTCATCGCGGATCTTCGGTCGGGTTTGGTTGGGAACCGCAACGCCAGCCAAAGGACCCGACGATGACCGATGAGAAGATGAGCCTGCGTGGCGCACTATGGGACGGACTCTCGCGAGGGCAGGGAGCTTTGCGCCGATCGGCGTGCCGCTCTCGCGTCTCGAAAACTGTACCGACTCCGGAAGACGCGCCCGGTATCTTCCGAATCGTTGCCATCGGCCTCCCTTCGGCGGGCGGTTCCAATAAGGCCGGAATTGTCCTAGTCTCCGCTGGTTGCGATCTATCGCCCTGTTCTCGGAGTCCGGCAGGATCGTGTCGCAGGTGAGGAGGGATGGCCGAGCGGCTGAAGGCGGCGGTTTGCTAAACCGTTATACGGTTAAACAACCGTATCGGGGGTTCGAATCCCCCTCCCTCCGCCAAATCAAGTACTTAATATCGTTGTGGACCGCTTCTTCGAACGCTTTGTTTGGGTCTCGTGTGTCACCTTTTGTGTCACTTCTCGCGCCGATGGGCGGTATCCGAGATAGATTTCCGTCACCTTGACCGAGCTGTGCCCGAGGTGACGGGAAAGGTCATAGATGTCTCGCCCGCGGCGGATCTCTGCGATCGCGTAGGCATGGCGCAGATCGTGCAGCCGAAAATGGCCCGTTGCTGGCAATTCACGCCGCGCCCATTGCCACATGCTGGCCACGGCGCCCGTATCGACTGGGAGCAATGGAAAAAGCCGATCGTCGCGTCTCCGTGGCGGGAGCGCTTCGTGCGGGACCACGATGGTGCGAACCCGCCCGCTCTTGGTCTCATGAATCGTGAGGTTCGTGCCCAGAATGTCATCCCATTTGGCCCTCAGCGCTTCTCCAGCCCGCACCCCAGTCGCGCGCAGGAATCGGATCAGCTGGCCAAGTTGATGCCGTTCTTGCTTACAGGCCTCTATCGCCGCGGTGATCGTTGCGTCATCGGGCACTCGGATCGGGGGACGCCTCTCCCGGATCATTGAACGATCGAAGGCTTCGGCAGCGTTGCGTTCGACAAGCCCCTTGAAGCGTGCGAACGCCAGCACGCGGCTCATCGTGGTGAGATCGCGCCGAATTGTCGCATTTGTTGCACCATCCTTTTGGCGGAGTTCAACATAGTCCGCGATTGCGGCGACCACGATTGTGGGCAAGGGCTTGCCTCGAAAATAAGGGTCGAGCTGACGAAGACTTACGCGATATCGCTTCGCGGTAGCGGCTTTCACGGCTCCGGCGTCGAGAACTCCGGCACTATAGGCGACAACGGCGTCGTCCCATCGAGAGGCGTCGGCGAGGCCGAAGATCTGCCTCTCCGCTTTCGCCTGGACGGCCTTGAGCCGCGCTTTGGCTTCCCGAAGATTGCTTGTGTGTAAGCTGACACGCTGCAGCTCACCGCGGAGGAAGAAGCGCCCGTACCACGTAGAGCCTCGGCAGTATAAGTTGTCCGGCATCTTGCGGCGGATTTGCGCTTTTCGATCCAGCGGACCAAGTCAGCAGCGTCAATTCGCCATTGTGTGCCCACTTTGAAGGCGGGCAGGAGTCGGCTGGCTGCCATCTGCTGCACTTGGCGGATCGAGATCCCAAGCCGGGCCGCAACATCGGCAGGGCGTAATGCCTCTGGGCCTGATGGTTTCGGTTCGGAAGATATTCCTTTGAGCTCGCCGTTCAGGGACCGAGTAACGTCTCCTGTCGCGAGCGAGCCAACCCTCATCTGGGTGCCTCCTGCCACTTGGAGCCCCGAAAAGAAGCAGGGACACGGCGGATTGCGAGACGAAGTCGGACTGCGACAGCAATGCCATGATGACCTCTTTCACCAGTTTGCCTGAATTGCGTGCTGAGTGGTCTACCGGGCGGATCGAATGAGTTTCCGCGTATCTCGGTTTCCTGACTTGAACCAATGTGCAACCGGTCCAACTGAGTCCGGTTCCTGCCATGTTGCTGAGGGACAGGGGTCGCTGTAAGCGTATAGCAGCTCCTGCCGCCACGCACCCGCGTAGGGTGCGGTGGCGGTCGCGCTTTGGTGTCGGGCCCCCGACTGATGAGCATCCTTTCGGGCAACAAACGCCGGATAGGCATTGAAATCCGCCTGAGCATCGTCGGCCAGCTGTCGTCATTTGGGAGAAGTGCGCTCCCGGCGACCTCTTCGCCCTTGCATCCCTCAAACATGGATTCTCCTTCCGGTGCGCGGGCCGGAGCTGCGGCCACCCCGCGGAGGTTCGGTGATCAAGTTGCGAATGGAGGCAATTTTTTTCAGCGGCCCTCCTGAGCCGCCAATTCTCCGGCTTGTCGAGGCCTGCGGTCCGGTCGCCGGAGGAGGTAAGACAGTGCAGCTCTGCTACAGGCTCAAACTTCTAATGCTGCGATGTGTATGAAAGCCGCCGTTTGCAGAGGTGGCCGGCAGCCCGATCTGATGAGCGTATCTGGCCGGCACCCAGGAGAGGGGAGGGGGCTCGGCCGGCGGGAGTGGGCACCCAGGCCAATTTTGGCGCGATTTGCGGCCTGCAGCTGAGCCCAGGGCGACCTGAGCAGCCCAATTACGTGGGCTGTCCTGGCAGCGATGCCCGTTCCGCCGGCTGACCGACAAGCGCTCTTATCAGGCATAGGAGGGGGCCGCACCCGCCTCGGGAAAATAAAATGGCTATTTGACAAACCGGCACGATAGCCATCAATGTGTGCGCAAGTTATTGATTCTCTGTTCGCTGGTGCATCCCTGCGACATCAACACAACCGGACCACAATGGAGGCCCCCGGAAGCCATGCGCGACGCCTGGTTGCCAAGCCGGGCCACGCCCGATCCCGCGTTGGCGGCGGCCCTCGCGGAGGCCGCGGCGGCGATCGCCCGGCTCGACGAAGCGGTTGCCACCCATCCGCTGCGCACCGCCTTCCTCTATCGGGCCCGGCTCGAGGCCGTGCGCCGCCAGGCCGCCGTCGACGGAAAATTCATCGACCCCTGGCACCTCGCCGCCCTGCTCGAGGGGCTGCGGCTGCGGATGGACGGCGCCTTGCGGATCGTCGACCGCGGGGCGGTTTTCGAGGTCGGGCGCTACGCCTTCACGCTGCATCAGTGGCTGACCACCCCGGAATTTGACGAGGAAGGCGAGGTCCAGCAGGCCGAGGCACACCTCGCCGGGTTCGGTGGTCACGGCACACCCCTCCTCGCCGCAGCCGACGGCATGCACGCCTGGCTCGACGCGGGGGGAGGGCGCCCGCCGATCCGAGCCGCGCTGGTACGGTACTGGACCCGCCACCGTCTCGTCCGATTGGCGGTGCCGCTCACCGGCCCCGCCGCGCTGCGTCCCGACACGCCCTGGGAGCTGGAGGCCTGGGCGCCCGCGTTCCTGCGGGCACTGGTGGAGGAAGCGACAGACGAACGGCAGCAGCTCGCACACCTTGAGCGCGCCTGGCACGCGGCCCGGGCAGCGATGGCGGGACGCCGGCGGGACTCGCACACCGCCGCGGCGGTCGACATCCTTGCTGCCACACCCCTGGTCTCCGCAACTTCGCTCTCCACCGGGCTGGGCGTCGCCGTGAAGACTGCGATCCGCCTGCTGGACGAGCTGGTCGCCGCCGGCGTCGCCGTCGAGGTTACCCATCGCGCGAAGCGGCGGCTGTTCGGGCTGACGGCCATGGCACCGCTGCGCGACGGCGTAGCGGCGCCGCGACGACCGGAGCCGGGGCGCGGTCGGGGCCGGCCGCCGATCATCCCCGTGGACGAGGAGAGCCTAGGGCCGCCGCCGGCTCTGCCACCGCTCACCCCGCGCGAGCGACGGGAATTTGACTACGGCGATCTCGAGCACTGGATGGCGCGCCTCGATCAAGTGCTCCGTCACACCCGGCGCTCGCTTGACGCCGTTGCCAAGGGTCGGGCGGGTCCGGAGCGTCCGCCGAACCCCGAACGCGCCGCGCCGAGCGCCGCGACTGAAGCGAATGTGACGCGTTCGTCGGGGGCGCAACAGGGGGACGCCGGGTAGGGTGGGCACCGGAGTTTTGCCGATACTGAGGGCATAGCGTCTGTTGTCAGATCAACCGAGCCCCGTGCGCGCTCTCCAGAGGCCGGAGTCGTTACGACGGCTTAAAAGGCGCGTGGCGCGGCTCCTCGCAGTCGCGGGGAGGATCGCTGCGGCGGTGACAGGGGTAATAGTGGCGGCCTTGGCGATTGCGCTCCTCCTGAGAATCGTTCTTCTGCTACTTCCGAACACCGACTATCTGGAAGAGGTTAGTGTTCCCGTGGCACTGGCGAACAGTGGCTTGAGCAGCGAGGTGGCAACCAACCGCCTCTATGAGGCCATCGTCGCTGCACGCCAACGCGCTGCGACGAGACGGCTGCCCATCTTTATAAGCGAATTACAGGATCTGCAGACCGTCGTCATCCCGCAAGCCGGGATTTCTCTCGGCAACTTAGTGGCTATGATGCAGAGCCTTTTGCCCCGGTATCTACGAAACGGGATGATTTCCGGGGAATTTACCATTTTTGGTACCCAACTTTCCCTACAGCTCCGGCTTGATGGCGAGCTTCTTTTCTCGGACAGCGTTACATTCTCCGACCCGACCGTCGATTCGGCGGCCCCTGATTTCCTCCTCCAGGAGGCCGCTTTTCGCCTAATCGAAGAGCGCTTCACGAAAGTCCTTGTGTCGAGCTACCAATGTGCTCCGGTGACGGCTGGTCCCAATGCGAACGCGCCTCGATCTAAATCCAGATGTGCCGAGTTGCACGTCGGCCTCGGGTACCTCTATCAGGATCATGGGTATATCCAGGCTGCCAAGGAACAGTTCCAAGAAGCACAAGCCCTTGATCCACATAACGCCGATGCCGAAGTTGCCCTCGGGTTTGTAGCGCGCCACTTCGGGCGTTGGTCTGAAGCAGGATCCGATTTTGAGAAGGCGGCGCACGACAATTCTGCTAATGCGGATGCTTACGTTGGGCTTGGCTATGTCTATCTGGCGAGCAGGAAGCCGCGCCGGGTGGGAGTCGATGCGGCAACGGCCGAGTTCGAACACGCGTTAGAGGTAAGCGACCACGATGCCGATGCGTACGTCGGTCTTGCACAAATCGATCGGATCCGCAGTGCTCCCGATAGAGCAATTGCTGAGCTGTACGAGGCCATGGGTCTGCGGCCGACTGCTGCCGACCCGCATGTCGTGCTTGCTGCTATTTGGCGAAGCGAGCACGATCTGAGCGATGCGATCGCCGAATATCGCGAGGCTATCCAGTTAAGTCCTATATACGCCGACGCTCATGGCGGACTTGGCGCTGTTTTGTTGGAAGCACATCGGGTAGATGAGGCACTGGCTGAGCTCCAAATGGCAATCTGGCTGAGCCCGAACGACTATCGGCTACATGTCGAGCTCGGTTCCGGTTTGCTCGAGAAGGGGCGGCTGGACGAAGCTCTTGGCCAATTCAGAGACGCACTTCTGCTGAATCACGTGGGTGCGCCACATGAGGTATGCAAAGCGGTCGGTAATGAGGCAAGGGCGTCGCTGAGCGCAGCCGACTTTGCCCTGCTTATGCAAAAGTTAGATGGGATGCATCAATTGCTTCAGGAGCAGGCATTGCCGCAGCCGTCGGGCGAAACCTTGTGCCGGAGAAAGCCAAAGATATCCCATTAGCAGGTAGGAACGAGGTTGCGGATGTGACGCTAGCGGGAGAAGTTGTAAGGTTTCCGCTTGGAATTATGACCCTCTGTTTTAGTCGGAATAGGAAGCGATCAGGAATTGCCCTTGAACGGCAAGATTTGCGGGCAGATGGAGGATCTGGCGGGTGCGTGCGGCGTTGGGGCTGCCGCTTTCGAAGAGCGAAAGTATTTAGCGATAGCGACACTTTATCGAGACCGGCAAAAACCTGGGGGACCCGGTCCGAGTGACGTAAGCTATTCCGCCGAGTGGAGAGCACGGGAGGATCGGATGCATTGGATCGTCAGGATCGAGTGCGAGGCGGAGGATGGGGAGCACCCCAGCAGTTCCGAGGCGATCCGTATTGAGCGCCCACGCCTTGAAATCGCGGGCGACGTGGGGCTGACGCTCGAAGACGGCAAGCGGATCATGGCGGCATTGCAGCGGCGAGTCGTTGCAGATCAACTGCGTGAGTACTGCGACAGGAGCCGCCGATGTAGCTCTTGCGGAGCAGCGCGTCCGCTCAAAGACCGGCGGCGGCGCGTCATCGACACGGTCTTCGGTCGCGTGACGGTTGCCTCGCCTCGCTATAAGCGCTGCCGCTGCGGCTCCCACCACGAGCAGACAGCGCCGGTTTCGGGGCTGATTCCCAGCCGGGTCTTGCCGGAGCTTCTGCGGTTGCAGGCCAAGCTGGGCGCGGACTTGCCCTATCGACGGGCAGCGGCCATCCTGAGGACGTTTCTGCCGGAGGCAACGTGCTTTAGCCATGCGACCACCCGCAACCGTGTGATCAAGGTCGGGCAGGCAATCGAGGACGAGCTGCACGCCGAGATGGCGCACCGCGTACCGCCCCTCGCGCCGGCCCAGACAATGGTGGTTGGCATTGATGGTTGCTTCGTGAAAGGTATTCGGGGCCGGAGAAAGACGAACCTCGAGATTGTTCTCGGTAGGGTCGAAGTTCCGTGTCGCGGCAGCGAGGTATTCGCGGTTGTCCGCCATCTGGATGGCCGGGCGAAAGAGCGGGTCAGGACGGTCCTGCGACGGTGCGGGCGGACGCCTGACACGGCGGTCACGATCCTCTCGGACGGCGAGGATGGCATGCGGACGATGCTCGGTCGTTGGCTCGATCCCACAGTAATGCATCGGCTGGACTGGTGGCATCTCTATCGACGCCTCGAGAAAATGCGCAAGGCGCTCCTTTATCTGCCGTTCACCTCAGATCGAGACTGGCGAGACAGGCTACGGGCTGAGACCTGGGCTATCGAGCATATCCGATGGACGTTGTGGAATGGCTGTACCTGCGTCTACTTGACGGACTGCGCCATAACCCAATTCTGCGTCGAGCTTGAAATTCACCGGCGAGCGGTGCTCTCTGCCGGACGTGAGGTGGATCGGATCGATCATCTGCTCGAGCAGCTCGCAGAGTTTCGCCGGTATCTCTATGGCAATGCCGAATCACTTGTGAACTACAATCATGCCCGGATCGCGGGCGAGCGCGTGTCGACGGCGCATGTCGAGTCGACGGTCAACGAGCTGGTCAACTGGCGGATGTGCAAGAAGCAACAGATGCGGTGGTCGCCTCTGGGCGCGCAACTCCTGCTCCACGTCCGCGTCGCCGCGCTGAACGGCTGCCTGGAACGCTATGCCGGCTCGCGTTCCACGACCACAGCCCCGGCTAACGATGACCAACCAATCGCGAAGGCCGCCTGATCACCCCAAGGTTTTTGCCGGTCTCAGCGCGGCCGCAGCAGGGCGTGAGGTGCCGGCCGCCAGGGCCAGCTTGCCGAATGTCTCGCCCGCATCCACTTCGTCGTGGCGGACTCGCCTTCGGCAAATCGCCGACCGGTTTCATCCCTGGCGCAGAATTTGCGGAAGGCTATCGACTCGCAGCTCAAAGGGCTCGAACGACCGATCCGAGGCTGCCGAGCCAACCCCGGCCGCGTCGGAAAGCAGGACCACCCCGAGGCCAGCGACGGGTCGAAAAGATATCGAGTCGCCAAGCGGTGCTGGCCCACGAACTCGTCCACGAGGGCAAGCTCATCAGCGAAATCGCCAGAACCTTCAACGTCCACCCGGCAACCATCTATCACTTCCTCGAAGACGAACAGGGCTTATGACAGTAGACCGTGCCAATCAGGCGCACGTCACAACTCCACCGTGCTCAGGAGCGTCTTGGAGACCCAAAGTAGCGCGCTCCACAGGATATTTGAGCAAGGAAATTCAACATGCTATCCTGCGTCCGCGGTACAGGCTCGGAAGCCGATGGCCGTCCAGCAAATCCGGCCAGCAGGGTGACTGCTGCAGTGGCAGGGGAAAATCGATGCCTGGATTGCAATCGCTGATCGGCCTCCCCAAGCAGGCGCTCGATACTCCAGCTTTGCTGGTGGATCTCGACGTGCTGGATGTGAATATTGCGCGAATAGCGGGAACCTGTCGCGCGAACGGCGTGGCATGGCGGCCGCACACCAAGGGCCAGAAGACGCCCGAGATCATCCGCAAGGAACTGCAGGCAGGCGCGGTCGGCGTTACCTGCGCCAAGCTGGGCGAGGCGGAAGTGCTCGCGGATGCCGGCATCCGAGACATTCTTATCGCGAACCAGATCGTTGGCCCAGTCAAGCTGAAGCGACTGATGCATCTGCTCGATCGGGCGGACGTCATGGTCGCGGTTGACAGCCCAGCGCATGTTGCAGCGCTTGGGGACGCGGCGCGGCAATCTGGCAAGACCCTGCGCGTGCTCATCGAGGTCGACATCGGCATGCATCGTGCCGGCGTCCTTCCGGGCGAACCCGTGACCGCGCTTGCCGCATCGATCGCGGCGGAAGCGGGCCTTCGCTTTTCCGGCGTGATGGGATGGGAGAGCCATGCAGTCTCCATCGCCGATCCTACGGAAAAAGCCCGTGTCGTCGTCGAGGCAATCGATCTGCTGACGTCCAGCGCCGCGCAATGCCGGGCGGCAGGATACCCCACCCCCGTCGTCAGCTGCGGCGGCACCGGCACGTTTCCATACTGCGCCGAGCAGCCCGGCGTGACCGAGATCCAGGCAGGCGGCGGTATCTTCAGCGACGTTCACTATCGAACGCATTACCATCTCGACATTCCGTACGCCCTAACGCTGCTTGCCACAGTCACCAGCCGCCCGACGCCGACCCGCGTGATATTGGATGCCGGCAAGAAGGCCATGAGCAGCGATGCGGCCCCACCCTCACCGCTCGGTCTCGACATCGCCGGACCGACGCGGCTGTCTGCCGAGCACGCCACCCTCGACCTCGCGAAACCGGGCGATTTTCCCACGATCGGCGACAAGGTCGAGTTCGTCGTCGGCTATTCAGACACCACCGTGCATCTGCACGAGGAGATCGTCGCAATTCGTGGCGGTCGCGTCGAGGCAATCTGGCGAGTTGCCGGCCGTGGCCGGCTCAAGTAAGGGCTGCTGTGTTGTGGGCGACGCTCAGAGTCGTCCATCAAGTCCACAGCGTACCGATCGGGTCAAAAGGACGGCTACGAACTATACAAATTATACCCCCGATTCGGTTGCCAGCTTGAAATGCTCGGCCACCCTGCGGAGGTGACTCTCCATCGCCTGACCGGCCGCGTCAGCGTCTCCGTTCTGGACACCCTCGAGGATCAAGCTATGTTCTTTTAATCCGACTTCGACGGCCCCGGGCACCCGCATTGTCACGGTGCGTTGACTGGTAAGCCACTCGACAAACCCGTCATGCACTGCGATGAAGATTGGATTACGGGTGATTGTCGCTAGTACGTAGTGGAAAGCGACGTCCGCTCGTTCAAAGCGGGCATCATCACAGCGAGCGGCAATAGTCGCCTCGTGAGCTGCGCGCAATCGCAGGATATCCTCATCGGTACGACGAAGCGCTGCAAGCCGAGCCACACCAACCTCGAACAGTGCGCGAGCTTCCTGAAAGTGCTCAACGCCACCGGGCTGTGCAAGGAAAGAACGCGCTGCGCCAGCGAGCTCACGTATCACGATCTCCGGCATCGGTGTAGTGACGCGTGGCCGTTCACCGTTGCTCAGCTGGACCAGACCCGCGCGATGAAGCATGAACAGCGCTTCACGTATCGAGGTTCGGCCTATGCCGAATATCTTCATGAGTTCGCGCTCGGATGGCAGCACTGAGCCAGCCGGGAAAGTCCCATCCCGGATCAGCACCTCGAGACGCGACGCCGCTTGGTCGGACAGCTTGGATCGTCGAATCGGCCACACAGAAATTTTCATGCGCGATGACACGTGTGCGGCGCCTTGGTCTGACTGGTCCATGTTCTGATCTGAACGCCCTTCCATATCGATGGAGCGGCCCCCGTTAAACCGGACAAGGGACTGGTTGCGACTGACTGCGGATGTACTCTCGGGGTGAGCGCATGCGCAAGCCTTTGTGGGGGCGATGCTCATTATAGTCCTCGATCTAGTCTCGGAGGCGGGCGAGGACGGTGACTGCGTCCGGCAGCGGCTGGACGCGGGCGTAGTCGCGTTTCAGGGTTTTGACGAATGCCCGCTGACGCCATTGCTTTCTGGGCTGCGAACTGGCGTGAAGCACGGTACGAGACCAAGAGCTGTGGCGAAGTTGCGGGTTTCGCGGGCAGTGAACGCAGAGGCATTGTCGGCGAGCCTTTGCTCGGGATGGGGTGCCCGGAAGGAAGCGAACCGGCGGTCGACGCAGGTCAGCATGAGATCGCGAACCATCTCGCCGCTGATACCGCCGGTATTTGCTTGCCAAGCGATGATCTCGCCGTTCCAGCAGCCGATTTCCGGGCTATCGGAGGACCAGCGTTGGTTGGAGAGGCCAGGGCGATGACGCTTCCCTCGTGGGCACGCACCGCACGCCTGCCGACATGCGACTGCGAGAGCAGCCGGCCCTGTGCCATGAGGCGGAAGATGTGCTTGTCATTAACCGGCGTGGCGCCGCTGCCGACCGCGCCCGGTTCAGCAGCGCGGTGATCCGCCGGTAGCCGTCGGTCGGCCTACCATCGGTAAGCTGACGAATCGCCGCCAGTAACTCGTTATCACCCTGACGCGGGTAGCGGCCGCGCCGAGCGGTATCACCGGCGAGCTGGTCGATGAGGTTGGAACGGGCCACGCCGAGGGTATCGGCCACGGCTTTCATCGGGAAACGTCCCGTAGCGGCGACGGCAACTGCCAGACGGGCTTTTTCCCCCGCGCGGCAACCAACGCCACCTGCAGCGTCTCGATGTCGACGATCTTGCGACCCGGCGGGCGCTCGAGATCGCGGACGCGCTGCTCAAGTTCCCGGACCCGACTGACAGCGACCACGTTCTCATCTGCCTTGACCGCGACCTGGCCTCCTTGGCTCATCCGCCGCCTCCAGTTCCACAACAGGCTGGGCGAGATGCCATGCAGACGGGCAACAGCAGAAACCATCATGCCGGCCTGCATCGTCTCCCTCATCAACACCAGCCTCTCCTCGGTACCGTAGCGCCTCCTGCCGGCGTGGCCGGTAACGATCTCGATCCTCATCGTGTCGCTCTCGGCATAGGCGCATACCTAGGGTCACGCCTAGGCCCTCATGGCTCGCCCGATGTCCGGTCAAATGGGGCATTCCGATCCGAGCCTTTTCGGTGTTCCACCTATCTGGCAATCTAGGTATCTTACCATCTTACTATATTGACAAGGTGTTTGTCGTGCGCAATACTTGACGGTAAGAAAATGAGGGAGAGGACGTGTTCGATGATCTTGTGCTCTTGCGGGGCTGCCCAGGGTCCGCGGCATAGCCGTGGAGTCGGCTTGGTCAGCGGCATGCACCTTGGCCGCGACCCCCGCACCGATTTCGAGATCCACCGCAAGCTCCAGTTTGTAGGCGAGATGCGTGCCGCCATCTTTCAGTTTGGCGGTCCTAGCATCCGAGTCGGTTGGGCTCCCGAAGTCCTCGGTGGGCGCCTCTCTGCCTCTGCAATTGCGGTCCAACCGGATCAGGCCCTCCGGCATCGGCGTGCCGATGCCGCTGTCTCGCCGCGCAATCGTGCGCCACGCCGCGTTGGCTTCCATCGTCGAGGCATCGACGCCTCTCCGCTCGCCCCTGACCAGGCCGTGCTTCCCCAGATGCTTGAACACCCAGGTGAACACGTGGCCGTGCACTTCGAGCGGCGAGCGGCTCCGGGTGCGGCTGAGCTAGGACTGGTCCGGCACGTGCTTGCCGAGCTGCAGGAACTCGCGCGGTGGCAGGCTGTCGGCACGGCGCCATTCCAGGCCGCGCTAGCTATGGGTGCCCTCGAAATAGCCGAGAAGAAGCACGCCGAAATAGCGTCTCCACGGAAGCTTACGCCGCGGTGCACACTCCGACAAGCATTGCGTCTCTCCGAACCTATTGAAGCGAGACACGATCAGCGCCGTCTGCTCTTTGTTGTAGGAAGCATGCCATGGACAGACGTGGCATCTCCTTCCATGATGCCGCCATGTCTGCTTGCCGCTCGCGCCGCCCTTAACGGGCCATCGGCAACCAGCCTTCCCCGAAGGAATCACACCGAATCAAACCAAGACAGATTTTGTCAACGCAGTGTTTAAGTCGCATCCACATCAGTCGACGAACCACTTGTCGGCCGGCAACCTGTCCTGGAGATCTCGCATTTGGGTGTGGATTTCTTATCTTCCGACAAGAGTTTCTAGGCAGTCATAGTTTCATGTACGCTAAGGGCGCGTCCAAGAATAAATCAAACAATTCTCTCGCCTCTGAGATAGGAGTGTCCGCGGATTGCGCCACCGGAAGCGACAAATGTTCACCGACTCCTGATAGACAGCATATGGTAGCGACTCAATTTTGTTGGACGCGCCCTAAATGATCGAGCTTCTATCTGATGGAATTCCATGGCAAACGGCATGCTTTCAAGTTGAAAGAGCGCTTGGAGGTACCTTTGCCCGACAATAACGCCAGGAATTCCAACCAACCTGAGCAGGCAGATTTGCACAAGGCTGTAATCGGCGTCGACATCGGCGGCACTTTTACCGACGTCGTGCTGCTCCGAAGAGATGGGAAGGAGTTTGTTAAGAAAAAGATTCCCTCGACGGGTCCGCGCTTCGCTGACGCAGTGCTGCGCGGAGTCGACAGCGTACTCGCCGAAGCTCAGGTAGGCGCCGCCGACGTATCCATGGTCATACATGGAACCACCGTTGCTACTAACGCCATCCTAGAGGATCGCGGGGCAAGAACCGCACTGGTGACCACAAAGGGTTTCCGGGATGTTCTTGAGATCGGGCGCCTCCGCCACCCATCGATGTTCGACTACTTCTGGCGTAAGCCCAAACCGCTTGTTCCACGCCACCTGCGATTTGAAATTGATGAACGAAGTGATGGGATGGGCAACATCGACAGGCATCCGACTGAAGAAAGTGTAGAGGCTTTAGCGACAATACTGAAGGACCGACACGTCGAGTCGCTCGCAGTCTGTTTCATCAATTCCTACCGGAACCATATGAATGAAGAGTTCGTTGTCAGGCTTCTTAGGCGATTTTGTCCAGACATCCATGTTTCAGCTTCACATGAGATCTTGCCCGAAATGAGAGAGTACGAGAGAACAAGCACCACCGTGGTTAATGCTTTTATTCAACCAGTGGTCCGCAGCTACCTGGCAGACCTGGTGTCTCATATTCACGAGCGATCTATTGACTGTCCAATTCTGATAATGCAATCAAACGGCGGATTGATAAGCTCGGACGCAGCTCGGCTAAAGCCCGTGCACTTGGTCGAATCCGGCCCTGCCGCAGGCGTGACTGCGGCGCGTCATCTAGCAGAACGAATCGGGAAGGCAAATGTTATTGCGTTTGATATGGGGGGCACGACTGCAAAGGCTTCGGTTGTTGAAAATGGTCAAACGTTCGAGGCGGACGAGTACGAGGTCGGTGCTGGGATGCACCATCAAGGCGTTCTTGCGAAGGGTGGCGGTTATACCATTCGCATTCCGTCAATCGACATAGCAGAGGTCGGCGCGGGTGGCGGCAGTATCGCGTGGATAGACGAAGGTGGGGCGCCCCGTATCGGACCGCACAGCGCAGGAGCGGATCCCGGACCCGCTTGTTATGGAAGGGGCGGCACCGATCCGACAGTTTCCGACGCGTGCGTAGTGCTAGGCTATTTCAGTCAAACAGCTCTTGCCGGTGGTGCGCAACCGGTTACACCTCGCTACGCCCTCGAAGCGATCAACAACTGCATAGCCGTGCCCCTCGGCCTCGATGTCGCGAGCGCGGCCTATGGAATCTACTCGATTGTCATTGCGAACATGAGCAAAGCGGTGAGGGCAATCACGAGTGAGCGCGGCCGCGATCCTCGCGATTTCACTCTCGTTGCGTTTGGTGGCGCCGGACCCGCCCACGCGGCCGTCATGGCACGAGAGTTCGGCATCGAGACGGTTATTGTTCCACCTGCTTCGGGGCTATTTAGTTCGCTTGGCCTGCTTGTTGCTGACTTGCAAGAGCATGCCGTCCTTTCGTACCCACTCCGTACCGACTTTGATCCGGAACTAATTACGAGATCGTTCTGCGCTATGGAAGAGCGAATAGCTCGCAACATGATCAGCAACACTGACGAGCCCGACGTCGTGAGAATGGAGCGATATATCGATGTTCGCTATGTGGGGCAGGGGTATGCGTTACGAATCCCCGTCCTCGGCGAGGTAGCCGATTCAACTGCTATTCTTGATATTCGGAATCGGTTCGAGCTGGAACATGGGCGAGTATATGGTCATCGTGGAGATACGGGGCAGGCAATCGAGATTGTAAATTTAAGGTTGCGAGCGTTCCGTCAGAGAATGGTAGCCAGCCCCTTCGCGGCGGACTCCGGACTACTCGGCGACGGTCACGCAAAACCGATCCATTCGGATCCTGTGAGGCGGGCCTATTTTGGTGCCGCGCACGGGCACCTCGATACCCCGGTCCTGAAACGAACTGCGTTAGCAAAGGCCGCGGTGACAGGCCCTGTGATTGTTGAGGACATGGATGCAACAACCGTTGTCCCGCCGGGCTACTCGGCGATGCTTGACGATGTTGGCAATATTGTGATCGCCATTCCGTCTAGCGGCCAACGAGGCAACAACTAGTGACAACGGTGCAGCCTCGCAGCGCATTTGACGATCCTATCACTTTCGAGGTCGCGAAGAATGCTCTCCGGTCGGTAGCGGACGAGATGGCGATTACCGTACTTCGTACCGCCCATTCACAAAATATTCGTGAAAGCATGGATTTCTCGACTGGTTTATGCGATGCAGCGGGGCGATTGATCGCTCAAGGGGTTGGAATCCCCGTACAGTTGGGCGCTATTCCTGATGCTGTTCACTTTCTCCTGGCTAAATACGCACGAGATATCTACCCTGGTGATGTCTTCATCCTCAACGATCCAGATGAAGGTGGGATGCATCTGCCGGACCTGTTTGTGGTTCGGCCAATCTTTCAGGGCCATTTGCACGTCGGCTTTGCAGCCTGCGTAGCCCACCATGCAGATATTGGCGGTCGGACACCAGGCGGTAACGCTGTCGATTCTACTGATATTTTCCAGGAAGGATTGCAAATTCCGATCCTGAAGTTATACGAACAGGGACGGGAAAACCGAACTCTTGTCGAGATTCTGGGGCGTAATGTCCGCATTCCAGAGACGGTTCTCGGTGACTTGCAGGCGCAATTAGCGGCGACTCGAATCGGCGAAGTTGGCGTGCTTCGCCTCCTCGATCGTTACGGAACGGATGGATTCGCAAATCTAGTTGAAGAATTGCTTGACTACACCGAGCGGCGAGTGCGAACTGAGCTCGCTCGTATTACACCTGGCATCTATTCATTCGAAGACCACATCGACACAGACGGGTTTGGATCTGGCCCCATTCGAATCAAGGTATCACTTAGCGTCTCGGCTGGGCAATTGACAGCTGACTTCAACGGTACTTCGACTCAGGTTAAGTCAGCGCTGAACGCGACGATGTCCTTCACGAAGTCAGCCGTATACACGGCACTAAGGTGCATAATGCAGGACGATATCCCCGGTAATGCAGGGTTGTTTCGCCCAATCACTGTGAAGGCACCCATTGGTACTATTGTAAATCCCACCCGAGGGGCTCCCCGCGCTGCGCGCGGTCTCACAGGTTTTCGAGTGGTTGAGACCGTGTTCGGCGCACTTCACCATGCCCTTCCCGGCCGGGTACCAGCCGCCGGTGAAGGTGCAGCAACCATGATCAGCTTTGCAGGTCATTACGCTAACGGGCGACCGTTTGTTTACGTTGAATTCTCGGCTGGCGGATGGGGTGGACGACCGGATCGAGACGGCGTGGATGGCACAAGCTGTATTGAGGGCAATATCTCCAATGTGCCGATCGAGGAGGTCGAACTAACCCTGCCTCTCCGTGTCGAACAGTATGGTTTCGTTCCGGACACCGGCGGGTCGGGAAAGTGGCGCGGGTGTCTCTCTATTGTAAGAGAATTCCGATTACTATCCGGCGAGGCGCTCCTGCACATGCGATCCGATAGGCGACGGTTCTTGCCCTATGGCCTGAGCGGAGGCCACAAGGGGACGCCTTCCTGGAACATCTTAAACCCAGATACAATTGAAGAAGAGGTGCTGCCGACTCACGTATCGCGTTTGCTGCACGCTGGCGATGTGATTCGGCACGTCAGCGCCGGCGGCGGTGGTTTTGGGGATCCATTCGAGCGAGATCCGAAGAACATCCTCGAAGATGTATTAGAACAGAAACTGTCGGCCGAGTATGTGCGACGGAATTATGGCGTCGAGCTTAACCCCGACGGAACTTCGATTGATTCCAGACGTACTGCTGAGCTCCGCGGGAGCGCGCAGGCGCCGGTCTCTCCCAATGACTGACAAATGTCGGTTCGAACAGCATGACAAAGGCATGACTAAGAAGCTTCGATGGATTTTGACGCTCAACCGGCGATCTGGGTTATCGGTCCAAGGGCAAACTTCAGGTAAAGTGTTCGAGGGCAGTTCCGTGCAGCCAGATCTTGACCCTGTCTCACTGTTGCACTCCCCGACTCTATTCTCGATCGATTTAGCCAAGATTGCGGACAGCACACAAGATATTGGGGGTTACGCTGGTAGTCAGGTCACCACGTTTGACGCACTTAAATCCAACGCGCATGGCTTCGGACTCGCGGAGATTGCTCGCACACTCTTAATCGCTGAAGCAGATGCAGCAGCCGTCGTTAGTTGGCGAGATGCGAGATCGCCAACCCGCCGCATCGCGGCGGCGAGCTCGACGCTTTTAGCGCCGCTCTACTGCTCCTCGAGTGCGGCATCGATCGCCGTCTGCGCCTGCCCCCATCAACGCTCGAGCCGATGCGGCGGTACACTGAGTTCGGGCGCCAGCAGCTCGATCGCTTCACTACGCGTCAGCCGGGACACCGCCTCCCGCTTGCGCGCCGCGCCCCTGCGCTGCCCCGGCGCCAACCGTCCAGCGGCTGACGCTTCAACCGGGCCTGTAGCCAGCGTGGACGGTCTACGCCCGTCCACGCTGGCTACAGGCCCATCAGATGGCAAACCCTCATTCGCTTCCCTTGTTCTCGACACGCTCTCTGCTCGCTTCCTCTTCACAATACCGTACCCAGAGAAATCGGGGACGGCTCACGGCGTCGTGCCGATCGGCAAATCTGACGGCGTCCAAGTGCTGGCCTGCGGATTCGTCCATCTTAGAGGCCCTCGCGCTCCGACCCTAGGTGCCTCGCTTGAGCACCCCAGGATTGGTGTGACGGATATTGGCAATACTACGATCGACGATGGGCTTGTTCTTATTGGGTCGCCAAGGGGCGATTCCGATCACGCCGAAAGATGTCGGACGTCACTGTGGGGTCGATTGAGCGCAGTTAGCGACTGGAGTTCGCTGCATGTTGGCGCGCCCGTTTACCGAAAGCGCAACTGCGGAGCCTCATAGAGCAGGAGACCAGTTATGAACCGAACGGTGCCTACGAAAGAAGAGATGGTAGCTTACGTGCGGGAGAATCGCACATGGGGACGTTGGGGACTAGATGATCAAGTTGGCACCATAAATCTAATAACTGAGGCGAAACGCGTTGGCGCTGCTCGGCTAGTCCGTACCGGCCGAACGGTATCTCTGAGCCTACCATTCCCCACCAAACAAGCGGCTAACAACCGATACCCGGCTCAACAATATATGAAAGTCGTCAATTTCGCGTCGAATGCTGGCGCAGCGGTAGATTACTACGGAATTGTCTATCACGGACCCGCCTGTACGCACATCGATTCCATCTTTCACGTTTGGGACCAAGACGGGATGTGGAATGGTCGCGACCCGTCGACAGTGCTGGACTGGGATGGCCTCCGTTTTGGCGGCATCGAAAATCTGAGGCACGGAATCATAACCCGTGGCGTCCTACTCAACGTTCCAAAGTACCGTGGCGCACCGTTTGTGACCCTGGAGGATCCCGTTCATGGATGGGAGCTGGAAGACATCGCTCGATCGCAGGGAGTCCGAATAGAGCAAGGTGACGCTATTGTTGTCTACTCCGGCCGCGAGGAGTGGGATAAGGTAAACTCACTTTGGGGCTCAGAACACGACCGACCCGGCCTTCATATGTCATGCCTTCCATTCCTACGTCAGACCGACTGCAGCATCCTTCTATTTGACATGATGGACCAGGAGCCCAACAGCTATGGATTGCCATGGGGGGTCCATGCCTGCCTTTTTGCCTTTGGGCTCACGCTTGTAGACAACGTTTCTCTAGCAGGACTGGCGAGCGCCTGCGAGGAAGAAAAGCGCTACGAGTTCATGATTTCGATCGCTCCGTTGGTTGTGGAAGGCGGCACAGGCGCACCCGTTAACCCTATTGCGATATTCTGACATGGAAAAGCAGGTTGACAACAACTCAAACTGTCCCGCTACTGTCCATTGATGGACCAAGAGAAGAATATGAAATACTAAGACGCACGCTAACATCGCTCTCCGTTCAGACGCGTAATCCGCAGGATTACCATTCAGTGATCGGGGGCTCAACAAGGTGGAGGGGTTCCATGGCTCAAGATGACAGCATCTACGACTGGGGTATCGATGGAGTGGAGGTCCGCCAATCGGAACTTGGAGGGGCGGCATTCGAGATCGTTGTTAACGATGCCGGTGCAGGCGAGACCGTCGCCAGTCCAGCCAGTTCGAATCCGTTGCCTTCGTCGTCGTCGGCACCTTTTTCACGCCGCGGCTTCTTGGGCAGCGTAGCGACTTTGGGCAGCATGGGGACCTTAAGCGGCGTGGCGGCGACCGCATTGACCAGTACAAGTGCCTCAGCCCAATCTCCTCGCAAAAAGCTTGCTATGGTCACGCACATCATCGATCCATTCTACGTCCCAGCGGTGTACGGAGCCAAGGAATTCTGTAGGTTCGCGGGTTGGGACTTTCAATTCGCAGGACCTATGATTGCCTTTAATATCCCTCAAGTCGTCGATGTACTAGATAGGGTGCTGGCAACGAAGCCAGATGCCCTTGCAACGGTTATCTCAGATCCGTCGGCCTACAACGCCGCAATCGAGAAGGCCCAATCAGCTGGTATCGCGGTGCTGTGCTTTAACGTTAATGAGAAGTCAGTTCTCGACAAATATGACATTCCGTTTATTGGGCAGAATAATCTCGATGCAGGACATACGAATGGGATGGTGGCCGCGCAGTTTGCGGTGAAGGCTGGAAAGACCAGCGGTGAATTTGTTATTGGGCAACAATCTGCTGCCACCCCCAACATTATTGACAGAACGACTGGCACCATTCATGGCCTGCAGGACTACAACAAAGCACACGGCACGAACTTCACGTGGAGTACTATGCTCGATGCAGTCGATGAGAACAGAGCTCTTCCGCTAATACAAGCTAAGTGGACCAGGGATCAGGACAAAATCATAGGCTTTGCGAATACTGGATGGGAGACATGGTTCATCGGAGATTTCATTGAGCAGAACAATTTGCATGGCCGCTTTTTGAATGGCGGCTTCGATACGCTTCCCGGCGTAATGGCTCAAATGGCCAAAGGGAACGTGCAATGGGCACTCAACCAGAACCCGTACGCTCAGGGTTGGATCACAGCGGCACTGGCGTATATGCAGGTCGTTCACGGTTACAAGGCCCTTAGCTATGCGTCCGGCCCAGAAGTTGACACGATGGCGAACTTTACGACGGTCAATGCTCGCGAGAAATTCTGGGCAAGTGTCCATGTTTCTGAGATCAGATGACCAGCCAGGGAGGAAGTTTTGTGCTTTGCGCAGTCAACCATGCCAATGTGAGGGTCCGCGTAGGCACGAGAGGACAGGCCTAGTCTGCTTCAAGCAGTGCAAGCGCGGTATGTTGTTCACGCGACTTGCATGATGCGATAGGCCCCTCGGACCGAATGAGTTAAGTTCATGACACACGTCCCTGGAGGCGCCGCCGACAATCGGCCCGTGGGCGACGCCTCCACTCAGGCGGTTCTGGAGCGCCAAGCGTCAAGTCTCCATATCTTATGGCGAACACGTGAAGCATTGCTACTCGCTGTCGGGATTGCGCTATTTGCTGCGTTTGCATTGACGGCACCCCACTTCCTTGATTTGGGCAATCTGTTGAGCATAGCTCGTGGGACAGTCGTTGTTGCGATTATCTCCGTTGGCATGACATATCTCATCATCGCAGGAGAGCTTGATCTTTCCGTAGGTGCGAATTTTGGCCTGGCCACCATTGTCCTGGGCACGCTGGTACAGAATTACAACTTGGGCGACTTTCAAGCGATGACTGTCGTGCTGTTTTTAGGAGCGCTGATTGGCCTGATAAATGGCTTGGGCGTAACACTGACGGGGATCCCGTCCCTGATTTGGACCCTGGCGGCGATGTTTGTCCTTCAGAGCGTTTCGCTTCTCATCACTGGCGGGTATCCGATTCTCTTTTCAGTCAGCAAAGCATATGCATTTATCTTTGGGGGCCGGTTGGGCATGGTGAATATCCAGATCGTCTGGGCCATCGGCATCGTAGTTGGTGGGGCTTGGATGCTCGCAGGGACTCGATTCGGCTACCACGTTTATGCCACCGGAGGGAATGCTGAAGCAGCGGAACGCGCAGGAATCAACATTGGGCGCATTAAAGTTTTTTGTTTCATCTTGACCGGGCTTCTAAGTAGCTTTGCCGGGGTCCTTCTAACAGGCTCGGTGCATTCAGGAAATCCGACCAACGGAATGGGATACGAGCTGACGGTCATTGCCGCCGTGGTAATTGGCGGAACTAACCTCTTCGGAGGGTCGGGCAGCATCGCGGGTACAGCGGTTGGCGCTGCGATGCTTTCATTAATCGGAGACGGCTTAGTCCTCGACGGAATCTCCATATTCGCACAGGATCTTGTGACAGGCATTATCATTATCGTGGCGGTTTTTATGGACATACAACTTAGGCAACGAATTCTGCGATTTGTGAAATGATGAGGCAAGAGTATCTGTAGCATGATGAGGAAGCCAGACTGTCTTTCTATGGGTGAGTCACCGGGTCTGAGCGCGACACATCCTGCGCTGGTTGTTGAGGGACTCACGAAGACTTTCGGATGGGTCCGCGCTCTCAACGGCGTATCGGTTGAGCTCCACGCCGGCCAGGTGACCGCGGTTGTGGGCGACAACGGTGCAGGCAAGAGCACCTTGATGAAGATACTCGCGGGCGCGGTGCGGCCCGATTCCGGAACTATCCGCATTGGCAATTCAGAATGTCATTTTCGAGACTCGAGCGACGCACTCGCGCTCGGGATCTCTGCGGTGTATCAGGACTTGGCCCTGGTCAATCAGCGGGACATCGCGTCAAATCTGTTCTTAGGCCGCGAACCCGCTGGAAGGTTCAAGATTGTCGTCCAAAGAAGAAGAATGTTGAACGAGTCTGCGCGGGTGTTTGCCGAGCTCGGGTTGCGGATGCCTACTATGCGGACGCTTGTCGGAAATCTGTCAGGTGGTCAGCGCCAGGCGGTCGCGATCGCGCGAGTTATAGCCGCGCATGGGGCTCGAATAGTTCTCCTTGACGAGCCGACAGCCGCACTAGGGGTGCATCAATCACAGGTAGTCCTGGATCTAGTCCGACGTCTCGCAAATTCAAATGTCGCCGTAATGGTAATTAGCCATAATTTACAGCACGTGTTGTCCGTCGCCGACGTCGTTTATGTCATGTTCCGGGGCTCTGTGGTCGGCGTACGGAAAGTGGGCAGCACACACGAAGAAGAGCTCGTAGGAATGATCGTAGGCAGAACTTCTGCGGGAAATCCGCTCGTCTCTGGTGATGATTTAGTCGCTCCAGGACGACAATAGGCGAACACCATGCCGGTGTTGTCAACGCCGGAGTTGTTTGGTCGTGAGAGGTGTTCGGCAGCCAATCTCCCGCCGCGAACCGGAACGTGCTTGTAGTGCCCGAGGCAAGAGGCTTCGGGCTATCCGTATGGAGGATGCCACGTTGCTGAATGGACGGCTCATCCGCAAACTCGGTGATCGGTGATTTCGTCAACCGTAAGCGGTGCTCTGCCGCCCTTGCGCTGCTCCCTCTCGAGAGGCACGCTCAATGCATCTGCGACGGCGGCCAGCACCAGGGCATGAGCTCGTCAATGCGGGACTGGGGCCAACCGTTGACGAGACGGGTCAGCAGATCCGTGAAGTAGGTCTGCGGATTGACTTGATGCAGCTTGCAGGTCTATGCCGAATGCCAGACTATGCCGAGGTTACCTTATCAAATCCACAGGTTCCGCTGATTAGCGTGCGCTTCGCTCGGCATAGTTTGACCCCTCGGTTGCTTGCCGACACGGCAGCCGAGAGTGGCCCCGTCTCGACAGGAGACTCAGAGAATGCCTATTTGACAGCTGTTTGTGCGCGGTGTCCTGGCCATAAGGTCTGTGACTGGTGTCTTTGAGTGAACTGCGACAGCAGCGAACTATGCCGATCGGGTCGCTGCGGGATTCACGATGCGTGTGCCGTCTGAGACGGTTGGCTCGGCATAATCTGGCATTCGGCATAGACGGCACTATGCCGTGCGCGGCATAGTGCCGTCTCGACGAGGGAGGCGATCCCGGCCCAGTTCGCCGCACCCTGGTCGCTGCCGGCGAACAGGCTATTTTTCCTCGATAGCGTCACCGGCCGTAAAGCACGCTCGACGGTGTTCGTATGTGTGCCTTGCGAAGGTGCACTGCTCTCCCCGGTGAGAATCCGGGCCGGCAACTCTCGCTCCAGCCGGAAGCACTCGGAGCGGGTCAGGAGGCGACGAATGGCCTGAAGCACTTCGAGAAAAG
>JASHOF010000092.1 GCA_030041255.1 Acetobacteraceae bacterium
CAGCATCGCCCCGCCGATGCGCCTTCCTTCCGCGTCGAACACCACGTCCGCCCCGCCATGCTGCGCGGCAAGCTGCGCGCGCACCCGCTCGGGCGGAAGCACGACGCCGCAGCAGGGGCAGCGCGCCTTGGCTCGCGCGACCGTTCCGGCCGGAACGTCCTTCTCCGTCTCCAGCGTAAAGATCTCAAACTCCGCCCGCGGCCCACCTGCTGCTGCCTCCCTCACCCTGCCCTCTCCCAGAGGGAGAGGGTCCCAGGATTTCCCCTCTCCCTCTGAGAGCGGGGTTTCCTTTCTCCTCCCCTCTCCCTCTGGGAGAGGGGTTGGGGGTGAGGGAGGCGAGGACGCAGGAAGGGCACGCCAAATCGCCTCCAGAACTGCCTCCGGCGATTGCAAGACCTCATTGTTCCAGAAGCGGAGGACCCTGAGACCTCTTGCCTCGAGGAAGGCCGTCCGCGCCTCGTCGCGCCGTCGATCTTCACCGTGTTGCCCGCCATCGATCTCGATGACGAGATCCGCTTCGTGACAATAGAAATCGACGATATAAGGCGGGATCGGATGCTGGCGGCGAAACTTCATTCCGACCAGCCGGCGATCCCGCAGCAGATGCCACATCCTTGTTTCGGCATCCGTCGCCTCAGTGCGCATGTTGCGGGCAAACGCGCGCAGAGGCTCGGGAATGACGGCCGGGCCGTGATGGCCCTCACCCCGCCCTCTCCCAGAGGGAGAGGGTTCAGGAATAGGCCCTCTCCCAGAGGGAGAGGGTTCAGAAAGAGAAGTGTCGGCGCCCTCACCTTTCCCCCCTCCCTCTGGGAGAGGGCCTTCCTTTCTCCTCCCCTCTCCCTCTGAGAGCGGGGTTTCCTTTCTCCTCCCCTCTCCCTCTGGGAGAGGGGTTGGGGGTGAGGGAGGTGAGGGTCTTCCGTGTGCCTTGCAGCGGAGCGCGCGGAGGCGGTTTTTCTTGCGGCAGAGCCAGAAGGAACGGACGAGCGGGATCTCCACGCCACAATCCGGTGCCTCGCAGCGCACCGAGCGCGCCCAGAGATAGGCGATCGGCATCGCTCCGTCCGCATCCTTCGGGTAGAGCGCCGCAAGCTCCCGCTCGGCCTCTCGCTTGATCTCCGCCCCGGCCCTCCGCAGTTCCTCCGCAAGCGCCGGCCCATGGCGCGGAATATCCTCCAGCATCACCTTGAGGATCAGGCAGGCGACGGGATTGAGATCGCTCGCGAAAGCCTCGCAGCCGACGCGCAGCGCCTCCAGGGGGATCGAGCCGCCGCCCGCGAACGGATCGACGACCAGCGGCGGCTCCTCGCCATGTGCCGCCGCAACCAGCGCGCGGCTGATGCCGAGATAGGTCGGCTTCGCCGCGTGATTCCAGTCCGCGACATCGCCGATGAATTTCAGGAGCGCCCGCCTGAGATCCACATCGCTCGTGCCGATATTGCATCCGGCCTCGGGCAGATGCGCGCGCGCCGCACGCTTGAACGCTTCCGGGCAGAGAGGGTCGCAAGGATCGGGCCAAAGAAGAGCCAGCAGAACGGCACGGCACGAAGCGAGCGGCCGGCGCGCCCACCACAGATGCAGCGTGCTCGGATGCCCGTGCCGGATCGATTTTTCGCGCGCCGCATGCCGGGAGACGACCGCGATCGGAAAATCCGCCTCGGCCAGCCGGCGGCACGCCTCGGGAATCATTGGCCACCACCCGAAATCGCGCTCACGGAAAGCGCATAGTGCGCGACCTTCGTCACCTTCTCCCATGCCAGCGCCGCCGGATCGCGCCGCGGTTCTTGCAGGCGCGGCGCTGCATCGCAATCCGTGACAACGTAAAGCCAATAGCAGTCGCGCCGGTCTTCGGCCACGCGGCGCTCGTTCGGGGTCAGCAGAACGGTGCCCTTGGAACCGCCGATGCCTTTCACCTCGATCAGCCGCAATTCGCCGGAAGAATGATCGAGGCTCGTGATGTCGTAGCCGAGATTCTTCGCCGAAACGTCCGTGGGCTCCCTCCCATTCTCCCGCTCGTATGCCATCGCCATGCGCATCGCAGTCGCTTCGGTCTCGAGGTCCTGCCGCAGGTTCCGGACCTCCGGTGCTTCCCGCTCCGGGTGCGGCAGGATGAGAACACTCGCCAGACGCTCCACTGCCTGCAAGGAGAGCGCCTCCTCCCGATCGAACACCGCCCGGCGCTGCACGCGGTGCGTGGTTAGCTCGTCGTGCCGTGCTTCGGCCCGGGCCAGCCTCCCCTCCGCACCGGGAAGCCCCTGCTCGACATCCTCCTGGACGCGGCCGATTTCCCAATCCGCCCGCTGGATCAGTTCCTTGAGAGAACCGTCCACATGCTCACGGATACGCGCGATCTCGGCCTTCCGGTCGCGCCGCACATCATCGAGAAACGCCGCCAGTGCCTCGGCGTGGAGGAAGTCCGTTGCCTCCGGCATGAGAGCGGCCTCCGGGACCGTTGTTGCCGCCGGTGCCGGCTGGAAGTCGCCGAGCAGGCCGGGCTCGGCAAGCCGTGGCCCGTCGCTTTCTCCAAGCACCACGGCGAACAGCCGCTCGTGGATGATCTGTCCTGTCCCGTCCACCACGCGCGCACGATAGAAATCCACCCGTGCCGGGCTCGCGTGCTGAAGGGAATAGAAGCAGGCCCCCTTGGCAAGAGAGTCCGTGGCTTTCACCCGGATGTGACGACGCACCGCTTCGAACAGCGGATGTCCGGGCGTGACCCATTCGAGGTTCTGGTTTTCCGCGACCTTTCGATCCGTCGTGAAACGCGGATAGCGGCTGGCGATCGCGGCAAGGCGCCAGTCCGGGTCCCGCTCGTAGGACAGCAGGACCGAAGGCGTGCGAATCGCCTCGAAGCTCTGTGGCGGCGTGGCCGGCTTCAAGGCAAGCGGGACGAAGGGCGCGGCCTCGGAGAGAAAACGGGCGATCGTTTCCGGCACCAGGCGCCGCTCCTACGCCCGCGCCCGCCGCTCGACCAGCATGTCGAGATTGAGTTTCTTCGTCGCCAGGCCCTCGAGCGCATTCCGGCAGATGGCGCGGAACTGGTTTTCATCCACGTTGCGAAGCAGCCGGTCTTCGAGGTCGCCGTCGCCGATCTTCCCGGCATAATAGTCACGCAGCACCGATTCGATCCGCGCCGGGGGAAGGACCTCGCCCACCACGTTGAACACCGCATCGTCGTCGAGCGCGTTGCGGATCTCCTGCAACCGCTCCAGCAGCCGTTGCAGGATGCGGCCCTCGACCGTGTTGCCGGCGACGAAATTGAAGATCAGGCAGTCCTGGCGCTGCCCGTAGCGGTGGATGCGGCCCATCCGCTGCTCCAGGCGTTTCGGGTTCCAGGGAATATCGTAGTTGAAAAGGACATTGCAGACCTGGAGGTTGATGCCTTCGCCGGCCGCTTCGGTCGCGACCAGGACCTGGATGGCGCCTTCACGGAACTGCTGCTCGGCAAAAAGCCGCGTGCCTTCCTCTTCCCGCGAGCCCGGCCGCATGCCGCCATGGATGAAGCCGGTGCGAAAACCCCAGCTTCTCAGCTTCCCCACCAGGTAGTCGAGCGTGTCGCGAAATTCGGTGAAAATCAGCAAGCGCCGGTCCGAATCGACGAAAAACCCCTCCGCCGCCAGGACCTCCTTGAGGCGCGAGAGTTTGGCCTCGGCTCCTGCCTCTTCGAGGGCGCGGGCCTCGGCCGCCAGGAGTTTGATCTCGGCGATCTCCTCCCGTACTTCTGCACCGCCGGCGGCGAGCGTCATTGCCTCGATGGCCTGCTCGATCCGCTCGCGCTCGCCCTCCTCCATCTCCTCGAGATCCGCTGCGTCGGGCCAATCCGCCGGCGGCGAGCGTGCCAGTGTCTCCGCCCGACCCAGATTTTCCTCGAGCCTTCCGGCCCGCTTCTCGAGTGAGCGCCGCATGGCGTAGGTCGAGGAAGCGAGCCGCCGCTGATAGAGGGACATCAGGAAGCCCACGGCGCGGGCGCGCGGATCATCGCTCCGCGCAGCGGCCCGTGCGCTCTGGCGCTTCACGAAGCGTGTCACCCACTCATAGAGCGCGAATTCCGCATCGTCGATCGTGAAATTCACGGTGTGCGGGATGCGCCTGGTGAAGATCGGCGCCGTCGCCCAACTTCCGTCCGGTTGCCTTTCGGGGAAGTAGCGCATCGCCTCCTTGGTGCGGCGGAGATAGAAGGGTGCCCGGCGGTTCTGCATCGCCTTGCCGATGGAGGTCACGTCAGCATAGGCGTCGGCATCGAGAAGCTGGAGGAAAAGGCTGAAATTCTCCGGATCCCCCTTGTGCGGGGTCGCAGTCAGCAGAAGCATGTGGTCGGAGTTGTCGCGCAACAGCTCGCCCAGGCGATAGCGCAGGCTCTTGTGCGTCGAATCCGCGGCGGACATGCGGTGCGCCTCGTCCACGATCACCAGATCCCAGCGCACCTGCCTCAGCCCCGCCAGGATGTCGGCGCGCTTGGCCAGATCGAGCGAGGCGATCACCCGCTTCTGCTCCAGCCACTGGTTGACGCCGAATTGCTCGCGGATGTCGCCGCCTTTCATCACCACGAATTTTGCGTCGAATTTTTCCCGGAGTTCCCGCTGCCACTGGAAGGCGAGATTGGCCGGGCAGACGATCAGGGTGCGCTCGGCGAGACCGCGCAGCTCCAGCTCGCGCAGCAAGAGGCCGGACATGATCGTCTTGCCCGCTCCTGCATCGTCTGCGAGCAGGAAGCGCACGCGCGCGAGTTTTAGCAAATGGTCGTACACCGCTTCGAGCTGGTGCGGCAGCGGATCCACCCGCGAGACGGAAAGGCCGAAATAGGGGTCGAACTCCCACGCGATGCCGAGCGCATAGGCCGCCAGCCCGATTCTCAGCAGGGCGGCATCGCCATCGAAGGAGCAGGCGGGCTCGGTGATCGTGAGGCGGGCCAGATCCTCCGGTGTCACGGCGACCCTGCGGAAGCGCTCGGAAACCAGCCCGACCAGGCCGAGCATCCAGCCGGCAGCGCCGTTCGGCTCGGCCGTCTCGATCCGCATCCGCTCGCTGAAGAGCGGACCTTCCAGGATCCGTCCGGGCTCCGGGACAGGCCTTGTCCCGCTCATCTCTCGCCTTTCAGCCGCCGAACCGGCGGCGGATTTCGGCCACCTCCGCCTGGTCGAGATGCCGCACGCGATGACCCTGCAGCAGCAGATGGAGCTTCGCCGTTTCCTCCAGTTCCTCGATCGCCGCCGCCGCGGCAGAAAGCGACGTTCCGGCGACGACAGGTCCGTGATTGGCGAGCAGCACGGCGTGATGGCGCCCCGCCAGCTTCCGCACCGCCTCTGCGAGCGCCGTATCGCCGGGCGGGAAATAGGGCACGAGCGGGAGCCGCCCGACCCGCATCACGTAATAGGCGGTGATCGGCGGCAGCACGTCGGCCGGGTCGATGTCCGCCAGGCACGACACGGCAACCGAATGCGTCGAATGCAGATGCACCACGGCCGCCGCATCCGCCCGCTCCTCGTACATGACGCGATGCAGGAAGCTCTCCTTGGTGGGCGGATCGCCGCCGCTCAATCGCCCGGCCGAATCGAGGCGTGAAAGCCCGGCCGGATCGAGATCATCGAGGCTGACATTGGTCGGCGTCATCAACCAGCCATCCTCGACCCGTACGCTGATATTGCCGGAGGTTCCGAAGGTCAGGCCGCGGCGGAACAGGCTCCGGCCGAGCCGGCAGATCGCTTCCCGCGCCGGGGTTTCCTTCGTCTCCTGCATCTCACACCTCCCCACCGACCTCGCTGCGCCGAACCCCGGCCACAGAAAGCCGATCCTGCGCCTCCGCACCAGTGCCACGCCGACCCCCGCCACCCCGCGCCGATTTGGTGATTGCCTGATCGTTGCGAACGTGAGACAAGAGGCCGGGAGGCGCGAGCGGACACAGGCGATGAGCGAAGCCGGGAGCGCGAGTGTCGTGTCGGTCGAGCCCATTGTCGATGCGCATCTGCATTTTTGGGATTTCGAACGTCACCGCTATCCCTGGTTGCAGGACGAGCCGCAACCACCATCCCGCTACGGCAACACGAGGCCGCTCAGGCGCAACTATCTGCCCCCCGATTACCGCCGCGATAGCGCCGGTTTCACGGTGGCAGCCACGGTCCATGTCGAAGCGGAATGGGACCCGGCGGATCCGTTGGGCGAGCAGCGTTGGCTCGCCAGTCTCAAGGCACGCTGCGGTTTGCCCAGCGTCTCCGTAGCCCAGGCGCGCCTCGACCGCGAAGACGTTGCAGAGGTGCTGGCGGGAGCGGCCCGGTTCGAATTCGTGCGCGGCGTGCGCCACAAGCCGCGCGCGGCACCAAGCCCGGCCAAGGCACGCCGGGGCGAGCGCGGCTCGATGGATGATCCGCTCTGGCGCGCCGGTTTTGCCCTTCTCGCAACGCATGGCCTCTCGTTCGACCTGCAGACACCGTTCTGGCACGCCGAAGCGGCGCGGGATCTGGCCCGGAATTTTCCGGCGACACAGATCATCATCGACCATGCCTTCCTGCCCACGGACCGCAGCGCAGAAGGGCTGCGCGCCTGGCGCCATGCGCTGGAGGCGGTGGCCGGAGAGCCGAACGTCGCACTCAAGATCTCGGGGCTGGGGCAACCCGGCAGGAAATGGGACGCGGCGGCGAACCTGCCGGTCATCCGGGATGCCATCCGCATCTTCGGAAGCAGGCGAACGATGTTCGCAAGCAACTACCCGGTGGATCGCCTGGTCGGCAGCTTCCGGACGATCTACCGGGGATTCCAGGCTGCGGTGGCCGACCAGCCGGCAGACGACCGGCAAGCCTTGTTCCACGACAACGCAGCCAGGATTTACCGGATCGCCACGGATTGCGCATTCATTCCTTCACCTCTTGCCGAGGGCGGCTTTTCGCGGCGCGGGCGCGGGTGCTAATCCCTGCCGGGTCAGACCGATGACGAAGCTCTTGGCCCGGCCCGTCGCGAAGCTTCTGCGCCATGGCCTGCTCGGCGCAGGCAGTGGCGGCACCAGTCTCCCTGGGCGCGTGGCACTCGCGCTCGACCCCGATTTCCTCTCGCGTGCGCAGAACTATCCGCTCCGGATGCTCGTCACCGGCACCAACGGCAAAACCTCGACCGTGGCCATGATCCAGGCCCTGCTCCGCGATGGCGGCAAAACTGTCGCGACCAACGCGGAAGGCGCCAACCTGCGCCAGGGGCTGGCGACGGCGCTGCTCGATCCGCCCTCCGACGCGCTCGTTCTGGAAGTTGACGAACTCACCCTGCCGCGCGTGGCACCCACCGTCGCACCGCAGGCGATCGTCGTGACCGGCCTCTTCCGCGACCAGCTCGACCGTTACGGCGAGGTCGCGAAGGTGCGCGCGGCGCTCCAACAGGCCGCCGCCTCCATGCCGGAGACGACGCTCGTCCTGAATGGCGACGACCCGCTGACGGCGAGCCTGCAATCAGGGCGCCGGCTGATTTTCCGCCTCCATCACCCCCCGCTCGAGGTCCCGGCGGACGGCATGGATTGCCCGCGCTGCGGCGCGCTGCTCCATTACACCGCGCGCTACTACGCGCAGCTCGGCGAGTACCGCTGTCCCGCCTGCGGCTTTGCCGCACCGCCCGCGGATGTCCAGGCGGTGGTGACGGCAGAGGCGTTTACGGTGAACGGAAGGCGCCTCCCGCCGCTGCCCACTGCGCTGCATCCCTACAGCGCACTCGCGGGCATCGCCGCCGTGCAGGCGCTCGGCCTCGAAATCTGGCCGCAAGCCTGGCCCCCGCCCGTGCCAGGCCGGGGCTCGAGCGCAGTCATCGAGAACCGGCAAGTAACCGTCGTCCTCGGCAAGAACCCCGCCTCGGTGAGCTGGAACCTCGCGCAGCATCCGGGCGATGTGCATCTTTTCCTCATCAACAACCGCATCGCGGACGGGCGCGATATT
>JASHOF010000093.1 GCA_030041255.1 Acetobacteraceae bacterium
CGCAGCGCCTATTCCCGCCCCGCGCCCGCCGCCGATCGCCGCGCCCAGCCCCGCGCCAAGCGCTGTCGTCAGGGCCGCCGCGCCCACCCCGCGCAGGTTCGCATTCTGCGCCTGGCCCGAAACTGCCTGCTCGGCGAACTGCCTGCACACCAACTGATCGGTCTGGAAGTCGGTCAAGGACTTGTTCGGACCCGGCATGACATTCACGGTCGGCCCCATTGGAGTCTGGGCACAGGCCGCCAGCAGCAGAGGCACCGCCAGCAGGCTCCAGCCGCCCCGCCCCCTCACGCACAGTGTCATCGCCGTTCCTCCCGCGCATCGTCTCGCCAGGCGAGAAGCCTACGCGAAACGCTTCCGCCCGCGCAAGCCGTCTTGCTTGCGCATCGATCCGGCCGGCGCCCCGGCCTCACGCCAGCGGCACGTTGCCCAGGAAATCCCGCTTTCCCAGCTCCACCCCGTTGTGCCGCAGAATCGCGTACGCCGCCGTCACATGAAAATAGAAGTTCGGATAAACAAACCCGAACAGATACTCCCGTCCTTTGAAATGCAGTTCCCGTGAGCCGGCCTTGACCGTGACCGCTCGCTCCTCCGAGCCGTCAATCTGCGCCGCGCTCAATCCCCTCAGATAGTCGACCGCCCGCCGCACGCGCGCCTCAAGCTCCTCGAAACTCGCTTCGGTATCCGGCCAGCTCGGCACCCCGATCCCGGCCAGCCGCGCCGCCCCACCCTTCGCCTGGTCGGTCGCCGCTTGCACCTGCCGCAGCAGCGGGAACATGTCCGGCGCCAGCCGCGATTGCAGCAGCACCGAAGGCTCGATCCGGCGCCCCTCTGCGAATGCCGTTCCCTTCGCCAGCACCGCGGAGAGCGACTCCAGCATCTGCACGAACGGCGGCACCAGCGCCTGATGCATCGAGATCGTCATCTGAGCTCCACCCGAATCGATTGCGTTGCCCGGAGCGTATCGCCCTTACCCGACCACCAGCACCCCCCCCTCGCCGATCTCCCTCGCCAGCTCCTCCGCCACGAACCCCGCCACCGCCTTAATCGCCTGCGTCCTCACCGTCGGCTCCTTGATCCGGATCGCCGCCTTCAGCACCTGGATCGCCTGCGCCACACTCGACCACTCCGGCTCTTTTGTTCCGCTCCGCGCCAGATGCACCCGCCCATCCGTCGTGTCGATATAAACTGCCGGCCCCTCCTCGGCGCCGCTGTGCATGTAGATCCGCACCACTCCCTCCACGAAACCGCTCGCGTCCACATCGGAAAACGACAGACGCTAGCAGCCTTTTCCGCATCCTGGTGTGACGGCCGTCACACTCTCCGTCGCTATCCGATGCTCGACTGCTCCTCCGCTCCCAGCTCGTCGCCCCACATCCGCTCCAGCGCGTACAGGGCCCGCGCCTCCGGCTTGAAAAGATGCACGACGATATCGCCGGCATCGACCAGCACCCATTCCGCCCCTGTTCGCCCCTCGATTGCCAGCCGCTTCAGCCCCGCCGCCTTGAGCCGTTCCTCCAGATGCCGCGCCATGGTTGCGATCTGCCGGTCAGACAACCCGGTCGCGATCACCATCCGGTCGGCAAAGCTCGCCCGCCCCACCAGGTCGAGCGCCACGATATCTGCCGCTTTATCGTCCTTCAGGCTGCCCAGGATCGTGCTTTGCAGCGCCTCGAGCGCGTTGAGCGCCGCCGCCTTCCGCCGCACCTTGCCGCTTCGCCCCGGCTCGGCCTCCCGCCCCGCCGCTGCCGGCGGCCCGGCTACGGCTGCCTTCTGCCGCACTCCGGTCGCCGGCTGCGGCAGCCCCCCCTGCGCTGGAACCAGGGCCCCCTTGCGCCGCGCCTTCGGCTTCCGGCGCGTGCGCCATTTCACGTCGTCAGGCGGCAGATTGGCGATCGCCCCCTCTCCTCTTGCTTGTTCCCGGATCGCGCTCGCCGAGGCCGGATTTTCCGGCCCCGCCAGGAACGTCCAGGCCGGCGCCCTCCGTTTGCCGAGCAGCCTTCCGGCTCCCCGCGGCACCCGCGCGGCGGCGAACCGCCGCACCCCGCACCCGGCGAGGCTCGCCCGCGTGAAGCCGGGCCGCGGCAGCACCGCGAAGGGAACGGCCCGCACCACGTCCTTCCACCGCCGCCACCGTGGCAATTCGGCGAGAACGTCCGCCCCCATCAGCCATACGAAATGCGCCCTTGGAAACCGCCGCCTGAGCAGCCTGAGCGTGTCTCGCGTGAACCGTGTCCCCCACGTCCGCTCCAGCGCAACAGCCAGGATCCGCCGCCCATCCGCAATCCTCGCAGCCGACGAAAACCGTACCGGAAACGGCGCCATCCCGGCAACCGGCTTGAGCGGATTGCCGGGCGAGACGAGCAGCCAGACTTCGTCGAGCCCGAGCACCGCCAGCGCCCGTTCCGCCACTTGCCGGTGCCCCGAATGCGCCGGGTTGAACGAGCCGCCCAGGAGCCCGATCACCCGCCTCTGCCGATCGCCGAACCGTGACGGCTGCCTCAGGGCCGAACCTGTCCCGCACCGAAAACCAGGTACCGATAGGTGGTCAGTTGCTCGAGCCCGACAGGTCCCCGCGCATGCACCCGCCCGGTCGCAATCCCGATCTCGGCCCCAAATCCGAATTCGCCCCCGTCGCAGAACTGCGTCGATGCATTCCACAGCGCGACCGCCGAATCGACGCCGCGGAAAAATGCCGCCGCCGCCGTCTCGTCCTCGGTGATGATCGCCTCGGTATGGCTGCTCCCATGTTGTGCGATATGCCGAAGCGCCGCTTCGAGATCGTCCACCACCGCAATCGACAGCACCGCATCCAGCCACTCGGTGTCGAAATCGCCAGGCTCTGCCGCCGGCAGGCCCGGCAGGATCGCCCGTGCCCGCCCGTCGGCGCGGAAGCGGCAGCCGAGGCCGGCCAAATCCGCAACGATCGGCCCCAGCAGCCCCGGCGCGATTTCGGCGTCGATCAGGAGCGTCTCGGTCGCCCCGCAAATTCCCGGCCGGCGCATCTTCGCGTTGGCGATTACCCGCCGCGCCATGTCTCCGTCTGCTGCGCGGTGCACATAGGTGTGGCAGAGTCCCTCGGCGTGCGCCAGCACCGGCATCCTGGCCTCCCGCTCCACCCGCTCGACGAGGCTTCGGCCGCCGCGTGGCACGACGAGATCGATGTGCCCGCCGGCGGCCAGCATCGCGCCCACGAACCCCCGCTCTGCGGTCGGGGCGTTCTGCACCGCACCGGCGGGCAGCCCTGCCGCCGCCAGCCCCTCCGCGACCGCGCGCCCGATCGCGCGCCCGCTCTCGAAGCTCTCCGAACCCCCGCGCAGGATCGCCGTGTTGCCTGCCTTCACGCAGAGCCCCGCCGCATCCGCCCCCACGTTCGGGCGGCTCTCATAGATGATCCCGATCACCCCGATCGGCTGCGGCACGCGGCGGATTTTGAGCCCGTTCGGACGCGTCCATTCTCCCATCTCGCGGGCCAGGGGGTCAGGCAGTTCCGCGATCGCTTCGAGCCCCTTCGCCATCGCCTCGACCCGCGCCGCATCCAGTGTCAACCGGTCGCGAAATGCCGCCGTGGTCCCGGCTGCCCTGGCAAGGTCCTTCTCATTGGCCTTGAGGATCGAAGCCCGCCCCGCCCTGATCGCCCGCGCCGCTTCCCGCAGCGCCCGGTCCCGCCGGACGGCCTCGGCGGCAGCCAGCACGCGTGCTGCGCCCCGCGCCGCTTCCGCCATCGTGCGCACCAGCTCGGCGCATCTGTCCGCCCCCGCGGTCATCCGGGCCTCGCTTTTCTCTTCCCCATTCCTCCTGGCGGCGCCCCGAGCAGCGCCAGATCGTCACGATGCACCAGTTCGTCACGCCCGCGCCAGCCGAGAATAGCCGCAATTTCCTGAGACCTGTGCCCCGCTATCCGTCTGGCATCATCCGCCCCATAGGCGGAAAGCCCACGCGCGATCTCATCGCCATCCGGCCCCAGCACCACCACCGGATCGCCGCGCGCGAACTCGCCCGTCACTTCTTTGACCCCGGCGGGCAACAGCGAGCCGCCGGCGCTGAGCGCCCTGACCGCTCCCGCGTCCACCGTGAGCGTGCCTTGCGGCGCCAAGCCGCCGGCGATCCACCGTTTGCGGGCATGCGCGCCCTCGGGCGCGGCGAGAAACCAGGTCGCCCGCGCGCCACCAGAGAGCGCCTTGAGTGGCGCGTCGCATCCGCGCGCAATCGCCACCGCACAGCCGGCAGCCGTTGCAATCCTCGCCGCGGCAAGCTTGGTGCGCATCCCTCCGACCCCGCTACCCGCTTCGCCGGCCATCGCCTCGATCTCGGGCGTGATCGCCGCGACCTCCGGCACGTGCGCCGCCCCCGGTTCCCGTCTCGGGTCGGCCGTATAAAGCCCGTCGATGTCGGACAGCAGCACGAGCTGGTCGGCCGCCAGCATCGCCGCGACGCGCGCGGCGAGCCGGTCGTTGTCGCCGATGCGGATTTCGCTCGTCGCCACCGAATCGTTCTCGTTGATCACCGGCACCACGCCCAGCCTGAGCAGCGTCGTGAGCGTCGCCCTGGCATTGAGGTAGCGCCGCCTGTCCTCCGTATCGCCGAGCGTGAGGAGAAGCTGCGCGGCGACGATCCCGTGCGCGGAAAGGGCCTCGCTCCAGGCCTGCGCCAGCCTGATCTGCCCGACGGCAGCCGCCGCCTGCTGCTCCTCCAGCCGCGGCTTGCCGCGAAACCCGAGCAGTTTTCGCGCCAGCGCGATCGCCCCCGAGGAGACCGCTATTACCTCGGTTCCGCGGGCCCGGATGGCGGCGATATCGGCCGCCATTCCGGCCAGCCACGCCGTCCTGACATGTCCGCTCGCGCTCTCTGCCACGAGGGCGCTGCCGATCTTGACGACCAGCCTTTTCGCTTTTGCAATCTCGGGAACCATCATTGTCCCAGCGCCTCCGCCGCCGCCGAGAGCGCTTCCGCGACACCCGCTGCGGTGACCGCCGAGACCACGTGCACGGGCCGTCCGGAAGCCTGTTCGAGCGCTCTTCGCGCTGCCCCGGCCGCGGCCGTGCGAATCAGATCGGCCTTCGAGAGCACGACGATCTCGGGCTTTTCCGCGAGCCCCGCTCCGTAGGCTTCGATTTCCTTTCGCACCACCCGCCACGCCGCGACGGCCGCCCGCGCGCCGCCCGCCCCGTCCACGACATGCAGGAGCACTCGTGCCCGCTCGATATGGCCGAGGAAGCGCGTCCCCAGCCCGGCGCCCGCATGCGCCCCTTCGATCAGCCCCGGAATGTCGGCGAGAACGAGCCGGGTTCCGTTCACCTCGGCCACCCCGAGCCCTGGCTGGAGAGTGGTGAAGGGATAGTCGGCGATTTTCGGCCGCGCCTCTGAAACTGCTGCCAGGAAGGTCGATTTTCCGGCATTCGGCAGCCCGATCAGCCCGACATCCGCAATCAGCTTGAGGCGCAGCCAGACCCGGCGTTCCTGCCCGGGAAAGCCCTTGGTCGCCCGCTTCGGCGCGCGGTTGGTAGCCGACTTGAAGTGGCTGTTGCCGAAGCCGCCGTCCCCGCCCGCAAGCAGCAGTACGCGGCTGCCGGCATCGGTGAGGTCGGCGAGCAGGGTCGTCTTCTCCTGGTCCAGGATTTCGGTGCCCGGCGGCACCTTGATGACGAGGGCGGGGGCGTTCTTGCCGGTGCGGTCGGCTCCGGCGCCGTTGCCTCCCTTCCCGGCCCGAAAATGCTGGCGGTAGCGGAAATCGATCAGCGTGTTGAGAGCGGGTTCGGCCTCGAAGACGATATCCCCGCCCTTGCCGCCGTCGCCCCCGTCGGGGCCGCCGAACGGGAGGAACTTTTCCCGCCGGAAGGCGACGGCGCCGTCTCCTCCGTCCCCGGAGCGCAGATAGATTTTCGCCTGGTCGAGAAACTTCAGGGGCGGATCAGCCCGCCGGAGGCGCTACCGAGACGAACACTTTTCCTTCGCTGCGCCGCCTGAACGCGATCTTCCCGTCCACCAGCGCGAACAGGGTGTGGTCCCTTCCCATGCCCACATTGTTCCCGGGGTGCACCTTGGTGCCCCGCTGCCGGACGATGATGTTGCCGGCCACCACGCTCTCGCCGCCGAACTTCTTGACGCCGAGGCGGCGGCCGCGGGAATCGCGGCCGTTGCGCGAGGAGCCGCCCGCCTTTTTATGCGCCATCCCGCTCCTCCTTCCGAATCGCGCCCACCCTGAGCACCGTTACCGCCTGGCGGTGACCCTGCCTCCGCCGGCTATTCTTCCGCCGTCTTTTCTTCAAGATCAGAACCTTGTCTTCTCTTTCCTGGGAAAGAACGACGGCCGTCACCGAGGCCCCCGAGACCAGCGGATGCCCCAGCGTCACCGCCTCGTCCGTGCCCATCGCGAGCACCTCGTCGAGGACGACGGTCGTTCCCTCGTCCCCGGCAATCTTTTCCACTTTCAAAATGGACTGCGGGCGGACGCGGTACTGCTTACCCCCCGAACGCACGATCGCAAACATTCGCTTTGCCGCCCCGTCGTGTCCAATCTGCGCAAAACCGAGCGCCGCGGTATAGGGCCTTGGGGCGCAAAGTCAACGCACGAGCCCCTGCTCGGCCAGCCGGAGCAGATAGGCCGCCCAGCGCTCTTCCTGCTGTTGCCCCAGCAGGTAAAGATATTCCCAGGAATAGATGCCAGTCTCGTGCAGGTCGTCGAATTTAAGCCTGACCGCGTAGTTGCCGACCGGCTCGAGGCCGATGATCCCGACATCCTTTCGCCCGGTGACGAGTTGCCTCTGGTCGGGGCTGTGCCCCTGCACCTCTGCACTCGGGCTCTCCACGCGCAGATATTCGGCCGGCAGGCGGAAACGCTGGCCGTCATCGAAGGTGATTTCGAGTACCTTCTCGGCGCGGCGGAGGTGGATTTCGGTCGGCAGCGGCACGGCTCAGTCCTCGAGCTTGCGGGCCTCGTCCGGCAGCATGATCGGGATGCCGTCACGGATCGGATAGGCGAGCCCGGCCTTACGGCTGATCAGCTCGTTGTTGGTGCGGTCATATTCGAGCGGCCCCTTGGTCAGCGGGCAGACCAGTATCTCGAGCAGCCGGGGGTCGATCGGGACGTTGGACCCGCTCATGATGTCAGCTCGCAAGTGGCGTTTTTTCGGTGCTGCCGCCCGGTGGCGTATAGGCGTTCATGCGCAGCAGTGTCAGCAGGATCTCGGCGCGGGCCGCCTCGGTCGGCGCCTCGAGCAGCGCCTGCTTCTCGGTTGCGGAGAAAGGGCAGAGCATGCTGAGCGTGCCGACCAGCCGCTCCTCCGGCAGAGTCTCCAGCGCCTTCCAGTCCGCCCCCAGGGCGCGCACGGCGAGATAGCTCTTCAGTGCCGCGAGCATCGGCTCGCGCTCGACCTTCTCCGCTTCGGGGGTGCGCAGGTCATGGGCGAAGGTGGCCAGATCGGCGCGGACGCGCCGATAGCCGCGCCGCATTTCGATTTCCTGCTCGATGCGGAATCGAACGAGCCCGGTCAACGTGATCAGGTAGCGACCGTCGTCGGTTTCGCTGAAGGCGGTGATCCGGCCAAGGCATCCGATGGCGAAGAGGGCCGGCCCGGTGGGCAGTTCGGCATGCGAGGGATCCGGCTGGATCATGCCGAACATGCGGCCCTCGCCGAGCGCATCCTCGGTCATGGCAAGGTAGCGCGGCTCGAAGATATTGAGCGGCAGCCGGGCATGCGGCAGAAGCAGGGCGCCGGAAAGCGGGAAGATCGCAAACTCTCTCGGCAGCCTGGCGAGGCGCTGCGAGAGTGCGGGCATCAGCGGAAGAGCAGCGCGGAAAGCTTGCGCCGCGCCACCATGGTGGCGGGATCGTCGAAGCCCCAGGCTTCGAAGAATTTCAGGAGCTGCAGCCGCGCCGCATCGTCGCGCCAGGCACGGTCGCGACGCATGATCTCCAGGAGGGCGTCGGCCGCCTCCTCGCGCCTGCCGAGCGCGTTGAGCGCCGTTGCCAGGTCGTAGCGGGCTTCGAAGTCGGCCGGGTTGACGGTGAGCCGCTGCTCCAGATTCTTGAGCCCCGCAGTCGCCTTGCGACCCTCTTCGGCAAGGGCGAGGGCGGCGCGGGCGCCGGCAATCTCGGCATGTTCGGCCAAGCCGGGCGGAACGGACTGCAGCGCCTCCCGGGCCGCCGCTTCATTGCCGGCGGCAAGCTCCGCGCGGATCAGCCCGCCCCAGGCCTCGGCGTTCTCCCCGTCTGTCGCCACCGCCTCGGCGAACAGGCTCGCAGCCTCGGCCGCATTGCCTTTCTCGAGGGCGGCCTTGGCGGCAGGCAGCACCTCGGCGCCGGGCATGGCTCCGCCCGCGTTCCGCAGGAGGTCTTCGACGAAGCGCTTGACCTCCGATTCAGGCAACGCGCCCTGAAAGATATCGGCGATCTGGCCCTGCCAGAACGCGGCGACGGTGGGCACGGATTGCAGCGGCAGGCCGAGGCTTGCGAGCTGCTGGACGAGGGCCCGGTTCTTGTCGATGTCGATCTTGACCAGCTTGAGCCGCCCGGCAGCGGCACGGACAACCTTCTCGAGCGTTGGCGTGAGCTGCTTGCAAGGGCCGCACCACGTTGCCCAGAAATCGACCAGCACCGGAACGGTGCGCGAGGCCTCGACGACCTCCTTCATGAAGGTTTTCTGATCCCCTTCGACGATCATGGCCGGCGCGGCGGGCACGGCAGCGGCGGTCCCTGGTTTCTGGCCGATGATGAGGTCCATGCGGTCGTTCCCGGAGGGCTGTCAGGCGGTAGCCCATAAATGTGGCGTTTCCCGCCCCGCACAAGGCGGGGCGCCTTAGCAGGCACCTTACGGAGCGCGCAAGGCCTGATCGATGTCTGCGGAGAGATCCTCGACATCCTCGATGCCGACGGAGAGCCGGAGGAGGTCCGAGGGGCAGGGCGAATCCGGCCCCTCGACCGAGGCGCGATGCTCGATCAGGCTTTCGACGCCTCCGAGCGACGTCGCGCGCTTCCAAAGGCGGGTCCTGGCGGCGGTGGCGATCGCCGCGGCCGCTCCGGCACGCAGGCGAATCGAGAGCATGCCGCCGAAGCCGCCCACCATCTGCCGGGCAGCGACGGCGTGGCCGGGATGCCCCTCCAGTCCGGGATAGAGCACCGCGGCGAGCGCAGGGTGGTCGGACAGGCGAAGCGCCAGCTCCATTGCGCTGGCGGCGGCAGCGCGGACGCGGAGATCGAGCGTGCGCATGCCGCGAATGAGCAGATAGGTTTCGAGCGGGCCAAGGATCTGGCCGAGCACGGTGCGGGTGCGGCGGACGCGGGCCCAGAGATCGTCTTCGCGAGCGGTGACGAGGGCGCCGGCAACGACATCGGAATGACCGTTCAGATATTTCGTCGCGGCGTGCATGACGAGGTCGGCGCCCAGCGCGAGCGGGCGGGTGAAGACAGGCGTCGCGCAGGTGGAATCGACCGCGACCAGGGCGCCGGCCGCGTGGGCAAGGGCCGCCACGGCGGCGATGTCGGTGATGGTCCAGAGCGGGTTGGCAGGCGTTTCGAGCCAGACCAGGCGGGTCGCGCCGGGGCGGAGCGCAGCCGCGATGGCTTCGGGGCGGCTGGCATCCACCGGTTCGACGAGCAGGCCGAACGCCCGGGCATCGATGACGAGCCAGGCACGGAGCCCCCAGTACATCACCTCCGGCACGATCACGTGCGCACCCGGTTCGAGGGAGAGAAAAAGGGCGGTTGCGGCGGACATTCCGGAGCCGAACAGCATGGCCGCAGGGGCCGCTTCCAGCATGGCGATGATCGCCTCGGCTTCGCGCACGCTCGGGTTGTCGGGGCGGCCATAGCAGTTGCCGCTGCGGTACTGGTTGTCGGGATCGCGGATATAGGTGGTGGAGAGATGGATCGGCGGCACGAGGGCGCGGCTCGGTTCGTCGATACGGCCGAGCGCCTGCACGGCGAGGCTGCGAGGAGAGAAACGGGGAGAGGGGTCGCCGGGCATGCGGGATCAGCGAAGAGCGTGGCCGAGATAGACCGGTATTATGAGCAGGGGGCGCCTGCCCTCAAAGAGGGTGAACGGCGGCAAGGCGTCGATGTGCGCAAAGAGGTTGCCGAACGAGGCCACCATCCGGTCGGGCCCGACATCCGGCGCGAGGACCAGAACGTTCCGGCCGCGATAGCTGGCGAGCGGGTGCTGCAGGCCGAACTCGTGCGGCTCCGGGCCGAGCACGACGACGGGAAGGCCGGGGCCGAGGGCATCGGCGATCTTGGCCGCATCCGGCCAGCGGACAGTGCCGATGACGAGACCGGGGCGGTCGAGCAGGTGGCGGGCAGCGAGTTCCGTGCGGAGTTGATGCCAGTTCCTGAGTTGCAGCGTCGGATCGCGGCCGGGGGGAAAACGGATGGCGAGTGAGACGGGCCAGTCGAAACGGACCTCCGAAGAGACGAGAGCGGTCGCGACGACGACGAAGCATGCGGTGCCGATCAGCCAAGGGCGGACCCGAGGGCGGACGCCGTGTGCACCGGCGGCAAGCCGCCTTTCGATGGCGGCCCCGAGCAGGGGAAACAGCATCAGGTAGCCGGGTGCGGCCCAATGGAAGAGCACACGCCCCTGCGCCCAGAGGGCAATGACGCTGAAGACCAGGACGGCAGGCGCGGCGAGACAGAGGAGAAGCCAGCCCTGCCAGGCGCCTGGCCCGCGGCGGAGGGCGCCCCAGGCGGAGAGGACGAGCGGCAGCCAGATCCAGGGCAGCAGGAAGAGCGCTTCGCCGGCAAAGACGATGCCGGGTGCGAGCGGATGAAAGGCGAGGCCGACGGCGCGGCCGCCCTGAAATGCGAACGAAGTCCAGCCGTGCGCGGCGTTCCAGGCCAGGGTCGGCAGGAAGACGAGAAAGGCGACCAGGACGGCGAGCCACGGTTCGCGGCGTGCGAGCCAGTGACGATGACGCGGGCTCGTCGCGAGATAGAGAAAGGCGCCGGCGAGAACGAGGATGGCATTGTATTTCGAAAACAGCGCAAGACCGGCGGCGAGGCCGGCCAGCAGCCACCAGGGGAGGGACTTGTCGCGGCCGGATTCGAGGGCGAAGGCAAGAAAAACGGCGGCCGCGAGCAGAGCGGCAACGAGCGGCCCATCCGGCAGGACGAAGGTTCCGAAGGCGATACCGAAGAGGGGCGAGAGGTTGAAGACGATGGCGGCGAAGAGACCGGCACGCGGCGAGAAGAGTTCCGCGCCAAGGCGGTACATCAGCCAGGTCGAGAGCGCGAACAGCAGGATGAAGGGCAGGCGCACGACGATCGGCGCCTCGCTTCCCGCGAGATGCGCGGCGAGCCAGGAGAGCCACCAGACGGCAGGCGGATGGTCGAAATAGCCGAGGCGGATACTGCGCCCGGCGGCGACGACGTAGCTTTCGTCGACGCCGAGCCCGATCGAGGTCGCGAACGCGAGGCGGAGCGCCGCTCCGGCCGCGATCAGCAGCCAGAGCAGGCGCGAAGTCGGAGCGGGGCGGGTCAGTCGGCGACGACGCGGGTCTGCTGCTCGCCCAACCCGGCGATGCCGAGCCGCATGGTCTGGCCAGGCTTGAGGAAGATCGGCGTGGGCTTCTTGCCCTGCCCGACACCGGGCGGTGTGCCGGTCGAGATGATGTCGCCCCGGTGCAGCGTCATCATCTGGCTGATGTAGCTGACGAGTTTGGCGACGCCGAAGATCATGGTGCGGGTGTTGCCGTGCTGCATGCGGGTGCTGTCGACATCGCACCACATTTCGAGCGCCTGCGGATCGGGCACCTCGTCACGCGTGACGAGCCAGGGGCCGGTCGGAGCGAAGGTGTCGCAGCCCTTGCCCTTGTCCCAGGTGCCGCCGCGCTCGAGCTGGTATTCGCGCTCGCTGACATCGTTGCAGATGCAATAGCCGGCGACGTAGCCGAGCGCCTCGGCTTCGGGCACGTAATGAGCGTCGCGGCCGATGACGACGCCGAGTTCGATCTCCCAATCGGCCTTGTGCGAGCCGCGCGGCAGGCGCACGTCATCATTCGGACCGCTGTAGGCGCCGAGCGATTTCAGGAAGACGACCGGCTCCTTGGGAAGGGGGGAGTTGGTTTCGGCGGCGTGGTCGGCATAATTGAGGCCGATGCAGAAATAATTGAGCGGGCGGGCGACCGGAGGGCCGAGGCGCGGGGCGACCGCGACCTTGGGGAGCGTCTTCCAGTCGAGCGCCTTCAACCGGGCGAGGCCGGCGTCGGTCAGCACGTCTCCGGCAATGTCGGGGACGACGGCCGAAAGATCGCGGATCGCTCCCTCCGGGTCGCGGAGGCCCGGCTTCTCCGCCCCCTTGGCTCCGTAGCGCAGCAGCTTCATGGCGTTTTCCTTTCGTCGAAAGACCGGTTGAGAGCGGAGGTGCGTGGCGGGTCAGATGGTCCAGCCGCCGTCGATGACGATCGCCTGGCCGGTGACGAAGGCCGATTCGTCGCTCGCCAGGTAGACGGCCAGGGCGGCAATTTCCTCGGGCCTGCCGAACCGGCCCATCGCCTGGCGCGAAATGTAGGCAGCGCGGGCAGCTTCGGGGGCGCCGGTTACGGCGGCATTGGCGGCGATTCGCGCTTCCAGGCTCGGGGTGGCGACGGTGCCGGGGCAGATGCAGTTGCAGCGGACGCCGCGGGTGACGAAGTCCGCGGCGACCGCCTTGGTGAGGCCGATCACGGCCGCCTTGGTGGCGCCGTAGATGCAGCGGTTCGGCGCGCCCTTGATGCTGCCCGCGGCAGAGGAGATGTTGACGATGGCGCCGCCGCCCCTGGCCAGCATGCCGGGCAGGAAGGCGCGGATGGTGCGAAACATGGAGCGGACGTTGAGATCGAAGGCGAACGCCCATTCCGCTTCCGTCGCCTCGAGGATGGTGCCTTGATGCACGAATCCGGCACAATTGAAGAGGATGTCGATCGGGCCGCTTTCGGCGGCGGCCGCCGCGATCGCGGCGGCGTCCGTGCAGTCGAGTTTGCCGACCTTGACGTTCGCGCCGGCAAGGTCTGCGAGTTTCGGGAGATCGACGTCGGTTGCGACAACACGCGCGCCTTCGGCGGCGAAGGCGCGCACGCTGGCGCGGCCAATACCCTGGGCGGCGGCGGTGACGAAAGCCGTCTTGCCGGCAAGCCTCTCCGTCATCGCGTGCGGCGCCCTTCAATGATTGTCGCGCGATTCGCCACGCGTCTCGATGATGTTGAGATAGACCGTCGTGGGTTCGAGGCAGGCGCCGGTACCGAGCCCGCCGACCATGCTGCGATAAATCTGCTCCCACGGCGTCTTGTTCTGAAGTTCGGGCGGCTTCCAGGCGGCCCGGCGGGCGGCGATATCTTCGGCGGGCAGCATGAGATCGACGCGGCGGGCATTGAGGTCGATGCGGATCGGATCGCCGGTATGAAGCAGTGCGAGGCCGCCGCCGACGGCGGCTTCGGGCGTGATATTGAGGATCGAGGGGCTGCCGGAGGTGCCGGACTGGCGTCCGTCGCCCATCGTGGGAAGAGCGTCGAGGCCACGCTTGAGGAGGACGGCGGGCGGCTGCATGTTGACGACTTCGGCGCTGCCCGGATAGCCGACCGGGCCGCAGTTGCGGATCACCAGCACCGACTGCTCCTCCACGCCGAGCGCGGGGTCCTCGATGCGGGCGTGGTAGTCCTCCGGCCCCTCGAAGACGATCGCCTTGCCCTCGAACACGTTCGGGTGTTTGGGGTCGGAGAGGAAGCGCTTGCGGAAGACCTCGTCGATCACGCTCATCTTGATGACGGCGCTGTCGAACAGGTTGCCGCTCAGCACCACGTAGCCGGCGCGCTCCTTCAGCGGATTCTTGTAGGCGCGGATCACGTCGCGGTCGGGCTCCGGCACCTTCGCCAGATTTTCGGCGAGCGTCTTGCCGGTGACGGTCATCACCCCGCCGTGCAGCTTGCCGGCATCGAGCAGTTCCTTCATCACCGCCGGCACGCCGCCGGCGCGGTGGAATTTCTCGCCGAGGTAGCGGCCGGCCGGCTGCATATCGACCAGCAGCGGAATT
>JASHOF010000094.1 GCA_030041255.1 Acetobacteraceae bacterium
CTCTACATGCCAGCCCTCGTCGCCGCGCGCTTCAACCATGACCTCAAGGCCAAATACCGTCAGCTCATCGCCACCGGCAAACCCGCCAAGGTCGCCATCACCGCCATCATGCGAAAGCTGATCGTCATCGCCAACGCCTTGCTCAAGGCCGATCGCTGCTGGCAGGAATCTGTCGCTTGACCATCACGGATACTCTAACCGGCGCCGCCCGCTTGCTGCACCGCGCCATCCATTCGCCGTCTGGACTCACCGCTCCGGCAGCACCGCGCCGACGATCTCCCGCCGCGCGCGCACGCGATAGAGAAGATAGGATCCGGCAACCTGCCCGCGGCGAGCGCGGGCGAGCGGAAGGGGCGCCTCGAGCGGCGCCCACTCTCCGGGATCGGGCGCACCCGCACCGCTTCGCTTCAGGAGAAGCCCGACCCGCCCGGCAATCGCCGCCCTCGCCGGGGCCAGGCGGAACAGGAGCCAGCGCGGGCCGGCGCCCACCACCGGCAGCGGCCCGCGGCCCAGGAACGCCAGTTCGGCGGCATCCCCGTAGTTCCCGGCGGCGACGAAGACCGCTTCGTCCTTTCGCCCGATCCCGGCGATGCGGTCCGCCATCCTGCCCCATCCCGCCAGCGCACGAAGGCTCGGATCGCGTCCTGCCGGCAGCGCCAGGGGTGGCGCCACTGCCTGCCAATAGACCAACCCGGTGATGAGGAGGCCGAGCACGACCGAAGGCGCTTTGAGCCCGGCCCAGGGCCGGCCGGCCAGGGCCGCGGCGGCGAGCAGTGAAGAGGGATAGAGCACCGCCGGCCAGTTCCCCTGCACCCGATCGCCGAAGGCGTGCTGCACGAACAAGGCCGCCGGAACCAGCGTCAGGAGAGAGAGCAGTTCTGCCGCCGGCTCGCCTTCGCGCCACGCCCTGACGGCGAGCCGCCAGGTTCCCCCGACCGCGAGAATGAAGACGAGCGGGGTGAAGAGGGCGATCTGCCCGCCGACAAGCTCGGCCTGAAAACGCAGCGCGTCGGCCGGCTGAAAGGCGCCGACCCGCCCCCCCTGCCTCAGGAAGCTTGCCCAGTGATGGAGCGCGTTCCAGGCCATCACCGGGACAAACAGCAGAAGCGCGAGCAGCAGCCCGAGCCATGGTTCGGGGCGGGGCAGCCAGCGCCGGCCGCTCCGGCTCGCCAGCAGCCACAACCCGACCGCGGCAATGAACAGAACCCCGGTATATTTGCTGTCCAGCGCGAGGCCGCCGGCCAACCCGGCAAGCCACCACCACCGCCCGTCTCCACTCGCGATGAGGCGGCCGATCGCGAACAGGCCGAGTGCCCAGAAGAAGAGAAGCGGCGTATCGGGCGTCATGATGACGCTGCCGGCGCCAAACAGCAGCGTCGCGTTGACCAGCGACGCTGCCGCCGGGCCCACCCGCGGTTGGTGGGGGAAAAAGTCGCCCGCCGCGCGGCAGATCAGAACCGAACCGAGCGCCGCCGCGAGCGGGCCGAGCAGCCTCACGCCGAGCGGCGTGGGTCCTGCGATGGTGGTGCCGAAGCGAATGAACAGCGCCACCATCGGCGAATCGTCGAGATAGCCGGGCTGCAGAACCCGCGACCAGACCCAGTAATAGGCCTCGTCCGGCGCCAGGTTCGTCACCGCCGCCACCACCAGCCGCGCTGCCGTCAGAGCCGCCAGCGCCGCCAGCAGCACCGTGGGTCGCGTGAACCACGGGTTGCCGCCGGCTTCGGCGCTTCTCAGTGCAGGTTCCGCCAGTGCTGAAAACGGAGCGCCCCGTAGCCGATCAGCCCGGCCGCGATCGCCACCGGGACCAGAATCACGAACAGCCAGAAGGCAAGCATCGCCGCGGCGAGGCCGCCGGCGATGAGCGCAACCAGGATCGCCCAGCGCGCCAGGCGCAGGGGCCAGGGCGGACGCGCCGAGGACCGTCGGAACTCGCCCTCGGGCGTCAGGTCGAGAAGCGGCGGCTCGTGCGGGCGCATCAAGTGAACGTGGCCCGCTCCAGTCTTTCCTTCAAGCTACTTTCCTTCAAGCTACCCTGCCGCCGGCGCTTCCCGCGTGCCCGATCGCTCCTTACGATGAGCCGGAACGATGAGGACGACGATCATGCCCGAAGCCCTTGCGGCGCTGCCTGTCAGGCTCGACGGACTGGGTGTCGCCATCACCGGCGCGGCCAGCGGAATCGGACGCGTCATCGCCGACACATTCCGCGCCGCCGGCGCCAGGCCCTTCATCGGCGATATCGACCAGGCCGCACTCGAGCAGTCCGGGCATGCCGGGATGCGCGCCGATGCCGCCAGGCCCGCCGAGATGGAAGCCTTCATCGAGGCGGCGCTTTCCTCCCTCGGCCGGCTCGACGTGCTGGTCAACAACGCCGGCATCGCCGGCCCGACGGCGCCGATCGAAGAGGTGAGCGAGGCGGCGCTGGAGCAGGTGCTGGCGATCGATCTCAAGGCAATGTTCCATTGCGCGCGCCGCGCGGCACCCGCACTCAAGGCGCAAGGCGGCGGCAGTATCATCAACCTGAGTTCTGCCGCCGGCCGTTTCGGCTTCGCCCTGAGAAGCCCCTATGCGGCGGCCAAGTGGGGCGTGGTCGGCCTCACCAAGACGCTTTCGATCGAGCTGGGGCCGGCGAAAATCCGCGTCAATGCCATCCTGCCCGGCGCGGTCGCCGGAGAGCGCATCGAACGCGTCATCGCAGCCAAGGCCAAGGCCGGCGGCATCGACATCGCCGAGCAACGGGGGCGGCAGCTTGCCGCCACCAGCCTCCGTTCCTTCGTCACCGCGCAGGATATCGCCAATCTCGCTCTCTACCTCGCGAGCCCGTTCGGCGCCGCGATCAGCGGCCAGGCCATCGCCGTGGATGCCGATTTGCAATACATGATCTGAATGCTGACATAGATCACAACTGGATGTTGGCCCGCGCCGGGAGGTGCCGTCTGTCCGCTATTCGCGTCCTCTCCGCCTCGGTTGCCAACCGGATCGCCGCCGGGGAGGTGATCGAGCGGCCGGCGGCGGCGGTGAAGGAACTGGTCGAGAATGCCCTCGATGCCGGGGCGCGGCGCATTTCCGTCGCTCTCACCGAAGGCGGCATCGCGGCGATCGAGGTCACGGACGACGGCCACGGCATCGCCGACGACGAACTCACGCTCGCGATCGCCCGCCACGCCACCTCGAAGCTGGAGGGTGACGATCTGGTTCGCATCGCGACCCTCGGCTTCCGCGGCGAGGCACTGCCTTCGATCGGCGCCGCGGCCAGGCTCTCCATCACCTCGCGCTCCCGAGCGGCTCCCCACGCGAGCCGGATCAGGGTCGAGGGCGGCCAGGTCTTTCCCGTTGAGCCGGCAGCCGGCGGCCCCGGGACGCGGGTCCTGGTCACCGATTTCTTCTTCGCCACCCCCGCCCGGCGGAAATTCCTCAAGCATCCCCGCACCGAGGCAGAGCACGCCGAAGCGGCGGTCCGGAGGCTCGCCCTGGCCGCACCCGCCGTTGCGTTCCGCCTCGTCTCGGACGGGCGCACCCTGTTCGATCTGCCGACGCAGGATGCGGCGACGCGCACCGCCGCCCTGCTCGGCCCCGAGGTGGCGGCGCGGCTCATTCCTGTCGCCGCCGAGCGCGGCCTGCTCAGGCTCAGCGGTTTCGCCGCCGCCGCCACGCTGACGCGCGCCACCACGGCGTGGCAGTTCCTGGTGGTGAACCACCGCCCGGTCGCCGATCCCGTGTTGCAGGCCGGGGTCCGGGTTGCCTATCGCCCGGTCATCGCCGACGGCCGCAAACCGATCGTGGCGCTCCATCTCACGCTGCCGCTCGAAGAGCTCGACGTGAACGTCCATCCGGCGAAGACCGAGCTCCGCTTCCGCGATCCTGCGTCGGTGCGCGCGCTTCTGATCGGCGCCCTCACCCGCGCGCTCGGTGGCTCCGCAGCGACCCTGCCCCCGCCCCGCCTCACTCTCACCCCGCCGCGGCCGTCCGCTTTGCCTTCCGCGCCGGGGTTCGCGGAAGCCTCGCTTCCGCTCGCCGCACCCCTCGCCGCCCGCATCCTCGAGCCGGCATCGCCCAATCCGGCACATCCGCTCGGGGCCGGCGTCGCCCAGGTCTTCGGCACCTACATCATCTCCGTCACCGCGGCGGACGAACTCGTGCTGGTCGATCAGCATGCCGCGCACGAACGGCTGACCCACGAGATGCTGCGCGCGCAGCATCTCGAACACGGCGTGCGGCCGCAGCCGCTGCTGCTGCCGGCGGTGGTCGATCTTCCGGAGGCCGATGCCGCGCGCATCGCGGCCCTCGGCCCGGCGCTCGAAAAGCTCGGCCTCCAGCTCGAGCCGTTCGGGCCGGGTGCCGTGCTGGTGCGCGCCCTGCCCGCCTTGCTCGGCCCGGCCGAGCCCGCGCCCCTGATCCGCGATCTCGCCGAGGAACTCGCCGAAAGCGGCGAGGGCATGGCCCTTGCCGAGCGCCTCGATCGCGTGCTGGCGCGTCTTTCCTGTCATGGCTCGATCCGCGCCGGCAGGCGCCTTTCGCAGAGCGAGATGGATGCCCTGCTCCGGCAGATGGAGGCGACCCCACGCGCCGGCACCTGCAGCCATGGCCGCCCGACATTTCTCAAGCTTTCCCGCGCCGATCTCGAGCGGCTGTTCGGCCGGTAGAACGGAGCGTCCGCGGAGGTATTTCCCTGGGTGCCGAGCGCCAGGGCCGTCGTTCTCGCCTCTCCGCTCAGGGTCGGAGCGTGGGCAGGAGCTTCCCGGGGTTCAGGAGCCCTTCCGGATCGAGGGCAGCCTTGATCCGTCGCAGCAGGGAAACTTCGGTCTGGCTGCGGAATCGGGCCAGCATCGGCGGCTTGAGCCGTCCGATTCCATGTTCTGCAGAGAAGCTGCCGTCGAGGCTCAGCACCACCTCGTTCACCGCCTCCATCAGGGCCTCGCCCTGGGCGAGAAAGGATTCGGGCGGCATACCTTCGGGCTGGATGAGGTTGAAGTGGATATTTCCGTCACCGAGATGGCCGAACGGAGCGACACGCACGCCCGGCACGAGCGCGCGCGCCGCCGCGGCGGCGCGGCGGAGCAAGTCCGGGATCGCCGGCACGGGAACGGAAATATCGTTCTTGACCGAGGCGCCGGCCAGCTTCTGAGCCTCCGAGTGCTCTTCTCGAAGGCGCCAGAAGGCGGTACGCTGCGCCTCGCTCGAGGCCAATGCCGCATCGATGATCTCGCCCTCCTCGAGGGCGGCGGCGAGCGCCGCCTCGAGACCGGGGCCGAGGCCGGCACCCGGGCGTGAGCCGGCCAGTTCGATCAGCGCGTAATGCGGAGTGGGTCGAGCAAGCGGCAGGCGGGTTGCCGCGATCTGGGTCAGCACCAGCTCGAGGCCGGTGGCCGACATGTATTCGAAGGCGATCAGGGCTGCCGCGTCATGGCGCTGCAGCCGCGCCAGGAGGGCGAGCGCGGCTTCGGCAGAAGGAAGCCCGACGAAAGCGGCGGCGCGCTCGGCAGGAGCGGGCTCGAGGCGGAGCACGGCCGCGGTGATGATGCCAAGCGTGCCCTCGGAGCCGACGAAGAGCTGGCGCAATGCATAGCCGGTATTGTCCTTGCGCAGCTTTCGCAACCCGTTCCAGAGGCTGCCATCGGCGAGCACGACTTCGAGGCCGAGTACCCGTTCCCGCGCATTGCCGAACCGGAGCGTATTGTTGCCGCCGGCATTGGTGGCGAGTACGCCGCCGATGTCGGCTGAGCCTTCGGAGGCAATCGAAAGGGGAAGCCAGAGCCCGGCCGCGGCCGCCCTATCCTGCGCCGCCTTGAGCGTAACGCCGGCTTCGAGCGTCACGGTCAGGTCGAGCGGATCGATCGCGCGCACGCGATCAAGCCGGCAGAGCGAGAGGACGATCTCAGAGCCGTCCTCGGCTGGCACCGCGCCGCCGACCATCGAGGTGTTGCCGCCCTGGGGCACGAGGGGAACGCGGGCGGCGGCGGCGAGGCGGACGCATTCGACGACCTCGTTGGTGGTTGCCGGGCGCAGCACGAGCGCTGTCCGGCCATGATAGAGGCCGCGCCAATCGGTCGCGAAGGGGGCCGTATCATGCGGATCTGTCAGCAGGCCCGCGGGGCCGAGAAGACGCTCGAATGCAACGATCAGGGATGCCGGCGGCATCATGGCATTGCGGCACGCGTACCAGGGCCTTCGCGAATCATGGGTGCCGGTGCCTTCGCCACGCAATCACGGCCGAGATCACCCTGATGCCGCCGGTCACCGGCGATGAAGTCGCTGTCCAGCCGCGGAGCCGGCTCAGGACGCCGTGCCGCCGACGGTCAGGCCGGCGATCTTGAGCGTGGGCTGGCCCACCCCCACCGGAACGCCCTGGCCGTTCTTGCCGCAGGTGCCGATGCCGGGGTCGAGGGCCATATCGGTGCCGACCATGCTGACACGGGTGAGGGCATTCGGGCCGTTGCCGATCAGGGTTGCGCCCTTCACCGGCGTGGTCACCCGGCCATCTTCGATGCGGTAGGCCTCGGAAGCAGAAAACACGAATTTCCCGGAGGTGATATCGACCTGGCCGCCGCCGAAATTGACGGCGTAGAGGCCGCTTTTGACGGAGCTTATCATCTCCTCCGGGGCGTGCCTGCCGGCCAGCATCACGGTATTCGTCATCCGTGGCATGGGAGCATGGGCATAGGATTGTCGCCGGCCGTTACCGGTCGGCCGCATGCCCATCAGCCGCGCGTTCAGGCGGTCCTGCAGGAAGCCGGTCAGAATCCCGTCTTCGATCAGGACGGTGCGGTGCGAGGGGGTGCCTTCGTCATCGATGGTGATGCTGCCGCGTCGATCGGGGAGGGTACCGTCATCGACGACGGTGATACCCGGCGCGGCGATGCGCCGGCCGAGCAGGCCGGCGAAGGCCGAGGTTTTCTTGCGATTGAAATCGCCCTCCAGGCCGTGGCCGATTGCCTCGTGCAGCAGGATGCCGGGCCAGCCGGGGCCGAGCACGACATCCATTTCTCCGGCCGGTGCCGGGCGGCTTTCCAGATTGACGCGGGCCTGACGCAGCGCCTCGTCCACCGCCGCCTGCCAGCAGGAGGTCTCGGCGAGCGGCTGATACCCGTAGCGGCCGCCGGCGCCGTAGCTGCCGCTCTCGCGCCTGCCGTTCCGTTCCAGGACCACCGTCACATTGAGACGGACGAGCGGACGCAGATCCGCGGTACGCGTGCCATCGGCGCGAATGATCTGCACGACCTGCCACTCGCCGGCGAGGGAGGCGCTCACCTGGCGGACCGCGGGATCGGAGCCTCGGGCATAGGCGTCGAGCTCGGCAAGGAGGCGGGTGCGGGTCTCGAACGGCATCGCATCGAGGGGGTTGGCGTCGCTGTAGAGCCGGGCATTCGAGGCCGGTGGGGCAGCGTCCCGGTTGGGGGAGGCGCCGGCGGGCAGGGCGGCGACGGTTGCCGCCGCGCGCTCGAGCGCGGCCTCGGAAAGTTCGCCTGCGTGCGCATAGAAAGCGGTCTCGCCTGCGACAGCCCGCAATCCGAAGCCCAGCGCAGCATCGAAGCCGGCAGAACGGATACGCCCGTCATCGAGCGCGAGCTGCTCGCTCTGGCGATATTCGAGAAACAGCTCGCCGTCTTCGGCCGCGCCGAGTGTGCGGGCGACGATGCGCCCGGCTGCATCGCGATCAAGCCGGGCCCTCGGTTGTTCGAAGAAGAGGCGATCGGTGACAACCAGCGGTGCCTGGCCAAAGTCGCCAGCGGAAATGACGGGCTCGCTCATCAGTGACTTTCATCCTTCGCTCAGGCGAGGCGTCGCCCCGCGTCCCTAATGTTCATGGGCAAGCCGGGGATTCAAGGGGAGCGGCTCGCTCTACCGCCAGGCGCCACGCCGGTCGCGCAGGGGACGGAAAAGCTAGCCGCGGAGATGGCAGGCGACCCAGTGGCCATCCGAGGTCTCTTTCAAGACCGGCTTCTCGGTGCTGCAGAGGGGTAACTGGCGGATCGGGCAACGGGTGTGGAAAGGACAGCCGGAGGGAGGGCGGATCGGGTTCGGAACGTCGCCCTCGAGATGGAGCCGGTGGCGTTTTGCGCGCGGCGACGGGTTCGGGACGGCCGACAGCAACGCCTCGGTATAAGGGTGGCACGGCCGTGCATAGAGCTCGGCCGAGGAGGCGGTCTCGACGATGCGGCCGAGATACATCACGGCGACGCGGGTCGAGATGTGCTGCACGACGGCGAGGTCGTGGGCGATAAAGAGATAGGTGAGCCCGAGGCGCTCCTGCAAATCCTCCAGAAGATTGATCACCTGCGCCTGGATCGAGACATCGAGAGCCGAGACCGGTTCGTCGCAGACGATGAGCTTGGGCGAGACCGCCAGCGCCCGGGCGATGCCGATGCGCTGGCGCTGGCCGCCCGAAAATTCGTGCGGATAGCGCGCCATGTGCTCGGGTCCGAGCCCGACGGTCTCCAGGAGCTCGACGATGCGATCCGTGAACTCGCGGCGATCCCTGGCAAGCTTGTGGATGGTCAGCGCCTCGCCAATGGTCGCCCCGACGGTCAGGCGCGGATTGAGCGAGGCGTAGGGGTCCTGGAAGATGATCTGGAGATCGCGCCGGAGAGCCAGCAGCTCGTCGCCTTGCATGGCGGTGACATTGCGTCCGGCGAACCAGATTTCGCCGGCGGTGGGCTCGATCAGGCGCAGGATGCAGCGCCCGGTGCTCGATTTGCCGCAGCCCGATTCGCCGACCAGGCCGAGGGTCTGGCCGGCGCCAATATCGAAGCTCACGTGATCGATCGCGTGCACCTGGTCGATCTCGCGCCCGAACAGGCCGCCCTTCACGGGAAAGTCCTTCACGAGGTCACGGACAGAGAGAAGCGGCTCGCTCATCAGTAGAGAATGCAGGCGACACGGTGGTCGGGTTCGATTTCGCGGAGCTCCGGGAGCGCGGCACGGCATTCGGGCCGCGCGAACTGACAGCGCGGGGCGAAGCGGCAGCCGGGCGGTGGGTCGATCAGGCTCGGCACCACGCCCGGAATGGCTTCGAGGCGGGATCGTCCCTCGGCCTTCCGTTCAAGCCGCGGGATCGAGCGGATCAGTCCCTGGGTGTAGGGATGCAGCGGGCGGTCGAAAAGGCGTTCGACCGGCGCTTCTTCCATCACCCGGCCGGCATACATCACCACCACGCGCGTCGCGTTCTCGGCGACCACGCCCATGGCGTGCGTGATCAGCATCATGGCCATGCCAAGATGCGATTTCATCTCGGCCAGCAGGTCAAGAATCTGCGCCTGGATGGTGACGTCGAGCGCGGTGGTCGGTTCGTCAGCGATCAGGAGCTGAGGGTTGCAGGAGAGCGCCATGGCGATCATCACGCGCTGGCGCTGGCCGCCCGAGAACTGGTACGGATAGTCGCGGGCGCGGCGCTCGGGCGAAGGGATATGCACAAGCCTCAGCATCTCGATCGCCCGCTCCATCGCGTCCTGCCGGCGCACGCGCTCGTGGCGGCGGATTGCTTCGGCGATCTGCCAGCCCACGCGATGCACCGGGTTGAGCGCCGTCATCGGTTCCTGGAAGATGATCGCGATCTCCTTGGTGCGGATCGGGCCGAACTGGTCCGGCCGGAGAGGCACCAGGTCGCGCCCCTGCCAGAGGATGCGGCCGGCGACGATCTTCCCCGGCGGCATATCGATCAGCTTCAGCACGGTGCGTGCGGTGACCGTCTTGCCGGAGCCGGATTCGCCGACCACGCCCAGCGTCTCGCCGCGGCCGATCGTGAGATCGACACCGTCGACCGCCCGCACCATGCCGGCATCGGTGCGGAACCAGGTCTTGAGGCCACTGATCTCGAGCAGTGTTTCGCGCAATGGCGCGCCCTGGCTTCAGATGACTTTGCGCGGGTCGAGCGCGTCCCGCAGCCCGTCACCGACGAAATTGATGGCGAGCACGGTGACGAAGATCGCCCCGCCCGAGAACAGCGCCCAGTGCGGTGCGATATCGAGATAATTCTGGCCGTCGTAGAGAATGCGGCCCCAGGTCGGTACGTCCGGCGGGAAACCAAGGCCGAGGAAGTCGAGCGTCGATTCGGCGATGATCGCCTGGGCGACATAGATCGTGCCCGCGACGATGACCGGCCCGAGCGCGTTCGGCAGGATGTGTCGCATCACTTGGCGGGAGGTCGAGGCGCCGAGCGCCCGTGCCGCCTCGACGAACTCCTTCTCCCTGAGTGACAGGATCTGGGCCCGCACCAGGCGGGCCACCGGCATCCACTGGAAGCCGCCGATCACGATGCAGATCAGGATGAAGATGCCGAGCTGCTCGCCCACGATCGCCGTCAAGGAATGGCGGAAGAGGTAGATGATCAGGAGCAGGAACGGAAGCTGCGGCAAGGAGAGGAACAGATCGGTGAGCCACATCAGCCCGGCATCGACCGGGCCGGACGCGACGCCGGCGACGGCACCGATCAGGGTGCCGAAGATGACGGCAACCGCCATCGCGACCAGCCCGACTGCAATCGAGATCCGCCCGCCATAGAGCATGCGCGCCAGGAGGTCCTGGCCGAGGGAATCGGTGCCAAGCGGATGGGCGAGAGAGGGCCCGGCAACCTGCGCGGAGAAGTCGATCGCGTTGATCGGCACCCGCCAGATGATGGGGCCGATCGCCACGGTGAGCACCATCAGCGCCAGCACCACCGCGCCCGCCACCGCCAGGCGATGGCGGCGGAAGCGCCGCCAGGCCTCGAAGCCCGGCGTGACGCGCCGGACGGATGGCGGTGCGGTGACGGCGGCGATGCCGTCAGCGGTAACTGATGCGTGGGTCGAGCCAGCCATAGAGGATGTCAGCGATCAGGTTGAACAGGATCACGAGGCAGGCGAAGACGAAGGTGATCGCCATGATCACGGGCGTGTCGTTGGCCAGGATCGCGCTGATCAGAAGCGAGCCGATTCCGGGCACGCGGAAGATCTGCTCGGTGACGATCGCACCGCCGAACACGAATGGCAGTTGCAGGGCGACGACCGTCACCACCGGAATGAGGGCGGTGCGCACGATGTGCCGGCCGACCACGGTCCGCTCGGCAAGCCCTTTCGAGCGGGCCGTCGTGACGTAATCGAGATGCACGACGTCGAGCACGGAGGCGCGCACGAAGCGCGTCCAGGATCCGCCCTGAAACAGGCCGAGCACCAGGACCGGCATGATCGCCTGTGCGATATGCGCCCAGACACCGGCCCAGCCGGTGGCGGTGATATCGGTTCGATATACGAACGGCAACCACTGCAGCCGGATGCTGAAGATCAGGATCAGGACCAGGCCGGTGAAGAAGGTGGGAAGCGAGAAGCCGATGAACGCGAAGGTGCTGGCAACCTGGTCGAACAGCGAATAGGGGCGAAGCGCGGCGTAGATGCCGACCGGCAGGGCGACCAGCAGGGCCAGGAGCTGCGAGGAGCCGATGATGTAGAGCGTCGTGGGCAGGCGCTGCATGATCAGGACATCGACATCGACACGGCTGTCGAACGAATAGCCCCAATCGCCGTGCAGCATCGCAATCAGCCAGTGCCAGTAGCGCAGCATGATCGGATCGTCGAGGCCGAACTTGCGGCGCAGCGCCTCGGCGACCGCCGGCGGAATCGAAGGATTGGAGGCGAGCGCGCTGAACGGGTCGCCGGGGGCCAGAGCCAGGATCACGTAGAGAACCAGGCTGATGCCGAGCAGGCTCGGCACCGCGATCAGGAGCCGCCTGATGAGATAGCGGGTCACCGGCGGCCCGGATCAGGTATTGGTATCAGGTCTCACGGTACCAGTCCTTCAGGTATGCCAACTGGCTGTCCCAGCCGCTCAGCCGTGTCTTGAGGCCGTTGATGGCGGCGGCGACGTCCGGCCGATAGACCACCGGGATGACCACGATGTTTTTGATGACGAGGTCGTTCATCCTGATGAAGAGCGCCGCCCGCTTGACGGTGTCGAGCTCGCTTTCCGCCGCCTTGTAAAGCGCGTCGTACTCGGCGTTGCGCCAGCGCGTGATGTTGAGGCCGGCCCACTTGTTCTCCTTCTGGGCGATCTCCCAGGATACGAACTGGGCCAGGAAAAGCTGCGGATCCGGCTGGGTCATCGTGGTCGTGTACATCTGGGTGTCGTTGTAGAATTTCGTATAGGTATCGGGGTTGGCGACATCCGAGGAGAAGAAGACGGAGGCCAGTATCGCCTTCAGATCGACCGAGATCCCGGCCTTCTGGCAGGCCTGCTTGACGATCTCCTGGGTCTGCTGGCGCGGCGCGTTGACGGAGGTGGCATAGGTCATGTGCAGCTTGACGCCGTTCTTCTCGCGCACACCATCAGGCCCCGGCTTCCAGCCGGCACCCTCCAGGAGCTTGATCGCTGCCGCGATATTGAACTCGAACGAGGTATCCTTGGAGATGTAGCGCTGCGGGTTGTTGACGAAGTTGGCGGTGGCGAGTCCGGCCGGGCCGTAGATGTACTGGTGGATCGCCTGGCGGTTGACCAGCACGTTGAGCGCCTGGCGTACCGCCGGGTCGGTCAGGAACGGGTGCGTGGTCTTGATGCTGGAACGCTGGCCGTCCACCGTCTTCCAGGGATCGGTGTTGTTGAGCTGGATATGTTCGATATCGCCGCCATAGAGAAACTTGAGCTGTCCCTTGCCGGCCTTCTGCAGAAGCTGCAGGATCCGGTTTTCGACCTGCAGGTTCCAGGCGTAGTCGTACTCGGCTGTCTGCATCACCGCGCGCGCCGCCGAGACGGCGTCCCCACCCCCCTTCATCTCGATGCTGTCGAAATAGGGATGGTTTTCTTCATGGTAGTTCGGATTGATCCTGGCGCGTACCAGATCGCCCGGCCGGAATTGCACGTACATGTAGGGGCCGGTGCCGACCGGAGCGAGATTGGCCGGCGCCTGGCGCGAATTGCCGCCCTTGTACTGCGCGAACAGATGCTGCGGAATGATCATGCCGCGCACGCCGACGAAAGCATCGGCCCAGTACGGTGTCGGCTTCGCGAAGGCGAGCTTGATGGTGTAGTCGTCGAGTTTGCTGACCTTGACCTCCTGGTAGGTGGCGATGTCATAGGTGGCGGTCGCCGGATCAGAGGCGTATTCCCAGGTGAACACGCAGTCGTCGGCGGTGAAGGGCTTGCCGTCGTGCCAGGTCACGCCCTTTTTCAGCTTCCAGGTGACGGACTTGCCGTCCTCGGAGAGGCCGCCATTGTTGATGGTCGGGATTTCGGCGGCCAGGACCGGGACCAGATTGCCGTCGGCGTCCCAGTTGGCCAGCGGCTCGTAGAAAATGCGCGATGCGTCCTGATCCTTGGTGCCGACAGCAAAGTGCGGATTGAGCAGCGTCGGCGCCTCCCACCACAGAACGCGCACCGGGCCGCCGCCGCCGCGCCTGGTTGGCTTGTATTCGTACGGAGAGGCGGCCATCGCAACGCCGGACTGCAACAGCATCGCCGATGCCAGCGGCGCCGTGAGGCCGAGCGCGACCATCCGGTTGATGAATTCGCGCCGGGTACGCTTGCCGGCGCGCACATCCTCGATCAGGTTGCGCAATTGTTGTTCATTCATTGCCGTCTGCCCTCCCTTGCAGTCACGGGCGAAGCGTGCGGCCAGATCATGACCGCGCCTTTCGGTAGCCGGATACTAGGCAGCGGCGGGGGCGGGTGCAATCAGGATGTTGCCCGGCGCGAGAGCTGGCGGTGAACGAATGGCGGCCCGCGTTCGTGCCTTCGAGGTGAGATATCGGGGCGAGATACGGGACCGGCAGGTCCGGCGATGACAATGTTGTTTTATAGTAATGAAACGGATAGGCAACAAAGGCGATCGCTCCGGCGACTGCACGACGGGAGCAACGGCCTATAAAACCGGCCCGTCCGCCTCGGCCAGCAGCCAGCTCGCCAGCGCTACGAATGGCGGCTCCGCGGCACGGGTGGCGGGCGCCACCAGATACCAGGCCGTGCCGCGCACCAGCGGTGGGTGGAGGCTCGCCGCGACGAGACGGCCTTCGCGCAGTTTTTCTTCCGCCAGGCGGCGGTCGAGGAGGGCGACGCCAAGGCCGTTCTCTGCCGCCTGCAGGACGAGGCCGTCATCGCCGAAATGCAGCATGCCGGCAGGCTCGTCCCCGGCGCCGGTGGCGGCGCGCCATTCTCCCCAGGCATCGGGGGCGGTTTCAGCAGCGAGCAGGACATGCCCGGCGAGGGGCGGCAACAGCGCCGGCGCATAGGCCGGGCTGCACACGGGAAGCAGCGCATCGTTGAAGAGGTAAATGCAGCTTTCCGCCCCCCAGCCGGCACGGCCGTGACGGATGGCGGCATCGATGCCCGCGATTGCGGGCTCCGGCTCATGATGGCTGCTGCGGATGCGGAGCTCGAGTTCCGGGTGCGCGGAATGAAAGCGATCCAGCCTGGGAAGCAGCCAGCCGATTGCGAACAGAGCCGGCATGGCAAGCGTCAGTACGCTTTGCCCTTGGCGGCGGGCGAGCCGTCCGGTTGCTGCGGCAATGGCATCGAAGGCGTCGGAGAGAGGGGCGGCGTAGTTTCGGCCGGTTGCGGTCAGCCGGAGGGACTGCGGCCGGCGCTCGAAGAGCGCGATGCCGAGATGCAACTCGAGCGCCTTGACCTGCTGGCTCACGGCCCCAGGGGTCACTCCGAGTTCGGAGGCCGCGGCGGTGAGGCTCTGGTGGCGGGCGGCGGCCTCGAACGCCCTGAGGGCCGCAAGCGGCGGCAACTTTCTGCTCATAAGCAATAGCCATACTATCGGTTAGTCACCAGAATAACTGGTTTGCGCAGTAGAAGGCATGGGTTTCAGGATAGGGCGGCGACGATTTCCGTGTGAGCATCATGAGCGCTGCTCTTTCTGGGACGCGGTACGGATCGGTCTCTGGCGGGCTGCTGTTCGGCCTGCTGTGCGTTGTCTGGGGCTCGACGTGGCTGGCGCTCAAGCTCGGCGTTTCGATGCTGCCACCGCTTTCCTTTGCGGCCGCCCGATTCCTGAGCGCGGGATTGGTACTGCTCGGCCTGGCGGCGGGACGCGGCCGGCTCAGGGTTTCCCTGGCGACCGTCTTGCCCGGCGCGGTGCTGATGATCGGCGTCAATTACGGGCTGATGGCCTGGGGGCTCACCCGGGTCCAGAGCGGCGTCGCCTCGGTGGTCAATTTTTCGACGATCCCCACGGCAACCCTGATCCTGAGCGTCTTCTATGGGCGGGTCCGCTGCTCAGCCGGAGCAGCCGCTGCGCTCGTGGTTGGCGCGGCAGGGCTCACGTTGCTGATCGGCCCGGATTTCCGGATCGGCCGGTTCGCGGGCATGGCGGCGATCGCGGCCGGTGCGGCCGCCTATGCGTGGGGTGCGGTGCTGACCAAGGAGCGACCGGCGGCCGATCCGCTGGCGCTTGCCGGCTGGCAGAGCCTGTCCGGCGGTGTGCTGATCGCGCTGGCGGCGGTGATGGCGGAGCCGGTCGGGAAGCGAGCGCTCGCCGCGTTGGCGGCGGGGATGGCGGTCGGCGACCTGGCATTCCTGGCCCTCGCATCAGCCATCGGCGGAGTGGTCTACCTGGTGCTGCTGGCGCGCTGGGAGCCCGGCCGGGTTGCTGCCTATGCCTATGTCTGCCCACTGATCGCACTGGCTGAAGGCTGGGCAGCGGGGGCGCGCCTGCCGGGCCGGAGCGGGCTGGCGGCGATCCTGCTGCTTTTGATCGCCACCCGGCTCAGCCTGGGTGTGACCCCTGTTCGAGGAGACACGAGATGAGCCTGCCCATCGTGCGCGCGGCCGCCCTGGCCGATTTTCCGGCGATTGCCGCGATCTATGCGCATCACGTGCAGACGGGCCTCGGCAGCTTCGAGGAAGTGCCGCCGAGTACCGAGGAAATGATCCGGCGGTTTCAGGCGATCCGGGCCCGTGGGCTGCCGTGGCGGACGGCAGAACTCGACGGGAAGCTGGCGGGTTATTGCTATGCCAGTCCCTACCACAGCCGCTCTGCCTATCGCTTCACGGTGCAGGATTCGGTCTACGTCGCGGAAGAGTTCATTGGCCGGGGCGTCGGCACGGCACTGCTGGAGGACATCCTGCAGGCGTGCGCGATGAAGGGCTACCGGCAGATGATGGCGGTCATCGGCGACAGCGCCAACGAGGCGTCGCTCCGGTTGCATGCGCGATTGGGCTTCCGCACCATCGGGCAGGCACTGTCGGTCGGGGTGAAGTTCGGGCGGTGGGTCGATGTCGTTTATCTGCAGCGGCCCCTCACCGGGTCGACAGCCCGCCCACCGTCTGCCGACCCGGTCGGCTACATTGCCCCGGCGGACCAGGCCGGGCCCTGACTGTCCGCCTCGCCGGGAGGAAATTGCATTCCAGGTCAGACATCTTACCCGCGCTTTGCGACGATTTGGATCGTTACTGATAGAGCGTCGCCGTTCAGGCGGAGTAAAGTGAGCCTCAGCCTGCCCCCGATGATGAGACGGAAGGTTCCGGCGGGACTGCCGCAGGCGGTCCTGGGTGCGGAGCGAACAGCCGATACGGCGCTGGCCTTGCAGCGGGCGATGTTCGCCTTTCTTTGCTTCGTCTGGGGCACGACCTGGCTCGCGATGAAGGTCGGCATTGCGCATGTGCCGCCTGGTTTCTTTGCGGGCACACGATGGGCGGCGGCGGGTGTCTGCCTGGTCGGCTGGCGGTGGGCGCGGGGGGAACGGATCAGCGTGCCGCTCCGGCTGTGGCCACGCCTGTTCTGGGTCTCCCTGTTGATGATCGGGCTCAACCAGGTCATCCAGCTCTACGGGCTCCGCTTCGTGCCGGCAGGGCTGGCCACAGTGATCAGCTCGGCGGTGACCCCGATCTCGCTCACCGGCTTCAGTGTGCTCGCCGGGCAGGACCGCTTCAGCTTCCGCCAGGTTGCGGCGCTGGTGCTCGGTGTGGTCGGGATCCTGTTGGCATTCGGGCCGCAGGCGCTGGCCGGCCGGCTTGGCTGGGCAGAGGTTCTGGGCGCGCTCGGGGTGATCGCGGGCAGTCTTTGCTATTCGTTCGGCTCGGTCATGGCGCGCCCGCTGATGCGCACGCTGGCGGCGGGCGAGTTGGCGGCGGCGACGAACTGCGCCGGTGGGTTCCTGCTCCTTGGCACCTCCCTGGTCTTCGAGCCGGGCTCCTGGGCGGCGCTCAACGGCCAGTGGGGGTGGCCCGCCTTCGGGGCCTGGCTTTACCTGCTGGTGCCGAGTTCCCTCGGAGCGACGCTGATCTATTTCCTGCTGGTGCGTGACTGGGGGGTCAGCCGCACCGGGAGCTACGCGTTCGTCTCGCCGGTGATCGGCGTCGTCGCGGCGGTGCTTTTGTTCGGCGAACGGGTCGGAGCCGGCGAAGTGCTGGGCATGGCGCTCATGCTGGGCGCCGCCGGGCTCGTGCTGAAGCGTTAGCGACCGGAGGCTCCTCTGTCTCCACATCGGCCGCCGCAACAGCAAGCGGCGCCGGTGCGGTTATTCGCAGGCGACCCAAAGCTCGTCGACGATCGCCAGTGTCTCATCCATCGCCGCGGCGATACGACAAAGTGCCATCCGATCGTGCACGGTCTCGACCGAGCCCGAGAGACGGACGATGCCGTTGGTTGCCGAGATGCCAATGCGAGCGGGCGCCACACCGGCCTCTGCCTGCCACCGGGCCGCGATCGCGCGCTCGACCCTGAGATCGGCGGATTCCTCGCGCGATCTCTCCGCAGCCGGCGGGCGTGGCACATCGCTCGCCTTCGTACGGCGCACGAACGCGGCCAACTTCCCTTCCGAATAGAGCGGGATGCGGTCTGCTCCCGGGCTCGCGACGCGCGGGTTCTCCGATTGCAACCGGCTCTGCATGGCGGGTGGTACTGCCTCGCCGGGACACGACTTTCGTTCGGGCAGGTCTCTCATCATGCTCATTCGCTATGTTTCTCCCCTTGTATGCGAGGCCGGGAAGGTCAGCTCGACCAGCCTCGGGCAAGGGCCGGCGTCACCGTCGGGGTTGTTGCGTGCGCAGTCATTGATCTCGCGCAAACAAGGAGGCTTCATCCTCGATCGTGTTCAGCTTGACTGGACACGTTCTCTCTTGTCTCTGCGAGCGGATGCATGTGCCTGCCTCTCCCCCTTGGGATCGCTGCGCGATTCCAGTCAGGCACGATCCGCTCCAGTCGCAGCGCTCAGCCGACCAACCCGTCCAATGCCAATGCCGCCTGGTCCACATCCTGCGAGAGCGCCGCCGCTGCCGCCGCTCCATCCCGCCTCCCCAGTGCGACCAGCATGCTGCGATGCGTCGCATTGGCGGCGTGCCAGTTGCCGGAAGCCCGCAGGGCATGGAAATAAGGCCCTATCTGGAGCCAGAGCGATTCGATGATGCCGAGCAGCACTGCCGAATCGGCGGCCCGGTAGATGGTGAAATGGAAATCGTGATTGGCCGGAACGTAACGACGCCCGTCTCGTTGATCGGCGGCAAGCTGCATCTGCGCGATCAATTCGGCCATGCGCCCCAGTTCCGGCGCGCCGATTCGCTCCGCCGCCCAGGAGACGGCGAGACCCTCGACCTCGCGGCGTACCCGGCGCAGATCCGCGAGGCGGGCGCGGGTGAGTTCGGGAATGCCGACCGAACGGCCGGCGAGCACCGTCAGCGCCTGTTCTGCAGTCAGCCTGCGCAGCGCTTCGCGAACCGGCATCGTGCTGACCTGGAAGGATTCGGCGAGACCCTGGATGGTCAAGGTCTGGCCAGGCACGAGTTCGCCGTTCAAGATCATCTCGCGCAGTTCGCGATAGACACGATCCTGCACTGTCTCGCGCGCAACAGGGTGAAGAGGTAGTTTCGTCTCCTGCATCCGGCGCGCCGCGCCGGCTTTTTCCTGCATCACGCACCCCCACCGTTGCGGCGACACGAGCCTGGTGCGCCACCTTGCGGGTGGTGTGATCCATGATCTATGATCACGTCACTGTCGAGAGAAAAATGCCGCGCACCGGGCGGCGAGCCGCGGCGGGGGATCGGCGCGGCGCAACGAGCAGGAGGAAGCACACCGTGAGATGGATCAGCACTGCCTTCGTCGCGGCGATGGGCCTGGGGCTCTTCGCGGCGCAGCATCCGGCCGAGGCCGCCCAACAGAAATACAAGATATTCCTGTCGATGAGCTATATCGGCAACGACTGGCAGGCGGAGGCGGCGAACATGGTGAAGGCCATGGCTGCCTCGAAGGATTATCGCGACAAGGTCGATCTCAAGGTGCAGGTCGCGGGGCCCAACGCCACCCGCCAGATTCAGCAGATCAATGCCATGGTGCAGCAGGGCGCGCAGGCGATCGTCGTCTATCCGATCTCTCCGACCGCGCTCAACGAGGTGGTGCGGAACGCCTGCGCGCGGCACGTGGTGATCATTGCCTATGACGCCGAGATCACCGAGCCCTGCGCATACAATGTCCACATCGACCAGCTCGAGGCCGGCCGCGTGCCGGCCGAGTGGCTGGTGAAAAAGCTCGACGGCAAGGGCAACATCGTCGTTATCACCGGCGTGCCGGGCACCTCGGTTGATACCCAGCGTACTGCGGCGGCGAAGGCGGTTTTCGCCAAATATCCCGGGATCCACATCATTTCTGAAGGCGTGGGCATGTGGAGCCAGGCGGTGGCGCGCACGGTGCTCACCAAGATCCTGACCACACACCCATGGAATGAAATCAGCGGCTTCTGGGTCCAGGTCGGTTGCTACACGATCGCCTCGATGGAGAAGGAGGCCGGCATTCCCGACAACCAGCTCAAGCCCTGCGCCGGTGAGGGATCGAACGGGCATCGTATCCAGATGCTGGCGATCGGTGCTCCCGGCGTCGAGGGCGCGCACGGAACCTATCGCCCGATGGGCGAACCGAGCATCTCCTATGCCTCGCCTCCCTACTCCGGGGCGCTTGCGCTCAAGCTGGCGGTCGATGTGCTCGAGGGGCAGCAGGTTCCGAAATTCACCAAGCTACCGCTGCCGATCGTGACCAACGAAACGGTGAAGCTCTGCAAGGAAGGCACCTGGCAGGAGATGGAGCAGGGCTGCAACGTGTTCCAGCCTGCCATCATCAGCAATCCCGGCTGGTTTGCCTCGATCTACTCGGCGGAAACGCCCGAGACCGGGCTACAGGCGGCGCTGAACGGCAAGCCGGAGCGGTGAGTGTGACGGGGCGGGAGGAAACCGTCCTCCCGCCCGCAGGGGGCGGCGCGGTGCCCGCGGCGGCCGCCCTCGAGGTCCGGGGCGTCACCAAGACGTTCGGTGCAACCGTCGCGCTTGCGGACGCCTCGTTCCGCGTTGCGCCCGGCGAGGTGCATGCACTGCTGGGCGAGAACGGGGCCGGTAAATCGACGATGGTCAAGCTGCTGTCGGGCCTGATCATGCCCGATAGCGGCGAGATCGAACTCTATGGAGCGCGCGTCTCCCTCCATACGCCGGCCGAGGCGCATCGGCACGGCGTGCAGACGGCGTTCCAGGAGTTGACACTGGTCCGCGACCTTACGGTCACCGACAACATGCTGATGCCCCGCGCCCCGCGCGGGCCGCTCGGCCAGCTTCGCCGCCGCCAGGGAGAAGAACTGGTGGCCGCGCATCTTGCCGCGATCGACCTTGCCGCGATCGACCCGCGCGCGGAGGTGCAGGAACTCGAGCTTGCCGCGCGGCAGAAGATCGAGATCGCCCGGGCGCTCTTCCGGCGGCCACGCATCCTGCTTCTGGATGAACCGACATCCACGCTCGCCGGCCGCGACATCGACTGGCTGGGCGGGCAGATCGCGGCCTTGCGGGCAGAGGGGGTGACCATCGTCTTCATTACCCACCGGCTGCGCGAGGTCCGCCGCTTCTGCGATCGGCTGACGGTCCTGCGCAACGGCCAGAGCATCGGCACCGCCGAAGTGGCAGAGATCGCCGATGACGAAGTGATCCGCATGATCATCGGGCGCTCCCTGGCCAGCACATTTCCATCCCGCCCCGCCGCGCCACCTGCCGGCAGGGTGCTGCTCCGGGCGGAGAATCTGGCTGCCCCGGGCAAGCTCAGACAAGCCGGTTTTGCGCTGCGCGAAGGCGAGATCCTCGGGATCGCCGGGCTGCAGGGCATGGGGCAACAGGAGCTGTTTCTGGCCTGCTTCGGCATGGCGGCACTGAGGGAGGGGCGCATTTTCGTCGATCAGCGCGAGGTGATGCTCGCCTCGCCGCGCGATGCAATCCGGAAAAAGATCGGCATCAGCCTGGTACCGCAGGACCGCAAGACCGAGGGGCTGTTCCTGAAGCTTGCCGGTCGCTTCAATGTTTCGCTGCCGGTGGCGCATCGCTTCGCGCAGCTCGGCGTGATCGACACCGCTGCCGAGACCAAGGCGGTTGCCCACGCACTGGCACAGGTCGAGGTGCATCCCCGTGCACTCTATACGCCCGCAGGTGCCTTCTCCGGCGGCAACCAGCAGAAGCTCGTGATCGCCAAATGGCTGCTGGCGGAGAGCCGCATCCTGCTGCTGTTCGACCCGACGCGCGGGGTTGACGTCGGGACTAAGCACCAGATCTATCTTCTGATGCGCGGCTTCGCCGATGCGGGGGGAGCGATCCTGTTTCACTCCACGGAGATCCCAGAGATCGTCAACATGTGCGATCGTGTGCTCGTGATGTACGAAGGCCGCATGGTCGGGGAATTTGCCGGGGCGGCGATCGAAGAGGAGGGGATCATGCGAGCGGCGCTCGGCGAGAGCGAGGTCGCGCGGAAGGCTGCTGAGTGAGCACGATCGCGGTCGCTGCCCGGGGTAGGGCCCCCTGGCGGCCGCGGCTTGGGCGGCATCGCGGCCTGATCGTTGCCTGCATCGTTTTCCTGGTGCTGTTTTTTGCCGTCGATCTCATTACCCCTGGCGCCTTCAGCTATTTCGAGCTGCACTTCATGTCGGCCGGCGGCGCCACGCTCGCGCTGGCTGCAATGGGACAGACGATCGTCATCCTGACCGGCGGTTTCGATCTTTCCACCGGCGCAGTGATCTCCCTCGTCAATGTCGTACTGGCGACCTCGATGGGGACCTCCGCCTTTTCCCAGGTTGCGTTCTTCTGGGCGGCGATCCTGATCGGTGCGCTGGCCGGCGCGTTCAATGGCTTTTTCGTCGCCTTCGTGCGCATGCAGTCGATCGTCGTCACTCTCGCCACCATGTTCATCGTCCAGGGCCTGACGCTGCTGGTCCTCGAGAAGCCGGGGGGGACGATTGCGCCGGGCTTCACGGCGTTTTTCAGCGGCGATGCGATTCCACATCTTCTGCCGGCACCCGTCGTCGTGCTGGTGGTTGCTGCGGTGGTCTGGTTGCTGGTGAAGAATTCGCGCTTCGGTGTCGGCATCTACGCGGTGGGCAGTGACGAAGAGGCGGCGTTTGCGGCCGGCATCCGCGCGCGGGTGGTGAAATTCTGGGCCTATGTGCTGTCCGGCATCTTCTACGGCGCTGCCGGCGCCTTCATCTCGGCCCAGACCGGTTCGGGCGATCCGCTGGTCGGCCAGCCGATGCTGCTCGAAGTGTTCGTCGCCGTCGTCCTGGGCGGCACGCTGCTGGGTGGCGGAAGGGGCGGATGCATCGGTTCGATCGTCGGCTCCTACATCCTGATGATCATCGTCAACATCCTCTTGGTGTTGAACGTGTCCGCCTATTTCAGCTCGGTCGCCGAGGGTGCCATTCTGCTGCTGGCAGTGCTCGCCGCCTCGCTCAACCGCCGCTCACCGATTGCCTTTTATATACGCCTGGCGCGCGATAAGCTCGCAGCGCGGGCGCGTGGTGCGCTGGCCTCCGCGCACCCTTCCCATGGGGCGGCGCCTCAGCTTCCGACGCCACCGGCGGGCAAGCCTGCGGCCGTATCCTGGTTCGCCCGTCACCGCGAGGGGCTGGGCATGATCGTGCCGGCCTATGTCGGCTTCGTGATCGTGCTCCTGGCGTCCCAGGCGGTGTTCGGCAACACGCTGACGAACCCAGGCTATTTCGATTCTCTCCTGGTCCTTTCTTCGTTCCTTGCCATTCTCGCGCTCGGCCAGGGGGCCGCGATCCTGACCGGCGGCCTCGACCTTTCGGTGCCCTGGATGATCGGGTTCATCGGCATTCTCACCGCCGGCCTCATTCGCGGCTCGGATGCTGTGGCCCTGTGGGCGGTGCCGCTCGGGCTCGTGCTGGGGGCCGCACTCGGGGCGGTGAACGGGCTTGGCATCGTGCTGCTCGGCCTGCCGCCGATCGTCATGACGCTGGCCATGAACGGCATCCTCCAGGGTGCGGCCCTGCTCTACTGCAATGGCACGCCTTCGGGCTTTGCTTCGTCTGCCCAGAGATGGTTCATGACCGGCCATTTCGCAGGACCGCGGCCGGTGGTGTGGTTCCTGGCGGCATTCGTGATCTTCTCGGTGGTTTTGCTGAACCGGACCGTGTTCGGTCGCCGCATCTATGCGGTTGGCAACAGCCCGCTGGTCGCGCGCCTCAGCGCGGTCGGGGTGGGCGGCACGCTGATCGGGGTCTATGCGCTGTCGGGTTTCTGCAGCGCGCTGGTCGGCGTTCTTCTTTCCGGCTTTTCCGGCCAGGCGAGCCTCGGCATGGGCGATGACTACCTGCTGCCCTCGATTGCGGTCGTCGTGGTTGGCGGCACGCTGATCACCGGCGGCCGCGGTCATTATATCGGCATGCTGGGTGGTGTGCTGCTACTCACCGCACTGTCCACCCTGCTCGAGGGCACCACGCTGCCGAGTGCCACGCGTGACATCATCTTCGGACTGGTTCTGCTCGGCGCCGTGCTGGCACTGCGCGAGAAGAGGGCCTGAGGGGAAAGGGAGGGGGAAGGAAGAAGCCGATGGCGGAACTTCAGGCACAGGGACAGCGTGTCGTCGTCACGGCCGGAGCAGCCGGTATCGGGCGTGCCATCAGCGAGGCGCTGGTGAGCGCCGGCGCGCGCGTGCACATCTGCGACGTGGACAGAGCCGCGCTGGATGCCTGCGCCCATTCGCTTGCGGTCGGCACGACCATCGCCGATGTTGCCGACGAAGCCGACGTGGATCGCCTGTTCGACGAGGCTTACGGTGCGCTCGGCGGGCTCGATGCGCTCGTCAACAATGCCGGCATCGCCGGACCGACCGGTGCGATCGAGGAGATCAGCCCGGCGGAGTGGCGCCGCTGCATCGATGTCGACCTCACCGGCCAGTTCCTCTGCGCGCGCCGCGCGGTGCCGCTGTTGAAGGCCGCCGGCGGCGGGGCCATCGTCAACATGTCCTCGGCTGCCGGCCGCTTCGGCTACGCCTACCGCACGCCCTATTCGGCTGCGAAATGGGGGGTGATCGGATTGACCGGGAGTCTCGCCAAAGAGCTTGGTCCGGCCGGCATTGCCGTCAACGCCATCCTGCCGGGAATTGTCGCCGGCCCCCGCATCGAGCGTGTCATCGGTGCCCGCGCCGGCCAACTCGGCCTGACCTATGCCGAGATGGAAAAGCAGTATCTGGAGAAGGTCTCGCTCCGCCGGATGGTCTCGGCCGAGGACGTTGCGCATATGGTGCTGTTCCTCATCTCGCCGCTCGGCCGCAATGTCTCGGGCCAGTCGCTCGGGGTATGCGGCAATGTGGAGGCACTGTGATGCTGCGCATCGAACTCCTGGTCGATGCCCGCAACGAACTCGGCGAGGGACCACTCTGGGACGTGACCGAGCAGCGCCTGTACTGGATCGACAGCCACGGGGCGACGATCCACCGGGTGGACGCGCGCGGGGAAGGGCTCCGGACCTGGAAGGTTCCCGAGCACATCGGCTCGATGTGCCTGCGCGCCGGTGGTGGAGCGGTGCTGGCATTGCGCAACGGTTTTCATTTCTTCGACCTCGAGAGGAGCACTGCAACGCCGATCGCCGATCCGGAAGCTCTATGCCGGCGCACGCGTCTGAACGACGGCAAGGTGGATCGCGGCGGTCGCTTCGTCGCCGGCGGCATGGATTACGAGGAACGCGAGCCGCTCGCCTCACTGTGGCGGCTCGACCCTGATCTTCGCCTGACCCGGCTCGAGGAAGGCATCATCGTCAGCAACGGCCCCTGCTGGAGTCCGGACGGCGCCACCTTCTATTTCGCGGACAGTTTCCGCCGTACCATCTGGTCGTACAAATACGACCTGGTGACGGGCGAGCTTCTCAATCGCCGTGTCTTTGCCAACTTCGAGGGGCATCTTCGCGGCTACCCGGATGGGGCAACCGTCGATGCGGAGGGATTCGTCTGGAGCGTCGAGGTGTACGGGGGCCGCCTGGTGCGCTTCGCGCCTGACGGCACCATCGACCGGCTGATCGGCATGCCGACCGACAGCATCACGAGCCTAAGCTTCGGCGGCGCCGATCTCGACATCCTTTACGTCACCTCGATGGCGCGTCCCTACCAGGGGCGGCGACGTCTCGAGCAGGCGGCCGGCGGGCTGTTCGCCGTGCACGGTCTTGGCGTGCGCGGCCTGCCCGAGCCACGCTTCGCAGGCTGAAAGGGGAAGGCGACATGCGCATCGACGTGCTCGTAGACGTGAAGACCACGCTCGGCGAGGGTCCGCTCTGGGATGTCGACGAACAGCGTCTGTACTGGATCGACAGTTTCGATGGCCGGGTTTTCCGCTGCACGGCGGACGGGCGCGAGTTGCGCGCCTGGGACGTGCCGCAGAAGATCGGATCGATGTGCCTGCGGAGCGGCGGCGGGGCGGTCGTTGCCTTGGAACGAGGCTTTCATTTCCTTGATTTCAAGACCGGTGCGGTGTCGCTGATCCGGGACCCCGAGCCCGACAAGCCGAACAACCGGCTGAATGACGGCAAGGTCGACAAGCGCGGGCGCTTCGTTGCCGGCTCGATGGATACGATGGAGGAAGGGCCGAACGGTGCACTTTACTGCCTTGCCCCCGATCTGAAGGTGCGAAAACTGGATTCCGGTATCATCGTGAGCAACGGCCCATGCTGGAGCCCGGATGGAAAGACCCTCTATTTTGCCGATAGCTGGTCAGGCGAAATCTCCGCCTATGATTACGACCAGGAGACCGGCGGCGCCGCCAACAAGCGAACGTTCTGCCGTCGCGAAAAGGACGGCGGCGCCTTCGATGGAGCGACGGTCGATGCCGAAGGATGCCTCTGGAGCGCGCAGGTCTATGTCGGCCGCCTGGCGCGTTATCGCCCCGACGGCAGCCTCGAGCGGGTGATCGAAATGCCGGTCAAGAAGGTGACCAGCGTGATGTTCGGTGGGCCCGACCTCGACATCCTCTATGTCACCAGCATGGCCAAACCGCCGCTGCCGCGCTTCCCTGGCGACGGTGTGTTGCGCGGCTCGCTGTTCGCCATTCGCGATCTTGGCATCCGGGGCGTTCCCGAAACGCGCTTCGCCGGGTGAGCGACAAAGCGGGGCGCCGCGCGGCCAGTCCCGGCATTGGGTCTCGGCATTGACGGGTCGGCAGGATTGGCGTTCCTTCCCGCTCTGCCCAAGGATAGCCCGGGGCGAAGCGGCGAAGGGAGACGACGTCAATGAAAAAGGGGGTGATTCTGGCTGCCGCCGGCCTGCTTGTGCTCGGCCTCGCAGGCGTGGGCCCGGCCCGCGCGGCAGCGATTACGATTGGCGCGCAGGTGCCGACGAGTGGTTCCGAAGCGCCGTACGGCATCGACATGCTGAATGCGATCCGCATGGCGGCGGGAGAGATCAACGCCAAGGGTGGCGTGCTCGGCGAGAAGATCAGCATCCTGCCTGGGGACGCCGCCTGCGACCCGCAGGCGGCCGTGAATGCGGCGAGCAAGCTCGTCTCGCAGGGTGTCACGGGCGTTGTCGGCGGCTATTGCTCGGGTGCCACGCTGCCGACGCTCAAAGTTTACGGCGACGCCCACGTGCCGTTCGTGATCACGGCATCGAACTCGACCGAGCTGATCGGCGCCAACCCGGGCAACGCCTTCATGATCAACTCGACCGGGTTCGACCAGGTGAAGACGGCGGTCAACCTGTTCAAGGCGCGTGGCATCAAGACGCTCGCGATCATCAACGAGGGGGATGCCTATTCGGCGAATCTTGCAGAGCTTACGCGCACGGCGTGGGAGAAGCTTGGCAACAAGGTCGTGGATTACGAAGTGGTGAGCAAAGGGCAGCAGGACTTCTCGCCGGTCGTCACGCGCATCCGCCAGCGCAACCCGCAGGCGGTTTTCTGGACCGCGTACTATGCGGACGGCGCGCTCTTGATCAAGCAGCTTCGCCAGGGCGGTTACGCGGGGATGATCGCGCTCGGAGACGGCAACAACTCGCCCAAGCTCTTCCAGCTCGCCGGGGCGGCGGCGGAAGGCGTGTTCTGCTTCTCCAACCCCACCGCCAACTTCCTGCCCGAGGCCAAGACCTTCATCGAGAACTACCAGAAGCAGTTTCATCAGCCGCCGGGGCCCTATTCCGCACTCTCCTATGACGGGATGATGCTGTTGGCGCACGCGATCACGGTTGCAGGCTCCACGGACCGGATGAAGATCATTGCCGCCCTCAAGCAGACGGACAACTTCCCGGGCATTTCCGGGCCAGTCTCGTTCACTCCCAAGAACACTCTTGCCCGCAGCAACTTCGTCGTGCTGCTCGGCAAGAGTGGCCAGTGGACGCTCTATACCGGCCCTGGTGCACCGGGCGGGAAGTGACGCGGGAGGCAGGTTGAGAAAGCTCTCGCCCTCCTGAGGAGCAAGAGGGCGAGATGCCGCTCTACGAGGTGCTGCTGCAGCAACTCGCGAACGGGCTGATCCTCGGATCATTCTACGCACTGGTGGCGCTCGGCTATTCGATGGTCTACGGCGTCATCAAGCTCCTGAACTTCGCGCACGGCGATCTCTACATGGTCGGCGCCTTCGCGGGTTTCGGAGCGCTTTCGCTGATCTCGGGCTGGGCCGGCGGGGGGTGGGGCGGGATCGTGCCGGCGATCCTGTTCAGCATGCTGGCGGTTGGCGTGCTCGGCGTGATCATCGATCGCGTGGCGTACCGGCCGCTGCGTGAAGCGCCCAAGCTCTCGGTGCTGATCACGGCGCTCGCGGTCTCGATGCTGCTCGAGAACGTGGCACTTGCCTTCACCGGCGGGCAGTACACCGCCTTCACCACGAGCCTCGGCTTTGCGGGAATCAACCTCGGAATGGTGCACGTCACCTGGACGCAGATGGTGCTGGTGGGCACCTCGGTCGTGCTGATGGTGGTGCTCGAGTTGTTCGTCTCGGGCACTCGTCACGGCAAGGCGATGCGGGCGATTGCCATCGACCAGGATGCGTGCCGGCTGATGGGAATCGATGTCGATCGCACGATCGCACTCACGTTCCTGATCGGCTCGGCGCTGGCGGCGGCGGCCGGCGTGCTGGCGGGCGTCTATTACGGCAGCATCAACTTCTTCATGGGCTTCCTGATCGGGCTCAAGGCGTTCACCGCGGCAGTGATCGGCGGGATCGGCAGCATTCCGGGCGCCATGCTGGGGGGCATCCTGCTTGGGCTCCTGGAGGCCTTCGGCACGCAGATCCCGGGCGTGGGCAGTGAATGGAAGGACGTGTTCGTGTTCGCCTTCCTGATTCTCTTCCTGGTGTTCCGCCCGACCGGGCTGCTCGGCCAGCCTGAGGTGGAGCGGATGTGAGCGAGGCCGCGGTCCGGCTCGGGCGGCCGGGGTGGTCGATCAGGCGGGCTCTCGGCGTCGTGGTGCTGCTGGCCGCTCTCGCAGCCGTGCCGGGTTTCGCCAACAACTATTATCTCGAGGTGCTGTCCGAGGCCTGGTTCTATGTCCTGCTCTGCCTCGGGCTCAACATCGTCGTCGGCTTCGCCGGCTTGCTCGATCTCGGCTATGCGGCCTTCTTTGCGGTCGGTGCGTATACGGCGGGCATCGTCACGCTCCGTCTCGGCCTCAGCTTCTGGCTCAGCCTGCCGATCTCGGTAGTCGCCGCCTCGATCGCCGGCGTGATCATCGGCGGGCCGACGCTCCGGCTGCGCAGCGACTATCTGGCCATCGTGACGCTCGGGTTCGGCGAGATGGTGCGGATCTCGGTGCGCAACCTGGCCGTGACGGGCGGTGCGAGCGGGCTGGTCGGCATCGAGCGGCCCACCCTCTTCGGCTATCACCTCGACAGCATCGGTGCCTATTACTACGTGTTCCTGCTGCTTGCCGTGCTGGGCGTGGTCGCGAGCCACCGGCTCGAGAACTCGCGCATCGGAAGGGCCTGGAAGTACGTGCGCTCGGACGAGGATGCGGCGCGCGCGATGGGCATCAACCATGCCATGGTGAAGCTCGCGGCCTATATCCTTGGCGCGATCTTTGCCGCAATCGGCGGCTGCTTCTATGCGGCGAAAATGACCGCGATCTCCCCCGAGACCTTTACCTTCAACCAGTCCCTCCTGATCCTGCTCGGCGTGGTCCTGGGCGGGCGCGGCAAGATTCCCGGCGTGATCCTGGGCGCGCTGGTGATCGTGATTTTCCCGGAGCTGTTCCGCGATGTCGGCTCGATGCGCATGCTGGTGTTCGCGATCAGCCTGCTTCTGATCATGCTGTTCCGCCCGGCCGGAATCTGGCCCGAGAAGTGGCGCTGAGGCGATGGACGCCCTCCTCGAAGTGAGTGGGCTCAGCCTGAGTTTCGGCGGCCTCAAGGTCCTGAACGGGCTCGATCTCGCGGTCGGCAAAGGGGCGATCGCGAGCCTGATCGGGCCGAACGGGGCGGGCAAGACGTCCGTCTTCAACTGCCTGACGGGATTCTACCGGCCTTCGAGCGGCAGCATCAGGCTGGCCGGACAGCGTATCAACGGGCTGGCGCCGCACCGCATCACCAGGCTCGGGATGGCGCGCACGTTCCAGAATCTGCGGCTCTTCCGCGAGCTTTCCGCGATCGAGAACGTGATGGCCGGGCGGCATTGCCGGACCCGGGCAGGAGCGCTGGACGCCATCCTGGAGACGCCGCGGCATCGACGGGAGGAACGGGCGATCCGCGCCCAGGCGGAGCGGTGGCTGGCTTTCGTCGGCATTCCCGAGGTGTCGGAACAAATGGCCGGCACCCTGCCGTACGGGCACCAGCGCCGCGTCGAATGGGCCCGCGCGCTGGCGACCGAACCCTCGCTCCTGCTGCTCGATGAACCGGGGGCGGGACTCAACAGCGCGGAAAAGGCCGAACTGGTCGGCCTGGTCCGCCGCGTGCGTGACGAGCTCGACGTGAGCGTCCTCTTGATCGAGCACGACATGGGCCTCGTCATGCAGGTCTCCGAGCATATCACGGTGCTCGACTACGGGCGGAAGATCGCGGAGGGCGACGCGGCGGCGGTGCAGAGCGACCCGCGTGTGATCGAGGCCTATCTCGGCCGCGAGGAAGACGCCCTGTGATGGAGGCGCTGCTCAGGCTGGAGGCGGTGGAGACCTATTACGGCGAGATTCATGCGCTCCGCGGCATCGGCTTCGAGGTCAGGCAAGGCCAGGTGGTGACGTTGCTCGGTGCCAATGGTGCCGGCAAGAGCACGACTTTGCGCACCATCTCCGGCCTCGTGCCGGCGAGAAGCGGGCGTGTGCTGTTCGAGGGCGCCGATATCACGCGGCTCGCCGCGCACAGCATCGCCCGGCTCGGGCTGGTGCATGTACCGGAGGGGAGGCGGATCTTTCGCGGCATGTCGGTCGAGGAGAATCTCGATCTCGGCGGTTACAGCGTGGTCGATGAGGGAGTGAGGCGCCGTCGTCGTGATGCCGCCTACGCGATGTTTCCCATTCTGGCGGAGCGACGAAACCGCGATTCGAGCCTGCTCTCGGGCGGCGAACAGCAGATGCTCGCGATCGCGCGCGCGCTGATGAGCGAACCCAAGCTCTTGTTGCTCGACGAGCCCTCGATGGGGCTGGCACCGCGGCTGGTGCAGGAGATCATGCGCACGATCCGCCGGCTGAACGAGGCCGGCACGACGGTGCTGCTGGTCGAGCAGAATGCACGCGTAGCGCTCAGGCTTGCGCATTACGGATATGTGCTGGAGACCGGCCGGATCGTCCTGGCCGGGGAAGCCGATGCACTCGAAAAGAACGAAAGCCTGGCCAAGGCCTATCTGGGGGGCGGCGGCTCGAAGCCGGAGCGCGCGGCCGCCGGTTGACCAGTACGATGGCGGCCATTATCCCGACCCGGCCGAAGTCGGGGGAGGCACGAATGGCAGTGAGCAGCATCGCGCGCAAGGCACCACCCGGCGTCGGCGGAATTGCAGCCGATCGGCTGAGAAGCCTGGTCGAGCGCATCGAGCGGCTGGAGGAAGAGCGTAAGGCGCTCGGTGCCGATATCCGGGACATCTATACGGAAGCGAAATCGGCCGGGTTCGATGTTCCGGTGCTGCGCCAGCTCATCCGCCTGCGCCGGCAGGAACCGCAAGCGGTGGAAGAACGGGAGACACTGCTCGATCTCTATCGCCGCGCGCTCGGCATGTAGTGTCCTGCCCCCGCCGTTTGCAGCCGCCGGCAGCAAACGAAAGGGGATCAGCAGGCCACTGAAAATAAAGAGGAGTGTGCCGACCGCGAGAGTGCATCCTACAGTATCAAGCGTTGGAGTCGGCACAGTAGCCTTTGCTGGCCCGGCTCAGCGCGCTTCCTCGAGCTTCGTTCCGAACGTGCTGAGCACGATCTGGCGGCGGATTTTCTGAGTTGGAGTGAGCAGGCCGTTCTCCTGCGTGAAGGGGGGCACCAACTGGTGGCGGCGGACCCGCTCGATCACGGAGAGCCGGGCGTTCACGCGCTGCACTGCCTCGGCGACCGCGGCCTCGTCGGCGCCTTCTGCGGGGACGAGCAGGGCCGAGAGAGAGGCCTG